>DASPVG010000043.1:0-27284 GCA_035622455.1 Terriglobales bacterium
ACGCGCTCCCTCGCTCCCCGGCCACAGAGTCATTCTGGTGGATCGTGGCCCGCGAACGGTTCAGACCGGAAACAAGGTCGAAATTGTCGAAAATTCCGCCGGGCTGGGGATCCCTCGCGGGAGCGTTCGAAGCTTGGCCGAGCTCTCCCAGGAGGTTGAACATAAGGGATTTGCCACAACCAAGCTACACGAGGGCGCGGCGACGAATTCCGGTTGGTGGCACGGGAACTCGAATGTCCACACCTCGTCGGGGGGATGGCAAGGCGCGCCGGCTTCGTCTTCCCACTCAAGCGGTGCCGGACACGCCTCCGTGGGTGCGCACCACTAGGCGTCTAGGTATGGCGAACCAAACCCGGGTCAAAAACTGGGATGGTATGGGTTCGCGTGCTGCCGGCGGTTGGTTCCCCTCGTCCCTCTCTAACATAAGGAATTAGCGCACCACGACTCCGGCATAGCCCACGACCATGTCGCGGTCGCCAAAGACATCGCCCGAGGTTGCGTACTTGATCAGTTTGGCGGAGGTGGCGCCGAGCCGCTTGGCCGCCGTCAGCATGGCCACGGCCGGGCCGAAACCGCACATGCTGATATCTTCCTGAATGACGACGTCATAGAGGCCGCGGGCGTCCAGTGCCAGGATGCGCTCGATTGCTTTGGTATCTTTCACTCTCGTGATCGCATCATTTTCGTAATGATTCATGTCACTGGAAGCGATGATCAGAACTGGCTGCTCCTGAGTATGGGCAACTGCCGCCAAGGCTTCGCCGAGTTCTTCTAAGGCCGTAAAGTTGCCCGTGCCCAGGGCGATCGGCACAAAGGTGAGCTGGGGTCGACTTTGTTGCAAAAAGGGAAGTACCACTTCAATGGCATGTTCGCCGCGATGTGCCTCGGCGTCTTCGCTGAGTAGGGAACAACGCTGCTTCAATGTCTCTGCCAATCGGGAATCGATGGGGATGGTGCCCAGCGGGGTTTGCCAGGCTCCATGGCTCACGATGGCGAGCGGGCGCCCCCGGCCTGTGTGGTTCGGACAAAGCAGGAGACACCGCGAAGGAATCTCAAGGTCGGCAAAGACGGCACCGGCGACCGATCCCGAGTAGATATACCCTGCGTGCGGCACCATGCAGGCCAGACCCGGTCGGGGCGCTTCCCGTCCTCGCAGGAAGGATCGCAGGTCGTTGAGCAGAGTGTCACGATCTTCGGGATAAAAACGACCAGCGACCGCGGGATGACGGAGGGCTTCCATAACTCGCTATCGCCTTCCTCCCCCGGAGATTGTAATCCCGGCCAGCCGAGGATTCACGCAATTGAGAGACCCCGGAATCCTGGCCACCCTCACCCTGGTTGAACCATGGCGCCCAGAGTACGGAACAGAGCCGCCGCTTTATCGAGCGGCACTGCCTCGGCACGAGATGTCGGCTCGATTCCCACCTGCTCCATGGCGTCGCGCAACCCCTGCGACGGGTATTCGGACTTCAGATTATTCCACAGCGTTTTTCGCTTCTGTGCGAACGACAGCTTTAAGAAACTCAGGAAGGCGCTTTCTGGAACGCGCAAGCTCTCAAGCTGCGAAGCCATCGTGAGCTTGACCACGGCAGAATGCACTTTGGGGGGAGGGTAAAATGCCGCTGGGGGAAGGGAAAATAGCTTTCTGACGCGCGCGTAGAGCTGTGCCGTAGCTGATAGCAGCCCGTAATCGGTTTTTCCCGGCTGGGCGGCCAATCGATCGGCAACCTCGCTCTGCACCATGAGCACGGCCGTCGAAAAGTATTTGCGGTAGGCAAAAAGCCGCAACAGGATGTCCGAAGTAAGGAAATAAGGAAGATTGCCGACCACCGAGACCCGCTCCGGTTCATGATTGAGGCCCGGCCGCGTGCTTCCAGGCTTGGGGCCAAAAATGGTGTCAAAATCTACAGCCAGAACATCCGCTTCGATGATCTCGACGTTGGGCGCGAGCGAGAAATTCATCCGCAGTTGTGCCGCCAGAACCCGATCGAGTTCAATGGCAATCAGACGGCGAGCTCGTTTGGCCAGCAGGGAAGTCAGGGCGCCGCGACCGGGGCCGATTTCGAGCACGGTGCTCTGGGAGAGGTCTCCCAGGCTTTCGACGACGCGCAAGGCCGCCGACCGGTCGACCAGGAAATGCTGTCCCAGCTTCGGCTTTCTACGTTTGGGACGCGCGGCAGAAACTTTCGGCACGTTGACCCTCTTTCTTTGGGGACGCTAGACTAATCTTTTATCCCGCCAAGACGACCAATGAGGCGGAGTACCCAGTCCGTCGCTATTCCATGATAGCGTGCACCGAGGGCTGAGGGAGTAGATTCGAGGAGTCTTAATCCTATGCAGATCGCCTTTGTCGCTTCCGAATGTGTCCCATTTTCCAAAAGCGGAGGGTTAGCTGACGTTGTCGGTGCTTTACCGCGAGCTTTGGCTGCTGCCGGCCACGAAGTGAGCGTCTATACCCCCCGCTATCGCCAGACCAAGCTTACCGACGCCGCAACCGTGGTCCAAAGCATTACTGTACCCTTCGATGATCACTACCGCTTCTGTTCCGTCCTGAGTGGAGGGGAGCATTCGGGCGTGCGCTTCTATTTTATTGATTACCCGCCATTTTTCGATCGCGACGGGTTGTATGGAACCTCCACGGGCGATTACCCGGACAATGCCGAGCGCTTCGCACTGTTCTCACGAGCGGTGCTGGAAGCTTCGAAGATTCTGGGGGTGCCGCAAGTCTTTCATTGTCACGACTGGCAATCCGCGCTGGTTCCAGTTCTGCTGCGAACCCAATACGCGGAAGACCCCGCTTTCCGTGATACTGCCACGGTGTTCACCATTCATAACATGGGCTATCAGGGGTTGTTCTCGGCCGATACCCTGCCGCTGCTGACTCTTCCCTGGGACCTGTTCACCATCTCGAAGATGGAGTTTTTTGGCAACGTGAATTTCTTGAAAGGCGCCCTCGTGTATTCCGATTTCATCACCACCGTAAGCCGCAAGTACAGCCAGGAGATTCAGACCACCGAGTTCGGCTTCGGCCTAGAGGGGGTCCTGCGCAATCGCGCGGCCACGGTGAGCGGCATCTTGAACGGCGCGGACTACAACGAATGGAGCCCGGAGACGGATAAATTCACCGTCGCCCGATATTCGGCGGAGGAGTTAAGCGGGAAGGCCAAATGCAAACAAGATGTTCTCGCCGCCTTCAACGTTGCCAAGCCGGATTTGAGCCTGCCTGTGATTGGCATTGTTTCGCGATTCGCTGCGCAGAAGGGATTTGATCTGATCTCGCAAATCATGGATCGTCTGGCCCGGGAAGAGATGATTGCTGTGGCCCTGGGCGCGGGAGACAAACCGTACGAGGAGATGTTCTTGCGCCTGCAGAAACAATTCCCGCAGAAGATTGCGGTCAAGATTGCGTACGACAACGCGCTGGCGCACAAGATCGAAGCGGGAAGCGACATGTTTCTGATGCCCTCAAAGTACGAACCTTGCGGCCTCAACCAGATCTATAGCCTCCGCTATGGAACCGTCCCGATTGTTCGTGCAACCGGTGGGCTGGACGACACGATTGAGCCCTGGAACCCTCGCACCGGAAAGGGGACCGGTTTCAAGTTCAGCGAATACAGCGGCGAAGCCTTGCTGGAAGCCATCAAAGAAGCCCTGTGGGCCTTTCGCGACCAGTCCTCTTGGCGGAAGCTGATGCGCAACGGTATGGGCAAGGATTTTTCCTGGAACGCCTCTGCCAGGGAGTATGTGCGGGTTTACGAGAAGGCCCTCCAGGCCCAAGCCACAGGTGCTTTGACGACAGTCTAGGGGCAGTTTCCTCCAGAGACCCCGGTTTTAGGGCCGAACCACGATCTCTTCCCGCGTCGTCAGGCCGGGAGGCTCATCTCGAAAATCGTCAACGGTTATTTCACCCGAACGGCGACGCCGCGGTACAGTTCGCAGCGACCGGCAAGAGGTAGAATTGGGGTGCGATCCGGGCTGCGCGCATGGTCGGGCAAAAAACCATCTTCCACGTTGACATGGACGCGTTCTTCGTATCGGTGGAGGAGATCTTCGAGCCTGCCTTGAAAGGCAAGGCGGTCGTGGTCGGCGGTCAGCGGCACGAGCGGGGTGTGGTTTCAGCTGCTTCCTACCAGGCACGGCGGTACGGCGTACATTCCGCCATGCCTTTGCGTACCGCCGCCAAACTTTGTCCGCATGCGATTTTCATCGACGGCCATCCCGAGCGCTATCGCGAGTGGTCGGAAAAGGTCTATCGGGTGCTCGTGTCATTCTCGCCTCTGGTCGAGATGGCGTCGATCGATGAAGCCTACCTCGATATGACCGGTACCGAGCGCCTGCATGGGCCGCCTCTTCATGCTGCACACCAGCTTCATGCCAAGGTAAAGTCCGCGACCGAACTGAATTGCTCGATCGGCATCGGCATCTCGCGTCTCATTGCCAAGGTATCGTCGGCGAAGGCCAAGCCGCATGGAATCTTGTGGGTCATTCCAGGCCAGGAAGCTAAGTTCCTCGCTCCCCTGGACGTGCGGGATATTCCCGGCGTAGGCAAGGTTACGGAGCAAAGCTTGAGCGCTCTCGGGATTCGCCGGGTTGGCGACCTGGCGGGCTTTGAGGATCGATTCCTTGAGCAGCACTTCGGAAAATGGGGTCTGGCACTGGCCGGCAAGGCTCGTGGCGAGGACGCGGGAGGTTGGTTTGACAGTGCGGTTGGCCAAGACACCGATGCCAAATCCATCAGCCACGAACACACTTATAACGAAGACACCACCGACCTCGAGCGAATCGAGTCCACCTTGATGCGGCTCTCGGAGATGGTGGGCCGCCGCTTGCGCGAAAGCGGCCTACGCGCACGCACCCTGCAACTGAAGCTTCGCTACAAAGATTTCACCACGATCACTCGTGCCCATACCCTGCCGGATGCTACCCAGCTGGATACCGAGATTTTTGCTCAAGTACGAACCTTGTTTGATCGAAACTGGCGTAAAGGAGCGGAAGTGCGTCTGCTCGGAGTGCAAGCATCGCACTTCGATGCCCCCAGCGCCCAAGGAGATCTGATCGAAGGGCAGCGACGGCAACGTTGGGAGCAAGCCTTATCGGCCGCGGACCGGCTGCGCGATAAGTTTGGCGAGACCAGTATCCATCTCGCAACTGGACTGAAGGGTGGATTCAGGGAACGCACCCACGAAAATCCAGCCTTCCTTCCGGGAAAGCGCAAGAGGGACGACCAGACTTAGGCGGCGCGGGTCGAGGGACGAGTGTTCCGAGCGTACGGAGGCCGGACCTCGACACCGGGTTGAACCATTGCCAGATGGAGCGCGAACCAGTTGCGCTGATCGAACCAGGTATGGGTGGGGACGAACCCAGAGCATTCCAGCATGCTCTTGGCCGATTCGAGCGTGTATTTGTAGCTGTTCTCGGTGTGAATGCGCTCCCCCTCCGCGAAGTTTACGCGCAGGTAGAGCACCGGGAGGCTGACGCTTTGCGTGCGCAGGCTCTCGAGGTAGATTTCCATGCGCGACAGTCGCGGATTCCAAAGTGCAACATGGCGGAAGGAGTCCAGGTCAAAGTTCGCCAACAATTCCCGATTGAGTCGGGCGAGAATATTCTTGTTGAACTGTTCCGTCACGCCGGCAGAGTCGTCATAGGCAGCCAGCAACATCGATCTGCGTTTGACCAGATCTGTGCCGAGCAGCAGCATATCGTGAGTTGCCAGTTGCCGGCGGATCTGGCGCAGCATGGCAACTGCCGTTGTCGGGTCGAAATTGCCGATGCTCGAGCCCAGATAGGCGACCAATTTCTTGCCGGGGATGCTCTGTAAGAATTCGAAACCATCGCTGAAATCAACAACGACTGGCCGTACCGAAACCTGCCCGCAAGCGGACTCAACGCGCTCTTTGGCTTGGTTCAGCGCGGCACGAGAGATGTCCACCGGAAAATACTGCACCCGAATCTGCCCTCCGGACAACGACGCAAGCAGCGGACAGATCTTCATCGCCGTACCTGCGCCGAGCTCCACGACGGTAACATCGCCTCCTATGGTGCCTGCCATTTCATCCGCTCGCTGGCTGAGAATCTCGAGCTCCGTGCGCGTCAGGTAATACTCGGGTAAACGAGTAATCTCCTCAAACAGCTCTGACCCCGCGCCGTCGTAGAACAGTTTGCAAGGAAGCGTCTTGGGGAAGGTCGTGAGACCCTGGGCGACTTCTTCGGCGTAGGAGGGCAGGGCAACCAGTTCGCGAGCGATCATCGGGCTAACCTCAGTCCGCTGAATTGCCATCGGGCATGGGCGGGGAAAAAGTTACGGTAAGTGGGACGGATGTGGCTGCGGGGGGTTGCACAAGAACCACCGCGCAACACCCACTGATTGCACATGAACTTGCCGTTGTATTCGCCGATCAACCCCGCGGCCGGCCGGAATCCTGGATACGCGATGTATGGACTTGAGGTCCATTGCCAAACATCGCCGAACATCTGCCGATTGCCCTCTCCACCGGCTGGCTGGGGATGAAAAACATAATCGTCGAGAAAAGTACCGCACGAAGGCAGACGGACCGCCGCGACTTCCCATTCCTCTTCGCTGGGCAGCCTCGCATCTCTCCATCGGGCGTAGGCATCAGCCTCGAAGTAGCTGATATGACAAACTGGTTCGGCAGGATTGACTCTTTTCATTCCCCCATGCGCGAATTGCCACCACCCGTCATCTCGGTGTTCCCAGTAGAGCGGGGCATTCCAACCCTGGGCATTCACCGCGTCCCAGCCCTCGGAGAGCCACAACTCCGGACGGCGATAGCCTCCATCTTCGATAAACTCAAGGTACTCGGCATTGGTCACGTCGCGGGAGGCGATGTGAAACGGCCGCAGTAAAATCTCGTGCTGCGGACTCTCGTTGTCGAACGCAAACCCACCGCCTGGATGGCCGATCAAGTGAATGCCACCCTCTAGTTCAGTCCAGCTCATTGCCGAAGGTGTGGTGGTATCCGTCATTTCTGCGGGGAGGTCCGGCCGCAGCGGGCTTGACCACAAAGCATGTTTGATATCAGTCAGAATCAGCTCTTGGTGCTGCTGCTCGTGATTGAGACCCAGTTCGACCAGCTCGAGCATTTCGGCGTCGGCGTTCTCGAGAAATGCCAGGAGGGCTTGGTCCACATGCACCCGGTAAGCTTCGACTTGAGACAATGTCGGACGCGACATCAGGCCGCGTGCGCCGCGAAAGGGATGCGGGCCTAGTTGTTTGTAATAGGAGTTGAAGAGGTTTCGAAATCGCGGATCGAAGGGCTTGTAGCCATCGCCATGAGGCTGGAGGATGAAGGTTTCAAAGAACCAGGTGGTATGTGCCAGATGCCATTTGGTGGGGCTGGCATCCGGCATGGACTGCACCATCTGGTCCTCAGCCGTCAGTCCTTCGGTGATTCGCATACTGGTGTTGCGGATTTCCGTAAACCGTCGGGCGAGCGTTGCGTTCTGCCCGATGCTTGACGGATGCGCGAGGACTGGGGTCATAGCGTGCTCCCTTTCCGGAGGCGATGAGAACATCTAGTATCCGATGCAGTTGGGAACATGACCGTTGAGGAAAATTTGAGGGGTTCGGAATAGAGACTTTCTTCCAGATTCATAGGAACGGCCTTCTGTTTGCAAGGCTCTCAAGCCATGCTTGTTTGTTGCTGATAGGAATGAGCTTCGCTGGTCTCCCCGAGCCCCGAATCCCTTCATAAGGTCGCCGACCGGGAGCACACCGACCACCGGCAAGCTGGAATCAGAGGACGAATCGAATCTAAGTGCAATTCTTTCAATGGATCTTATTCTGCGGGAAGGCATTAAGAGTGGCCATGGTTATTCAAGGAGTTCTCAGGGAAGCCAAGGCGGGAAAGGACAGGAAGGAATTTAGGGGTCTGGCAGCAGCATCGTCTGCCGAAATGCCTTGGGTCCTCTTGAAAGGCGCCGGTAACGCCCAGGCTTACGGCAAGTTCGATAGAATCGGTGAGAGGACGGAATAGGAACAGATGCGGCTCGGACGCATCCAAACCCTTACGAGAGGTTGCGATTGGCTTATCTAAACCGGCGCAAATTTTTGCTTGCGGCAGGCATCGTTTCGGCTAGCGCGCTAGCTTTCGGCGAAGAAGGCCTCGTCCGTGAGCCGAGCCGCGCGGTGCTGGTGCGTGTCGAGATGCCTTTGGCGCGACTGCCCAAGGCTTTCGACGGATTCACCATTGCCCATTTGAGCGATTTCCACTACGACGCCTTTTCCATCACCCCGATCCAAAAGGCAGTTCGAATCGTGAACCGCCTCAATCCGGATCTGGTGGTACTGACTGGCGATTTTGTGACCACTCCCGTCTTCTCAACTCACCGGGAGCCGGAGGCCGCAAAGGCGGCCGTGCCTTGCGCCAGGCTGCTGCGCGATTTACGCTCCCGTCTTGGATCCTTCGCCGTACTGGGCAATCACGATGTCGCCGCAGATCCACACTTCATCGCAGAGGCGTTGGAGGCGCAGGGTATTTCGGTTCTTCGCGATCGGTCTCAAGTCATTGAGCGGGAACAAACTCGGCTATGGTTGTGCGGTCTGGATTCTATCGAGACACATCCCCCGCTCGAAAAGAGTTTGCGGGGGGTGCCGAGCAATGAGTGCGTCGTTTTATGCATACACGAGCCGGATTTTGCCGATAGAGTGTCGCGCTATCCGGTCGACCTGCAGCTTTCGGGTCACTCCCACGGCGGACAAATTTCGATTCCCGGCATTGGCCCCTTCTGGTTGCCTGCGCATGCACGAAAATACCCACGCGGCCAATACCGGGTGGGTGGGCTGTCGCTCTACACGAATATTGGTTTGGGTACCGTCCGCATCCCGATGCGTGTGAATTGCGTTCCCGAGGTTACTCTGATTACCTTGCGTGCCCCGATCGCCTCGTGAGCCAACGTTACCGGAGAATGCGGGATGCCACCGCAGCACAGCAGGGAAATCCACTCGAATTCGGCTAGAATAAGAGAAACACACCTTGAACTGGGAGTCACCCGTGGACGAGGGAAAGACGCCGGCCCCACCTAAAACGCCAGAGCAGAAGCTCCCGGACGAAACCAGTTCCGGCCTCGAAGTTATGCTTCGCCAGCTAAGCGATGAGATGAGCCGCTCCAAACCCACAGACGAGAAGGTGCTTACCGCCATTGAAGCAGCGCAACGAGTTGCGTTTCAAATGGATGTCGCCAGGTCGGTCGCTCCCGTTGTACAGGTTCAGGAAGGTCGCAAATGCCACAGTTGCGGCGGCCAAAACCCGCGGGGGAACCGTTTCTGTGCCAAATGTGGGGTCCCGCTCGAGGCGGTCCTGCCGGAGGAAAACACTCCGACGCCTGCCGAAGGAAGGTCCGTCAATCTAGCGCCACCGGTTGAGGGTCAGCACCATTACCATCATCACTACCACCATCATTATTTTGCATCGTCGGGGGAGGTGCCTGCGGACGGGAACTGGGATCAGCGGGCTCCGATTGCAACTCCCACGCGAGAACCTTCCCAGGCTCGTGTGGCTCGCCCCGCCCGATTCAGTCGGACGGAGACGGCGCTTCGCCAGCTGGCCCAGGACTGGGCCCTGGCGTGCAATACGAAGCATTTGGATGAACTGGTAGACCTCTATGCCTCCGATGCGATGGTCATACGTCCCAATGTGCCTCCGGTACGAAGCACTGGGGCGATTCGTGAGCTGTTTTTTTCGCTGCTCGAAGCAGGCTTAGGCGAAGTCCAAATGGAACCGTTGCGGGTGGAAATCCTGGGAGAGATCGCTTACGAAGTAGGCCGCTGTACGATGCTCGTGCCGACGGCGACGGGGAAGCGCCGGGAGGAACGTGGGAAGTACGTCATGTTAATCGGGCGCCAGGCAGGAGAGTGGAAGATTCTAGTCGATTCCTGGTCTACCGACTTAAGCCTGGAGGTGGGGGCCGATGCCAAGCCGAGGCCACAGAATCTGACCAATACCGCTCCGAAGGCCACATAATTCCCTCCGAACTCGCCGCAAGTCGTTCATTCCCGGCAGCCGATTGGACAGAAGTGCTGCTGCTGGTTATTCCATCGGTTTTCGAATTTTTTGCCCTTGGGCTATGATCGCGGCGTGAATGACGTAGCGGCCTTCGTCCTGGCAGGCGGCAAAAGCACGCGTATGGGTGCGGACAAAGCTTTCCTCCGCTGGCACGAGCGGACCTTACTGGATCATGTTCTGGAGCTGGCGCATGAGCTAACGCCACGGGTCCAGATCGTTGGGGATCGAAAGAAGTTTGCCAGCTACGGCGAGGCTGTCATCGAGGATATCTATCCCGGTTGTGGTCCGCTGGGCGGAATTCACGCGGCACTCTCCACCACTCGATCACCATGGAATCTGATGCTGGCCGTCGATTTACCCCTGCTCAGCCGCGCTCTTCTCTCTTACCTGGTTACCCGGGCGCGAGAAACGGATGCGACCGTTACCGTGCCCTACGTCGGAGGCGGTCTTGAGCCACTCTGTGCAGTGTATCGGCCGGAATTTGCCGAGGTTGCCAAGCAGTCTCTCGAGGCAGGAAAAAACAAGATCGATCTCCTGTTCGCTCGAGTCAAGACCCAGAGGATCGACGAAGAGCGGTTGTTCGAGGCCGGCTTTTCTCGCGAGATGTTTCGCAACGTAAATACCCCGGAGGACCTCGAAGATGTGAGACGCCACTCAGTTTCTGACGCGTAGGGTAGCGCTCCTGACAACGCTGCTGGCGAGGCCTCATCATTTATCATCTATCATCACCCGTGAGGAAAGGCCGGGGAAGAATCAGACACCGCCCATGGACAACAACGAACAGGCTTCGCCCTATATCGAGTTTGAAAGAGTCTCCAAGTCTTTCGACAGCAATCTGGTCCTTGATCGCGTCAGTTTCGAGGTGATGCCGGGGGAAACCGTTTGCATCCTGGGGCGCAGCGGCGTGGGAAAATCCGTCACACTTCAGACCATCATGGGATTCCTGAAACCGGATTCGGGGAGAGTGGTGGTCGCGCACGAGGACATCACGGATTACAACGAAGCCCAACTGGAGGCCATCCGGAAAAAGGTGACCATGGTGTTTCAAAATGGAGCCCTGTTCGACTCACTGACGGTGGGCGAGAACGTAGCATTCCCCTTGCGTGAGCACAAAGACTTGAATGAAGAGCAAATCATCGAGGTCACTGACGGGCTCCTCGAAATGGTCGGCGTGAAGCACATGCGCGATTTAATGCCTTCCGATCTGTCCACCGGCATGAAGCGTTCGGTGGCGATCGCGCGGGCCCTGGCAGCGCGGCCGGAGTGTGTTCTCTACGACGAGCCGACCACGATGGTCGATCCCCTCATGGCGCAGCTGCTGGGTGACTTGATTAAGAGACTGAAGGTGCAATTGCAATTGACCAGCGTGGTGGTAACGCACGATATGCGGCTGGCAAAGAAGCTGGCGGATCGCGTGGTCTTTTTGTACGAGGCCAAGGTTCTGTTTTTCGGCACTTACCCGGAAATGGAAAAGTGCGACGAACCGATCGTGCAGGAGTTCTTGCAGCTGGATGCGCTGGATTTGGGTGCGTATGCTGAAAGCTTGGCGTAGGCCAGAGATTTCGCTGCTGTCTGAGCGACTGCGTTGATGAGCTTGCCGGCCAACCTGTAAACACGCTTTCGCAATCTCGCCGTCACCTGCACTCACAAAGACGACGGATCAGCCTTTGCACGTGGGAATTGGAGATCACCACGGGCGAATTGGATCATGGTCACTTCGTCGCCACGGTGGACTGAACTGTTACTTGGTTGCTTTATGGGTTGCTCGCGCAAAGCTGTTTGCCCCTTTCGAGCAAGTATCCAGCCGGCCAAACTTCACCTCGTAGGGTTGCTTCCCCCCGTGGAAGCCGCCCATATCTACTGTGCAGTAATAACGGAGGAACAGGCTTCAGCAGCTAATCAGACGATCAAGTTACAGAGGTTGTCTCCTACGGCGAGCGCCCGTCGCCACCTCGGCAGGAACTATAAGCTTCGATGTAAGTATTTCAAATGGGGGAGGAACTCCCCCCGACTGCATGACCCTGGTCGCCAACGTCGTGCAAATACAATAGCCAGTTGCAACCCTCCCCAGCCCACCCAGCTTCCCGCGCGCTCTTCTGTTCGGTAGCCCGCACTCGAAGGGACGGGCTCATTTCCTCCTGCTGTCTGGTCCTCGAAGGAGATAAAAGATGAGGCAGGTCGAGACTTGACGCGTCAGAATCCCTGTCGCACGAGCCTGTCTAAGGTGATCGAACTGTTCTCCGACTCGCCCTTCATCATTCTCTCTACATATTTAGCGATCATGTCGACCTCGAGATTGACGGGATCCCCGGGTTGAAGCGATTTCAGATTGGTCATGCGAACCGTGTGCGGGATGATGGCGGCGGTCACCAGCGTGCCTTGAAGGTCAGCCACGGTCAGGCTGATTCCTTCTATCGAAAGTGATCCCTTGAAAACAACATAGCGCGCCAGCTCCGGAGGAATCTCGATCCGTAGCCAGTAGTTGTCGGTATCGGGAATGAGTTCGAGGGCGAGAAACCTGCCCGTGCCATCCACATGACCTTGCACGATGTGGCCGTCAAAACGTCCGTTGGCGCGCATCGGAAGCTCAAGATTGACCTGCGCACCCTCTTCCATGCGCGAAAACGACGTTCGCTTCCAGGTTTCCTCCGCCAGATCGAAATGGACCGACCGGGAGGTGATCTTGACGGCCGTCAGGCACACCCCGCTAATCGCCACACTGTCGCCCTTCTTGACCTGCTTGGCAAGGCGCGGGGCAACTACCGTGAGTCGGCGGTTCCCGCCGGCGTGGCGGATGTGAGTAACCCGTCCAACTTCTTCGATGATGCCTGTAAACATAGTCGTCTCTGTGGTTGCCGTTAAACTCAGTCGCCAGCGTCGTCGTAGGGATCTTTCAAGTATCCCTCCACCGCAAAATCTTCACCGAAACGATGCAAGCGAATCGATTTCACGTAGGCGGCATCGCTCAGGCGAGCAAATCCTTCCCCCACGGCAAATGGGACAGAGCCGGTCCCGGCGAGGATCTTGGGCGCATAGTACAGAAAGACCTTGTCCACGATTCTCGAGTCCAAGGCAGCCCCATTGACCATGGCTCCGCCTTCAATCATCAGGCTGGTGATTTCCATCTTCCCGAGCTGACGGGCGACGGCTTCGAGATCTGGGTGTCCATCCTGGCTGGACCGGGGGATCTGTTCTACCCGCACGCCCCGCTTCAAAAGCTCCTGTCTCTTTTTGTCTTCCGCGAAACAACAGAATACCAGGACATCATTTTGTGCCGTCTTGACGACGCGCGACTCGACGGGCAGGCGAAGGTGGGAGTCGAGGATGACCCTTAACAACGGCCGGCGCCGAGCCCGGGCGGTACGATCGGTGAGCAATGGATCATCGGCAATGATCGTACCGACGCCCACCAGGATCGCGTCGTGCTGGTGCCGCAACTCCTGCACGTGGGCACGAGCGACTTCACTGCTGATCCAGCCGGTATGAGCGGCCGACACACCCAGCGCGGTCGGATTGTGCGATTCGCCGGAGGGAGGAGCGATCTTGCCATCCAGAGTCATGGCTGCCTTCAAGGTGATCAGCGGACTGTGGCGACGGATGTACTTGGCGAAGGACTCGTTCAACCCTCTGGCTTCTTGCTGCAAAATGCCGGCGGTTACTTCGATTCCCGCCGCCTGCAGCCTTTCGAGGCCCTGCCCGCTGACCCGAGGATTCGGATCTTGCATGGAGGTAACCACCCGAGTGATCCTGGCGGCGATGATGGCATCGACGCACGCTGCTGTCCGGCCTTGATGGCAGCATGGCTCAAGGTTGATGTACAGGGTTGCCCCCCGGGCGTTTTCGCCGGCTTGCTCGATGGCCAATACTTCGGCGTGTTTCACCCCTTCGTAGGTGTGGCTGCCGGAGCCGACGATGGTGCCGTCCTTGCTGACAAGCACCGCCCCTACGCAAGGATTCGGGGAGGTCAAGCCGATCCCCTGGCGCGCGAGATCGAGCGCGTGTTCGAGAAACTGCCTGTCAGTTCCGTGATCTGACATTGCGCATGGGGATGTCCCCCAACCCTTCTTGTTCCTCGTGGTTGCTCAGCAAAGGCCCGCGCGAGGACTCGGCAGGACTAGGCGAACAGCGAATCTACAAACTCTTGAGAATCAAACGGCAGAAGGTCACCCGGTTTTTCCCCGATTCCTACATAGCGTACCGGCAATCCCAACTCCCGGCTGATGGCCACGACGACTCCGCCTTTGGCCGTCCCGTCGAGCTTCGTGAGCACGATTCCAGTGACTCCCACCGAGCCGGTGAACTGGCGTGCCTGCTGTAATCCGTTTTGTCCGGTGGTCGCATCCATAACCAGAAGGATCTCGTGCGGTGCACCGGGAATCAGGCGCTGCGCGGTCCTGCGCATTTTTTCAAGCTCTGCCATCAGGTTGGTCTTGGTATGCAGCCGACCGGCGGTATCGACGATCACATAGTCGGCGTGGCGCGCCGAAGCAGCCTTGAGCGCATCGTAAAGCACCGCTGCAGGATCGCTGCCGGGTTTGGTGCGGATTACCTCGCTGCCGGTGCGGTCTCCCCAGATTTCCAATTGCTCAATGGCGGCTGCCCGGAACGTATCCGCAGCACACAACAGAACCGTCTTTCCCTGGGAACGAAACACCTGGGCCAGCTTGCCGATGGTGGTTGTCTTGCCCGTGCCATTCACGCCGACCACCAGAATGACCTCAGCCATGCCCTCCACTTTTTCGACCGGACGGGTGTTGGCGGCGTTCAGGATGGCCAGCAGTTCTTCCTTCAACAGACGCTTGAGCTCCTCCACGTTCTGGATCTGCTTTCGATCGGCTTTATCCCGAAGCTTACCCAGGATCTCGCGCGTCGTGGTCGTTCCCAGATCCGCCCCGATCAGGGTCGCTTCCAGGTCGTCGAGGGTGCGGCGGTCAATCTCTTTGCCGAAGGAAACCACCTCTTCGATGCGCTCGGTCAGGTTTTCCCGGGTCCGGGTAACCGCTTCTTTCAGGCGATCGAAGAAGCTGGGCTTCTGGCTTTCCTCTAGGCTGCCGAAAAGGGTCTGAATCATAGGTCCTGGTACATCTGGCAGAGCACACTCCAATTATAGCGGGAGGCAATCGAACGGAAGCGGATTCGGTCTTTCCGCCAGGGAGTTGTTTCTGCCGTGTCGATCGTTCCCATCGCCTAACGCCCGGGGTGGGAAGAAGCTCATGGATCAGAACTCGGAAGGATGGGAGGGTATTCGCCAGGAAAATCCAAGGTTGTTTCGAGCTTGGGGCCAGGGAGGACTGTCTAAAAGCGGGTGGTGTGAATCAGGGCAGTCTCGTCCGGATCGCCCACCGCACTCAGGGGCTGGCTCGGTGCCGTAGACAGAGTCTCCGCGGTAGCGGCCGGAGTTGCGGGTATGGCAGCGGGTACGGGAGTTGGCTGCACCACTTGAATCTCTCCCCGCTCATAGATGGCGGTGAGAGCGGCCACGGCAGTCGGATCCAGCCGCGTGCCAGAAAGCGAATGGATGATGCGCAGGGCCTCCTTGGGCTCGTGCGCGCGTTGGTAAGGACGGGTGGTGGTGAGCGCGTCAAAAGTGTCCGCCACAGCGATGATCCGCGGGAGCAAGGGAATATCTTCGTCTTTCAGCCCGTAGGGATAGCCGCGACCGTCGAGCGACTCGTGATGGAGCTCGATGCCGGGGATCATATCCTTCAATTGCACCACTCCGCGCAGGATATTCGCGCCCTTGGTGGTGTGGGTCTTCATGATCTCGAATTCCTCTGCGGTAAGCGCCCCTGGTTTCTTGAGGATCCGGTCCTCAATGCCGATCTTGCCGACATCGTGCAACTGGGCAGAGATCCGCACCACTTCCACGTACTCCTCGTAGATACCCATCTCACGGGTAATCATCACGGAATAGCGAGTCACACGGTCGGAGTGGCCGCGAGTGTAAGGGTCCTTTTCGTCGACCGCGCCCGCCAGCATCTGGATGGAGCTCATGAACAACTCGCGGTTTTCGACCGCAGCCCGCTTCAAGTCGTGCACGAACTGTTCAAGTTCGGAAGACATGATATTGAACGTCGATGCGAGTTCGCCGATTTCCGTGTGGCTGTTGAGATGCACGCGCTGGGAGAAGTCCCCCCGGGCGATGGCCCGGCTCGAGTGGGTCAGTACCTCCAGGGGATTCGTGATGCGCCGGGCCGCGAACACGCTAATGGCAACGCTCAAGGCGACCGCCATGATAGCCAGAATGCGCCCAGTGCGCTGCATTTCGTACACGCCCCGGTAGGCCTCCCCCCGTGGCTTCTGAACCACGACCGCCCAATCCAGATTGGTGACCGGGCTGTAGGTGCCGAGCATTTTTATGTTGTGCGTGCCGTCGGATATGTTGAACTCCCTGGTGGCAGCGACCATCTGGGCTTTGCTGCCTTGCTCCACAAAGTTGTGGACGATCTCGAGCTTGCTCATGTCTTGACCGGTGGCGTAATCGGAAGTTGCGCCCGCAACCAGGCGACCCTCGCTATCCACGACATAGGGCGTCAGGCCACCTCGACTCACCTCTTGCAGACGCCTGATAAGAAACTGCAAGTCGACGACGGCTGCAATCATGCCGATAAAACCGCCATCCGCCATCACCGGAGTGCTCACCAGCATCACCGTACGTGCGGTTTTCCCCGTCCCTACTCCGAGCGCCTGGCCGTTGTACACTCGCCCTTCCCGTGCCGCCGCGTAGGCCCGCTCCAATTCGCGTTGCAGGAAGGCATCGGCAGCGATTCTCCCGGCTGAGATTCCTTTGGCTTCCGAGTTCAATACGGTTGCATAGGCGAGATCGTCGGAGGAGGAAACAAAATTCTCCAGCAACGCGCGCAACTCGGGTGCTTGGACGTGTTCCGCGGTAAGATCGCCGCCGCTGGCCACTTGCAGGGCGGAGGAAAGGTTGGCCAGCATCAGGCGCAGCGATTCCTGGTGCTCGGAAATGTCGTCGGCCAGCGAGCGAGTCACCGTATTCTGCAACAGGCGTTCATTGGTGATCAGCCGCTCCCGGTTGATGGACTCGACCTGCGCCGAGTAGAAATACATAGGGACCACGCTGACCAGGATGAGCACACTGAGGATGACGTAGAGAATCGGTAGACGTGACGGGCGTGGAAATCTGAGTGGCAAAAGTGGCTTTTCCCCGCTCTCTGCGCTGGCAAAGACGCCGGACTGGCCTTTAAGATTCTACTTGCAGCTTAGCTGGTAACTGACTGGTTTTGCAGGACAATGCCCGTTACGAAGGTACCCCAAGCCGGGGCGAGATTTGAGTACCTTGGAGCGAGATCTATTGCCTCGGATAGCAGCCCGATTGCAGGCCAGCGAGCGGCACGGTTGCAGGTCTTGCCCTTGGCCTCGAGAAGTCCGGCGCATCAGCTGGAGGCCGTATCGTCCCAACATCCCGCCTGCTCGAGCGCGCTCTCGCTCTTGCCGCTACGTGTCATCAGTTCTTGAATCGCGTCTCGTGGAGACTTGCCATGGTGCAGGATGGCGTCCATCTGGGCGGTGATCGGCATTTCAACCTTGTGAGCATGCGCCAATTCGACCGCCGCGCGGGTGGTGAATACGCCTTCCGCCACCATGCCATGCATGCCCGCGATGATATCCGCCAGCTTACCGCCGCGTCCCAGTTCTACTCCGACGCTGCGGTTCCGGGAAAGACCCCCGGTACAGGTGAGAACCAGATCCCCCAGGCCGGCCAGTCCGGCCATGGTTTCCTGCCGTCCGCCGCAGGCCACGACCAGGCGCGTGATTTCGGCCAGGCCCCTGGTGATGAGGGCGGCGGCGGAATTGTGCCCCAGCCCGAGACCGTCGCACACCCCCGAGGCGATGGCGATGATGTTTTTCAAAGCGCCTCCCAGCTCCACACCGATGATGTCGGAGTTGGTGTAAACGCGAAAACTCGGGTCGCTGAATTCGCGCTGCACGGTTTCCGCGAGCTCGCTGTCGACCGAAGCAATGGTGATCGCCGTGGGATCCCCGCGGGCCACTTCTTTCGCGAAGGTTGGACCACTGAGCGCTCCAACGCGCGGCCGAAAGCCCTGATTCGATTCGAGGACCGAAGCGATCACTTCACTCATTCGCAGCAAGCCTTGCTCTTCGAGACCCTTGGTGGCGCTGACGAACAACGTGTCAGGCCTCAAAAAGGGGCTCATCTCACGGAACAGCCGTCGACAATGATGCGATGGCATTACGCTGACCACGATTTCGGCGTGGTGCAAAGCCTGCTCGAGATCGCCGGTCACCGAAACCGACTGGGGAATCGGGTATCCGGGAAGAAAACGATCGTTCAGCCGCCGGGCGGAAATGGAGGCCTGCACTTCGTTCTCGAGTGCCCACAGGCGGACGCGGTGCGTTCCTTTTCGCCCGAGGACAATGGAAATGCCTGTTCCCCAAGCTCCAGCCCCGATAACCGCGATTGTGCTCATCGCCTTCTCCACCGGAAGCGAGGTTCGGTGTGCGCCCAGAGCCGGCGAATATTTTCGTGATGCCGGGAGATGATCAGCAGGGAAGAAGCGGCCAAGAACCAAAGGGTTCGCGGCGCGTCGGGATAGGAGTGCAGTGCCCATGCCACCAGGGGGAAGAAAGCCACGGCTAGGAGCGAAGCTAGAGAGACATAACGGAATGCCACGAACAGGACCACAAAAATCCCCATCAGTACCACCACGGTCTTGGGCAGCAAAACCAGGAACGAGCCCAGGCCGGTGGCTACGCCTTTGCCGCCGCGGAAGTTCAGCCAGACTGGAAAAACGTGTCCCACGATAGCGAAGAAAGCGGATGCCGTCAGCAGGACCGGTCGACCGGGGAAGAGCACTCGGGTGAGGACCACGGCGCCCGCCCCTTTGAGAGCATCGAGAACCAGGGTGAAGGCGCCCAACGCCGGGGAGGTGCGCGAGACGTTGGTGGCTCCGATGTTGCCGCTGCCCGTCTCTCGAATATCTTTTCCGTAGAATAAACGAACTAAGAGGTAACCGAAGGAGATCGATCCCAGCAGGTAGCTATAGGCCGCGACTAGAAGGAAACTCGTCATCAAAATCTATCGGAAGAGAGGAGTCGTAGCTCGCGCAGCCGAAGGCAGTTCGGGCTAACGCAAAGCGAATCGTTGCAGTTTCGTATATCGCGAACCTCCGCGCATGAGCTGGCTTTGATACAGGAAAAACTCACGGGCGGTCATGGTACCAAACTCGGGGGCGGCCAACTTGGACAATTTTTCCTGTAGAAACTGAAAGCTTCGGTTGGGCCGATCTCCTTTCCGCCAGCCCGGTGCTCCGGAATCACCTCCCCCGCGAGCCAAGGTGAGATGTGGGCTGAAAGGCCGTTCCTCTTTCGGAATTCCGAGCGCAAAAGTCATTTCATCCACCGCTTTCGCCAGCTGGCGAAGCTGGGGACCGCTTTCGATGCCAATCCAAAATACCCGTGCCGATTTTGCCGTGGGGAAAAAGCCGTAGCCTCTCACACTGAGATCGAAGGGTATCACCTCGACGCCGGAAAGAGCGCGCTTGGTATCTTCGATCATTTCTGCAGGCTTCTCGCCGATAAACTTCAAAGTGATATGCAGCGATTCGGGACGAACCCAGCGTGCATCCGGCGCGAAGCCCCGGACCCCGTCAAGAAAGCGATCGATGCGCTCGCGAACGGCATCGTCAAGGTCGAGAGCGATAAAAATTCGCATGCTTGTCGGTCGAGGTTGGTCCTCGTCATCGGCCATCGAACGAACCCTGGCTCTCGCTGAGGAACCGCGGTTAGAGCAGCCTTCGTCTCACCATGTCCAGTGCCTGCTGGCTGGCGAACCAGCGAATGCGTTTGCGGTCGCCAGGGAACCGGCGTTCCACAACCTCCGTGCTGCGATCGCTGGCCAGGGCATGGAACACCAGCCCAACGGGCTTTTCTGCCGTCCCGCCCGTCGGACCCGCGATGCCGGTAACCCCCAATCCCAAAACCGAGCCGATACGTCGACGGATTCCCTCTGCCAGGGCGGCGGCCACCTCGCGGCTTACGGCGCCGTGCGCCTCGATCAGTTCCTTCGGCACCCCGGCCAGCTCGGTTTTCAATTGGTTGGAATACACAATGGCTCCGCCCAAGAAATAGCGGGAGCTGCCACTCACCGAAGTGACGCGCTCGGCGACCAGGCCCCCGGTGCAGGATTCGGCTACCGCCAAGGTGGTGTTGCGCATGTCGAGGTAGTGCCCGACGATCTGCTCCATGGAATCGCCATTATCGGAAAAGACCAAATCCCCGAGCTCGTCTTCAATCTGCGAAACCAGCGCATCCACTCTCTGTTGGGCGGCGGCCCGCGAGGCGGTCGAATACCTCAAGTGCAGCTGAATCTCCCCCGCCGCCGCGAGGATGGTGGTTTCGACATCCGGGAAGCGACGGTAGATCGGCGCGACGCGAGCGTCGCACTGTGATTCGCCCAGTCCCGTGATCTTCAGTTCCCGGGCGACGATGAATTGCGGGGGCAGTTTCGAACGCAGCCGTTCCATGCCCTGCTCTACGAAAAGCGCCCTCAGTTCATGGGGAGGGCCGGGAAGGAGCAGGATGATTTTCTCCCGGCCCTCATATTTACCGCTGATCCATTGTCCCGGCGCCGTTCCGTTCGCGTTGGCTAGTACGGTGGCTCCCGCGATCACATCCCCTTGCTTGGCGTTGTTCGCCGTCATCTTCCAGCCGCGGGTAGCGAATCGCTGCTCGATGCCGGCCACGATGTCAGGGTCCCGACGAAGTTCGAGACCAAGAGCTTCCGCCACGGCTTCGCGGGTTAAGTCGTCCTCGGTCGGGCCGAGTCCGCCCATAAAGAGGATGATATCGGCCCGCGACAATGCGAGACTCGCGGCTTGAACCAGGCGCTCCCGCGTATCCCCGACGATGGTCTTGAAGATGACAGCGACACCGAGCTCATTCAATTTTTCGGTTAGATAGAGGGAATTCGTGTCCTGCCGAAACGGGGTGAGGAGTTCCGAGCCGACGGCTATGATCTCGGCATTCATTGCCGTAAAGTGTAAACGATGAAGCACAGCCCAGCAGAGTGGTATGAGCTGGATTGGCGTGCCCTCGGCTGGCGCTTACACCGGCGAGGCAAGCGATGCCCCTTGGATATTCCAACCCAGGTGGTGTATAGCGTTGGTGGTCGCCAGAATTGCGGACTGCCCGGCAGCGAAGGCGAGCCCCACCAGGCCGGCGCCGGCTAGTTCCACGCTAGCCTGGCCGGCGGGAGTGATCCGGACGATGCCACGCTTGCCGGCCAGGGAAGCGGCTACGTAGAGATTACCTTCCGTGTCGAAGGCGAGTCCCTGGGGTCGCCCTAACCCGCGGAAAAACGTGGAAACGCTACCATGGGGATCAATCTTGTATACGCCATCGAAGCTGGAGGTTGTGGGACCGGTGACGAACAAGTCTCCTTGCGGTCCGAAGGCGAGATGGTAGGCGGAAACGCTGGGCTCGAGCGTAGCGAAGACGAAAATCTGGCGGTCGGGGGCGATTTTGAAAATGGTTCCGCTGCGGTCACCGACGTAGAGGTTGCCGGCACGGTCGAACGCGATACCGGTGGCCACTCCCATCCCCTCGGCATACACCGACATGGTCCCGTTGGGCGCAACCCGATGGACCGTGCCATGCATACGGGAGGACACGTAAAGCTGTCCGGCGCGGTCGAACGCGATCGAGGTAGCGTTCATCAGGTCGGACAAGAACGGAGTTAGCTTGTAGTTGGTATCGATCTTGAAAATCGAGACCGGGACTTTTTGACCGCGGCTTCCCGAGAAGGTGACATAGATGTTTCCCTCGGCATCGAGGGCGGGATTGGTCACCGGATGCAGATTTTCAGCAATGGGAACCGCAACCTTGATCTGGAGCGGGTTGCTCGAATGACCGTTGGTGGAGACCACCACCGGTCCAGACGATGCACCTTGCGGGACCCGCGCTACCAGAAACTGGTCAGAACTGATGACCACGGAACCTTCAACCTCGCCGAAGCGCACTCGGGGTCGGCGCAGTTCGGAAGGGCGCAGGTCCGTTCCGGTGATCCGCACTTCTCCGCCTGGCAGGGCCGCCCCAGGCTGGACCGCAAGGATGTGCGGCTTTCCGTTGACATTCTTCTTGCCGAGCAAGCGGTTAGAGATCCCCATACACTATTCGCGGCCGTGCCTCGCGGATTTATTTTGGCAGAAGCCCGGTGTGCAGCAAGATTTGCATGATCCCGAACGCATAGGCGCCCGCAGCCACATCATCCATTACGATGCCCCACCCCTCGGGAAGTTGCTCCAGTTGCTGTGCCGGAGGTGGCTTCACAATGTCAAATCCTCGAAAGAGTATAAAGCCGAGCAACAGAGATTTCCACGAGACAGGAATCGCAATGAATGGGATGAGCTGGCCGGCAACTTCGTCGATGACGACAAACTGCGGATCTTTGAGCCCGGTTTTTCGGGCCACGGCGGTGGCGGCCGGAATGCCCAAGGTGATGGTGATGCCGGCCAGCAATACCGCGGCGGCAACCTGCCAGCCGGGCCGGATTGCCAAAGTCAGAAGCCACCACCACAGTGTCGTTGCCAAGGAGGCCCAGGTGCCGGGCGCCCAGGGAATTTGCCCGATGCCAACGCAAGTGGCGACCTGCTCAGCCCAACTCGAAGCCCGTGGGCTCGGGTGCTCCGCCTTCATCGATTCTGGCCGCCTTGGAAAAAGTGTAGCCTAAGCAAGTTGTTACCTCGCGGTATCGTTCTTCGATCGGATCGTCTCACAACTGATTTACAACCTAAAACCTCGGCGCGCCACTGGTCGTGCTCGACAGCCGTAGGTCCGGCAGGTAATACAAAGATCGAGGTCCACCCAATCTGCTTCAACCCGGCGCACATTATTCTTCGTCGGATGGCTTCTGCTGGGAGTCGGGTACGGAATCCGACACGTCCTGGGTCGGCGAGGAAATCACATACGCTCCACTGGCCCATTTGCCCAGGTCGATCAGGCGGCACCGCTCACTGCAGAAGGGAAAATCGGGATCCCTGCTTTCTACCGGCTTCTTGCAGACGGGACAGTCGAGCTTCACAAGGCGCTTACGAGCCATGGTTCTCAGACGATTTTTGCCACGAGATCGTACTCATGAGCCGCGCTGATCTCGCAGGAATAGAATTCGCCGGCTCGCAGTTCGAGGCCTTCGGGGACATCATTCACGAATACCTTGCCATCGATTTCCGGAGCGTGCATCGCCGTACGTCCTTCAAACAGGAGATCGCTTTCTTCGGAAAGGCCCTCGAGCAGCAATTCGAATCGCTTTCCGACCAGAGTTCGTTTCCTTCGTCGGCTGGTGCTGCGCTGAATCTGCATCAGGTGCTTGCGGCGGTGCTCGATTTCCTGTCGAGAAAGCTTCTTCTCCATCGAAAAGGCGCCCGCGCCCTCCTGATCCGAATAGCCAAAAACCCCCATCCAGTCGAACTCCGCTTGGCGGACGAAGCCACACAGCTCGTCAAACTCCTGCTCGGTCTCACCCGGGAAACCCACGATAAACGACGTGCGCAGGATCACCCCAGGTATGAGCCGGCGCATGTTCTCGATCAGACGAAGAAAAATCTCTCGGCCGCCCCCCCGCTTCATGCGCTTCAATACCACAGGCGATGCGTGCTGCAGAGGCAAATCCATGTAGGAGCAAAGCTTGTCGTGGGCTGCGATGGTCTCCAGCAGGCGGTCGGTGATTTTGTTTGGGTAGGCATAGAGGAATCGAATCCAGCGCAGACCGTCGATTCCCGCCAGTCTCTCGAGCAGTAGCGCCAGACCATCTTTCAAGCCGAGGTCTTCGCCGTAGCAGGTGGTATCTTGGCCAATCAGGGTGATCTCACGCACGCCGCCGCGAGCCAGTTGTTCCGCCTCGGCGACCACAGAAGCAAAGCCACGCGACCGGAACCTGCCTCGCAATTGAGGGATGATGCAGAAGCTGCAGGGATGATCACAGCCCTCCGCGATCTTGATGTAGGCCGTATAGCCGGGAGTGGAGAGCACCCGGGGGGTGGCCTCGTCATACAAATAGTTGGGCAGATCGGCGATGGCACCCTCCCAGGAGTCTCGCGAGAACCGGCCTTGGGCTAAGCGAGCATCTCCTTCCGCTCGCGAAGGAAGAATGGGGAAAGGAGAGGGGGCAGGTGGCGCCGTCATCCCTGACGCGGGCAGAATCTTTTCCAATTCTCCGGTACCAACGACGGCATCAACTTCAGGAATGTTCTGGCGAATCGCTTGGCGGAATCGTTCCACCAGGCAACCAGCCACCACAAGCTTCTGTGCCCGACCCTCGGTCTTGTGTCGCGCCATCTCCAGAATGGTGTTCACCGATTCCTGTTGCGCACTCTCGATGAAAGAACAGGTGTTGACCACGATGATATCGGCGTCTTGCGGGCGCGAGACCAGCTCCGCTCCCGCCCGGGTCACGATTCCCATCATCACTTCACTGTCGACGAGGTTCTTGGGGCATCCCAAGCTGACAAAGCCAATCTTCGGCTTGGAAGTGGACTTGGTCTCAGCTTCGACTTCGACCTTGGGGAATTCAGTCAGGCTCGGGTGAGGCATTGAATGTCTTATTTTAACATCTCAACCCGCGGGGCTCTGGGCGATGGCGGCTGCAACCCCCAGCTCCCACCCAGGGGGCAGGAAGGGTACTCGAGAGGGAACTTCGGTCTAACGGCGGGCAGCGCTTGAAATCTCTTGAAAGACTTCCGGCAAGCGGGCTGCATCTTCGGTTGAATCGCCAAAGCGTGCACGCTCATAGTGTTCGGTTAGGCGGGAGACCCGCTCGCGCAGAGCACGGTCGGGAATGGAACGAAGAAACTCTTCCGGAGTTTGGACCGGGGACTTCGGAAACCCGCGTTTGGCGAGTGCCTGGATCGTGCGTTCATACCAGATGGTCGCGGCGATGCGGGGAAACTTCTCGGGACGTGCCGCCACCTGCCGCCGGGAAATTGCCCGCCACAAGCGACGAGCATTGCCCCCCAGAATCAACAAGCAGACCAGGCAGACTCCTTGGATGCTCCAAGCCAAAGGGGCCTTGGAGACAGATTC
This sequence comes from Terriglobales bacterium, assembly GCA_035622455.1. Taxonomy (GTDB): domain Bacteria; phylum Acidobacteriota; class Terriglobia; order Terriglobales; family Acidobacteriaceae; genus JAFAGX01. The sequence goes on from DASPVG010000043.1 coordinate 25,086, forward strand.
CGCGGACCGCCGTGCGGCATCGAGCAGGCGCTGGTACTCGTTCCGGGTCCAGCTTTTCGCCTGACGAAACCACTCGAGTGTGCCGTGGGTTGCCTCGAGGGTGAGAATGTGCTGATGACGGATGTCATAGTTGATGACCCATTCGCGCCAGAAGGAGGCCGCCGCATCCAAGTACAGGGTCATGCGGCCCCATGCCGTGTGCAAGGGTAGAGGAGCGCCCGGCGTGGGATCGAAACTAACCCAGCCATAGCCGGGAAAGAAAGCCTCTACCCAGGAGTGTGCATTGCTGGCGCGAACCAGGTACTGGGAAGTGATGTCGTTGAATTCCCCGGTTCGGAATCCGTTTACCACCCGCGTGGGAATTCCCACGCTGCGCAGCATGATAGCCATCGCCGAAGCGAAATATTCACAGTGTCCTTGCTTGCGTTCAAAAAGAAAGTTGGCGAGCGAGTCGCGAGCGACCGTAGGTGGCAACTTCAGAGTGTAGGTGAAGTGAGTGCGCAGGTATCGTTCAATGGCGGCGGCCTTGTCGTAATTGTTGCTCTCGGAAGAGCTGATCTGCTCTGCCAGGCGTGCGATGCGCGGATCCAGCCAGCTCGGGGTCTCGAGGTCATTCAATAGCACCTGGGGAGGGTAATCCGAGGAGGCAGCGCGCAGTTGAGCAGGACTGGGCTGGGCAATATTGGAGCTCGCCTCGTAGGTGTTGACCGGATGTTCCGGGTCGGGGTCAAAGACCGCTCCGGCTTCATCCATCGAGATCACCCGATAATCCCCCGCGAGGGTCAACGGTGTGGGCGCCAGGAAAAATACGCTGCTGGCGACGGGTTCCATTAAAACTCGGTACTGAATGATGCGTGCTGGCGTCGAGGACTTCTGGTTGTCTTGCGGTTGGCTCAAGAGGAAACGGTCGCCGAGGCGGCGCACAAAACGTTGTTCGTGCGGATTGGACCAGCTCGTGCCATTGAATAAGTTCAGGGTAACTCCCCGCCACTTCAAGTCGAGGATGCCGTGCTGGTCGCCCTCCACCTGAATATGCATGACCAGGGAACTGGATTGCTGGATCTCTCCGATTTGACCGAGCTGTACATGGTCACTGAACCCGGTGGCGATTCCCGTGCCAACTGCGTATTCGCTCAGGTAACTGCTCGAAAGCCGAGGCAACACCAAAAAGATGGCCCCACCTGCCAGAAGAAGGAATAAGACAAATCCGGGAGCCGACAGCACCAACCAAAGCCCCAGCTGTTTGGCAATCGACGGATCCCCTCCAGGCCTTGCCAGGATGGTCGCCTGGCGGGATGCGCTCAGCATTTCCATCAGGATGAAGGTCACCACCCCCACCAGCAGGAAAGCCGCAAAGGCAAACAAGAACGTGCTCTCAACCGTCAGAACCGAAGCGGCGAGCAGCATCAGAAAGGCAATCACTGCGAGAAAATAGTAGTCGCGGTCGCGCCTCGCCGAAAACAGGCGGATGACCATAACAAAAAGCACAAGATGCACGGTCGAGCTCAGAAATGTCCGCGAGATGAGGAAAGCATCCGCAAGGTAGAAAAGCCCATAGGCAACCGTAAGCGGCGTCGTCCAGTTCTCTGGAATGAGCAGGGCATGCCCGGAAACCAGAGTATATCCGCGAAACAGAAGAGCCGCTGATACCAACAAGACGGGTGCTAGGGCCAGTCCGCCGGTCGATGCCAAGCATCCGAATCCCACCACGACGAGCAGGTAGAGTGCGATTTCAAAGTAGCGCTCCATGGCGAGCGAAATCGTGGATGTGGCGGATTGCGGACTGTACAGCGAGGACATCGGCTCTCTCCATTGTTGGCGATTTCTAAGGGAAAGGGAAGAGTACGGAAGGTTCGGCGTCAGCTCCCGGGTTGGTCATCTTTCGAATCCATGCCTCACCGAGATCCCCGGCTCGAAACAACCTTGGAAGTTTTCGCAAACCGCCGGCCGCCATCCGACCTCCCCACTCCTGCTAAAATCACCCTGTCAGGCATCGGTCCCGCGCAACGTTTTCCCGCCAACCCCGCCAGGTCCGGAAGGAAGCAACGGTAACGGGTTCTTGCGTGTGCAGCGGGTTCCCGGTGCCTGGCTTAGCGCTCTCCCCCAGCATTTCACGACCCGAGCCGCCTTCGAAATTTTCACTCCCAAGTCATTCTTCTTTGCCTCGGTTGCGCCAACACCCTTGTCGAGGGAGCGACT
>DASPVG010000044.1:0-3500 GCA_035622455.1 Terriglobales bacterium
CGTCCCCTCGAGCGAGAACCCCTACCCTGTGGTGGATGCCATCCAGAAGCTTGTCGCCCGCGAAACCGAAGCCAGCGTCGAGATGGCGGAAGAAGAGTGGCAGAGCGCAACCACCCGCTACCGCGTGAAGTCGTTCTCGGCTGCGCCTTCGGTTAATCTCCGACCCACTGGCTCCGGCGTAGAGATTCACGTCCGTTACATCACGCGCGCCTACGAACGGCAGGCTATGCGCGCCCGACTCTACGCCGACATTGTAGAGCTGCTCCACCAGAAGGCCGCCTCCCACGCTGCCGACTCGGCGCACGGTAGCCTTTCAATCTAGCTGCCCTAACGCGGGTCACATCGCTGGTGCCTGCCGTAAGGCATTAGGTATTGTTACGCGGCCATCGACCAAGAACTTGGCATGGTAGCCACCGGCTAGCGCGTGTATCGGAACGGGGGGAATCACGGCTTTCTGTGGACAGCGTAGGCAGCCCATCACAGAACTTAGCCATGCCGTTCCAATGGTCTGCGGTGGGATGGAGCCCCCCTCCGCATGGCGAGTACCTGCCTTCCGCTAGAGACTAATCGGAGATTACCGAAGTTTGCGTCGGTAGCATGTAACCGATTGTATCTAGGAGAATTAGTTGCTATTCCTTAGTTCGGAGGGGACCCTTAGTCCCTCCCTCGAATTACAGGGATATGAGTAGCGAATTAGCAGGTCGGCCCCAGCCCTGGCGACTGCTGCCGGCTGGAGCCAAAGTTTTCATCAGCGCCATCTCAGCCTTGGGGATAGCCGCGCTCGTTTACGGAGTCCTTCGTCCTTCGAGCCGAAATATAGCCGAATTCATCTGCTACCTCGGCGTAGCCATCCTGGCATCGCGGCTAAAAGTGAATCTGCCGGGTGTCGCAGGCACCATGACGATGAGTTTCCTCTTCGTCCTATTGGGCATCCTGCAGCTAAGCTTTTCTGAGACATTGATTCTGGCTAGCGCCTCGATGGTAGTCGGGTGGCTATATCCCGACCGACCCGACAACATTAAGTGTATTTTCAACCTGTGCTCGAGCATGCTTTCGACCGCGGTTGCTTACAAGGCCTATTACCTCATGCTGTCCGGTGGCTTTGTTGAAAGCCACGTTTTGGCTTTGGGAATCGCGGGGATCCTCTATTTCGTGGCTAATACCGGTTCGACTGCCACGGTGATCTCGTTTACCGAAGCCAAGTCTCTGAAGGAAATCCTGGTCGAATGCTATTTCTGGTCGTTTCCTTACTACTTGGTTGGGGCAGCCATCGCGGGTGTCATCGGGTGGCTCGACGAGGCCTTTAACTGGGAAACCTCGCTGCTGATCGCTCCTGTCATCTATGTTATCTATCGCTCCTACCGCCTATACTTGGGAAAGCTGGAAGATGAAAAACGCCACGTGGAAGAGATGGCCAATCTGCATCTGCGAACCATCGAGGCACTGGCGCTTGCGATCGAAGCCAAGGACCATGTCACCCACGATCACCTGGAGCGAGTCAGAGTCTATGCCATCGAACTGGCCAAGGAACTGGGCATCAGTGCCGGGGAGACCGAAGCTCTCCATGCTGCGGCCCTGCTGCACGATATCGGAAAGCTCGCCGTCCCGGAGCACATTATCTCTAAGCCCGGCCGTCTAACTCCGGAAGAATTCGAGAAGATGAAGATCCACCCTGTAGTCGGGGCTGAGATTCTGGAGCGGGTGCGTTTCCCGTACCCGGTCGTGCCCATTGTGCGCGCCCATCACGAAAAGTGGGACGGATCGGGTTACCCGTTTGGTTTGAAGGGAAGTGAAATCCCAATCGGAGCTCGTATTCTTTCTGCCGTTGACTTCATCGACGCTCTCGCGTCCGACCGTCAGTACCGCCGGGCCCTGCCGATCGAGGAGGCTGTGCGTCGCCTGGCGGAGGAATCGGGGAAGGCGTTTGATCCGCGGGTTGTGAATGTGCTCATGAAACATTATCGCCAGCTGGAAAAGCGGGTCGCTGCCCAATGCCGCAAGGAGAAGGAGGTGGATCCGAAGCTCTCCACCGAGATGAGGATCGAGCGCGGCTCGGCACCGGCAGCCGGCTTTGAGGCCAGTGCGGTAAAGGATACCGCCGGACGGGAGGCCAGCTTTCTGGCCTCGATTGCGGCTGCTCGACAGGAAGCGCAGACCCTGTTTGAGTTGAGTCAGGACCTGGGTGCTTCGCTGAGCTTGGGAGAGACTCTATCGGTCTTCTCCGTCAAACTAAGGCTGCTGGTGCGTTACGACGCGATTGCGATCTATCTGCGGCGCAATCAGGAACTGATCCCGGAATATGTCAACGGCGACAATTTCCGCTTGTTTTCGTCGCTGCGAATTCCAGTGGGACAGGGCCTCTCGGGCTGGGTCGCCCAAAACAAGAAGCCGATTATTAATGGCAACCCTTCGGTTGAGCCTGGGTATTTGAATGATCCCACCAAGTTCAGCACCTTGCGCTCGGCGCTGGCGGTTCCCCTCGATGGCGTCAGCGGGACGATCGGAGTACTGGCGCTTTATCGTGCTGAGCGGGATGCATTCACCTCGGATGACCTGCGAATCATTTTGGCCATCACCTCCAAGATGGCCCTGGCGATCGAGAACGCGCTGAAGTACCAGCAGGCGGAGAGCTCCGCTACCACCGACTATCTGACCGCGTTGCCCAATGCTCGATCGCTATTCCTGCAACTCGACCGCGAACTGGCCCGCTGCAAGCGTGAGCAGACGTCTCTTACGGTCATGGTCTGTGACATGGATGGCTTCAAGCAGATCAATGACCGCTTCGGCCACCTGGAGGGGAACCGAGTGCTGCGGTTGTTCGCCCAGGCTCTCAAAGACACCTGCCGGGAGTACGACTACGTAGCCCGCATGGGAGGAGACGAATTTGTCGTGGTGGCTGCCGGCCTGCCGCCGGATGCGGCGGACAAGAGAGCCAAGCAGCTGCGGGATCTGGCCAAACAGGCCGGTATCGAAGTCTGTGCCGAAGACATTCTCACCCTCAGTGTGGGTCAGGCGGTCTATCCCGAGGACGGCAAAGATGCGGAAGAATTGCTGGCCGAGGCGGACCGGCGGATGTATCTCGAAAAACAGCAGCAGCCCGCGCGTAAGAACCGTCGCTCGCATCCTCGCATGAAGTGCCGGTTCATGATCGAGTTACGCGCGGCAGATAACAACCCGGTTATCGGAAGCGTGACCGATATCAGCATGGGAGGTTGTTATGTCGAAACCAGTGCTGTCCTTCCTCCCGGTTCCCATTTGCATTTGAGCATCGGTGAGGGAGATGCGCAGCTAAAGACTGAGGGCTTGGTGACGAGAATGGATCTCGGGTCCGGCGTGGCGGTGCAATTCAAGGAACTGAACCGTGAAGATAGAGAGCAAATGCAACGCATCTTACAGGCGATTCAGAAAACCAATATTTCCTTCGAAAATGACTACCTCAAGCTTCTGACTGGGAAAACTTCCATCAAAATCTGACCAGAACTGCCTTCCCACATTCTCAC
>DASPVG010000045.1:0-25275 GCA_035622455.1 Terriglobales bacterium
CTACGTTACCGCGGATGCGTTTGGGCAGCAGAAATTCTGGGGGCAGGTGGTGCGTTTGGGACAGCAACTCGGGCCGAAAAATGTCCGCACCGACGAACCCACGGAAAAAGTGGACACCAAGATTTTGGAGACCCTCGTGGAGCTCGACCCGAACGTGAATCTCCCGGATGGGTTGAGGGTCGACACCTTCATCGTGCAGGACGGCGGCGGGCTGGCGGAGAAGCCGTAACGCTCAGAAGCTTCGAGTTCGCCCATCGTAATTCTCACGGGATCCCGAGCGCTCAGGGGCACCTCTGAGAGGTAGTAGGCCTTGCAGGAGTCTACAGACTTTTCCGGATCCTGATGACCCAGATGTACTTCACGTCTTAGCCACCGCCGATTTCGACCCAGCGGCGGTGCACCAGGCTGTAGACAGGAATGTTTGCGCAGCTTATCCCGGGTGGGTCGCGGGGACCGCCAGTCCCAGTTCCTTCATCACCCTTTGCAAGTCCTTCCAGGCTTCTTTCTTCTGGCGCGGATCGCGCAGGAGAAAGGCGGGGTGATAGGTCACGGCCAGCTTGGTTCCACGGAAGTCGTACCAGCGTCCACGCAATTCGGCCATGGGTGCGTTCAGAGCTAACAGTGTTTTGGCCGCGACCGCGCCGAGTGCCACGATTACTTTCGGCCGGATCGCCGCGATTTGCCGCAGCAGAAATGGAGAACAAGTCTCGCATTCGTCCCGCTCGGGCACGCGGTTGCCAGGAGGTCGGCACTTGATGACGTTGGCGATGTACACATCCTCGCGGCCCAAGCCCATGGCTCTGATCATGTTGTTGAGCAGTTGTCCAGCGCGGCCTACGAATGGTTCTCCCTGTTGGTCTTCATCTGCCCCTGGAGCCTCGCCTACGAACATCAGGTCGGCTTTGGGGTTGCCCACGCCAAAGACGATTTGCTTGCGGCCCTGTTTGTGGAGAGGACAACGAGTGCAGGCGCCGAGATCCTCCCGAATGATCTTGAGCGCCTGGGCGGGATCACTCACCCCGGCCTCTGGCTTCGGCGCGGAGAACAGATTTTCTTCTGAGTCGGCGGCGCGAGTGCAAACGGTTGGCGGCGTCACCAAGCTCGGTGCGTCCTCGGCGAGGCTTGGCTCCGAGAGAGCGGTGGTCGCCTCAACCCGACCATCGCCCACGGGATACCGATAAAAGTCGTAAATCCCCAGTTCCTTATAAAAGTCGATCCGATCAGCCAGCTGGCGGCGCAGAGAAGGATCCAGAGTTCGAGACATGTCTCCAACAGATTAGCAGCAATCGGCAAGAGGGACAGATCGCTGGCTGTGGAAGAAAATGCACGAATGCCAGCCAGTCTAGTCCTTCATCGCTGGCTTCGATTGGCGGAGGCGGACGACCTGATCGAGCACGCGGTGGGCAATCTCCCACTTGCTATTCTCGGGCACATCGATGGCCTCGTCCTCGGTGATGATCGTGACCGCATTGCGATCGGAATCAAAGCCGATTCCCTGGCGTGAAACATCGTTAACCACGATCGCATCGAGCGATTTCGAGGTTAACTTCTTGCGCGCATGTTCGCGCGCATTCTCCGTCTCAGCAGCAAAGCCGATCACAATCTGCGATCCTTTATGGCGGGCGATCTCAGCGAGAATGTCGGCCGTCGGCTCGAGCTCAAGAGTCAACGGGCCGGTGCGCTTGATTTTCTGCGGTTGAACGGTCTTGGGGCGATAATCAGCGACCGCCGCGGTCTTGATGACGATCGTTGCCTGGGGCAGCCGCTCTAACACGGCCCGGCGCATTTCCTCGGCAGATTCGACCTCCACCACCTCGGCGGCGACGGGAGCAACGAGCATGGTGGGTCCGGTGATGAGGAGCACACGCGCCCCACGACGGAGCGCGGCTTCGGCGATCGCGTATCCCATGCGGCCGCTCGAGCGGTTACTCAGATAGCGTACCGGATCGATCCTTTCGCGGGTGGGCCCGGCGGTAATCAGTACGGTTTCTCCGGTTAAGTCCGGCGTCGCTCCCAGGGCCTCGAGGGTGGCATCGACCACGGCCTGGTTCTCGGCCAGACGCCCGGGTCCGGTCATTCCACAAGCCAGATAGCCGGTCCCAGGTTCCACCACCCGTACGCCACGTTTCTTGAGAATTTCCAGATTTGCTTGCGTTGCCGGATGGTTCCACATATTGAGGTTCATTGCCGGCGCTACCACCACGGGCGCCGTGGTCGCTAGATAAAGTGTGGTGAGGAAGTCGTTGGCGATGCCCTGCGCGAATTTGCCAAGAATGTCAGCCGTGGCGGGCGCAACCAGTAACGCATCGATCGAACGTGCAACCTGAATGTGCTCGATGGCGGAATCAATATTGGCTGGTTCTTGCCCGGCGGCGAACAGGTCGGTGATGACTTTTTCCCCGGAAAGCGCTGCAAAAGTCAGAGGGCGGATGAACTCCTCGGCAGCTCTGGTCATGATCACCTGCACGCGGATACCACGCTCCTCGAGCAATCGGACGATCTCCGCTGCTTTGTAGGCCGCAATTCCGCCGCTGACGCCTAGAGCCACCTTCATAAGTTGCCGATTTCCGATTGCCGATATGCGGGAACACCTTGGGGCCGGCAAGCGGCAGTCATTACTCTTGACCTAACGCCTTATCCAGGGTATCGCTGGCCACTTCGGTCGCCGACTTCGGTGTTTCAGGAATCATCCATTTGACTTTGCCGGCCTTGATCTCATCCTGAGCGATTCGGCAGGGCTTGCGCGAAGTGGTGTCAATGACCGGTGGCGCACCGCCCTGCAGTTGCCGTGCACGTCGAGCTGCCACCAGAATGTAGCGATAGTTACTATCGAAGCCATCCATCAACTTCATAATGTCTCCCTGTCGTTAACCACCTTGAGCCGCGGCCGCTGCGAACGAGGCCACGATCGGTTGCACGCGTGCTTCCATGTTGCGCAAGCGGCAACCTTCGGCGATGGCCAGCGTCTCCTTGTCGGCAGCCACTGGTTCGGTCCCCGAATGTTTCATCCTCTCTGCCAGCAGGATGGCCTCCAGGGCCCGAATGGATTCCTCCAGATGATCGTTTATCAAAATATAGTCGTATTCCCGGTATTTCTCAATCTCCCGATGGGCGGTGACCAACCGGCGCTGGATCACCTCTTCCTTGTCCAGGCTGCGATTCCGCAGGCGCTGCTCCAAGGTCTTACGGTCGGGCGGCAAAACGAAGATGCGCACGGCCTGGGGAAGCTTGCGCTTGACCTGTTTCGCCCCCTGCACATCGATATCAAGCAATAGGTCGTTTCCTCGCTGCTGCGCTTGCTCGACAAAGCGTCGCGCACTTCCGTAGGCATTGCCAAACACCTCCGCAGATTCAAGGAATTCGTCGCGCTGCTTCATTTGTTCAAACGTCTCCCGGGAAACGAAAAAGTACTCTCGCCCATTCTGCTCTTTTCCCCGCGGCTGGCGAGTCGTATAGGAAATCGAAAATTCAAGCCGGGGAACCTCCTTCCGCACCTTTTCGACGAGCGTGGTTTTGCCCGAACCGGAAGGTGCGGAAATGATGAAGACGCAGTTCATTCCAGATTTTGTACCTGCTCCCGAGCCTTTTCGATGTCGGCTTTCATCCCCAGCCCATGGGTGGTGATTTGCAAGGCTTCCCCGGCCAGCCCCGCGGTCTTCGAAAGCAGAGTATTGGCCTCGCGATTCATCTCCTGGAGCAGAAAATCGAGCTTTTTGCCAACCTCTCCTCCCTGATCAAGCAAGCCCAGAAATTGCTGGACGTGGCTCTCCAGGCGCACCAGTTCCTCGGCAATGTCGCTGCGATCCGCCAGCAGAGCCGCCTCCTGCAGGATGCGTTCCGGTTCGGCCTGCGAGCCGATGAGCTCCTGCATGCGCCGGTTCAGTTGCTCGGTGTAGGTCCGGAGGGTGGCCTGGCGACACTTCTCGACTTCCTGTCGGGCTCGTTGGATCTGCCGCATGCGCTCGCGAAGTTCCCGTTCCGCCTCCCGGCCTTCTTGCTCCCGCATCTCATTCAATCGCCTCAGGGCCTCTTCGAGCTTTGCCAGAATGGCCTCTTCCAACAGGGGATCCGCGGGCTCAGCCGCCACTTCGAAAGCACCGGGAAGGCGCAGGATGAGGTTGAGATCGGGCTCGGCCGGCAGCCCAAAGTCCGCCGCGACCGCACGAAATGCCTGGATGTAACCCCCCAACCATTCCCGATTGAATCGAAAAGTCTCGCCGGCCTTGGTTTCGAGGTTGAGAATTAACTCGACGTGTCCCCGCACCAACTTTCCCTTGAGCCGGCGGCGCACCTTCATTTCCAGTTCCTCCGTCCCCGGAGGCATTCGGAAGTGCAGGTCCAAAAAGCGGTGATTGAGCGATTTCAGCGAAAGATTGAAACTATGGCGGCCGTTCGCCTGTCCTGTGACTTGTGCAAATCCGGTCATGGAACGTATCGCCATGCTGATCATCCTAAAGGAGCGGCGCCGACTTTGGGCGGCTCCAGATCGACGAATTGCAGATCATAAAGCCGGCGATAGACACCGAATTTCTTCATCAGATCTTCGTGAGAACCGATGTCGGTCACTCTTCCATTCTCGAGGACCACAATGCGGTCGGCGCGACGCACGGTCGAGAGCCGATGGGCGATGACCACGACGGTGCGCCCGACCATGAGGTTGGCCAGGGCCGACTGCACCAGCGACTCCGATTCGCTGTCGAGCGCCGAAGTCGCCTCATCGAGAATCAAAATCGGAGCGTTTTTCAGCAAGGCACGGGCGATCGCGATGCGCTGACGCTCCCCGCCCGAAAGCCGGATGCCGCGTTCCCCGATGACGGTCTCGTAGCCCAGGGGTAACGCGGTGATGAAGTCGTGGGCTAAAGCAGCCCGTGCCGCCGCTTCCACCGCCCGCTGGGAAACATGCGGTTGTCCGTAGGCGATATTGTTGCGCACCGTGTCGTTGAACAGAACCGTCTCCTGGGACACAACTCCGATTTGCGACCGCACCGACTGCAGGGTCATGTCGCGGACGTCGTGGTCATCGATCAGCAAGCGCCCCGCCGTGACATCGAAAAAGCGTGGGATGAGGTGAACCAGGGTGCTCTTGCCCGCACCGCTCGACCCCACCACCGCCAGCACCTCGCCGCCCTGCACTTCCAGGTTGATGTCGCGCAGAATCTCCCGCTTTTCTTCGCCCCGGGGCTCGTAAGAGAAGCTCACATGTTCGAATCGTATGCTGCGCGAGAAGGGAGGCAACGGCTTGGCGTCGGCGCTTTGCCGCACCTCGTCGGTGGTGTCGATGAACTGGAAGATTCCCGAGGAAGCACCCAACGCCTGCTGAAAGTTATTGTTGAACAGCGCGAACTTGCGCACCGGATCATAGAGTTTGAAAACGGCGACAATAAAAGCAAAGAACACCCCTGCGGTCATGCGCTGGTGAGAGATCTGTTGTCGCCCGAGCAGCAGCAACAAGGCAATCGCGATGGCGCCGAAGATGTCCATCAGAGGAGAGCTGATGGCGGCGGCAGCAACCGACCGCAGGTTGGCCCAGAATAGACGCCGCGCCGCGTCGTAAAATCTGGCCATCTCCCAGGATTCCATGTTGAAGGCCTGCACGATGCGATTTCCGGTGATGGTTTCGTGCAGGATGTTCTGGATGTCGGCCAGCTTGTCCTGTCCCCTGCGCGTCGTATGCCGCACCCGGCGGCCGATCCGCCCTGCCGAGTAGATAATGAAAGGCACAAACAACAGCAGGACCCACGCCAGCTTGCCGCCCAAAAGAACGACCACAACGGCGGTGAAGATCAAGGTGAACAGCTGTTGCAGGAACTCCGCCAGAACCGTAGACATGGCGTATTGCACCCGCTCGATATCGTTGACGATCGTCGACAGCAGCGTACCGGTGGTGTGCTTCTCAAAGAATGCGGCCGAACGGTGAAGAATCGAGTCGTACAGATGGTTGCGAAGGTCGGTGATCATTCCAAACCCGGCGTAGTTCACCAGATAGGTTCCGAGATAATCGAAGATGCCCTTCAGAATGGTCGATGCCACCAGCGCATAGGCCACGATGGTCCAAGCGTTGTGAAAGTGGGAGGGGACAAATTGCTGCAAGTAGACCGACTGGTGGGTTCGGGGGTTGGTAAACAGCCGGATAGCATTCGATCCCGACGAAGGGTTGAGAACACGATCCAAAACGGGGCCAACCAGCAGTACGCGGAAGGCGTCGAGCAAGCCCACCAGTGCCATCAGTGCTACAGAAGCGAGCACCTGCCACCAATACGGTAATGCATAACGGAGAAGGCGGGTCAGTTGCCGCATGGGCTGTGGCCTGCGGATGGAATCGACATGGCTTCGAGGCTTTATTTTACTGTAGTTGGTGGGAAATGCGGCTCGAGGAGTTACGATCGTACCTTCGGCTAAGACCCGGCGCGGCGGTGGGATCATCCGCGGGGCGCGCGCAGGGCACATTGCTATCCCGGGCTATCCCGGTGCACCACTTTCACCTGGTATCCCGCCGTCCGTAACAGCTTGCCGACCTCCTCGGCGATCATTACGGAGCGGTGCTGGCCGCCGGTGCAGCCGAAGGAAATGGTGAGATAGCTCTTTCCCTCGCGGACATAGTGCGGCAGCAGAAAGACCAAGAGCTGCGAAATCCGCCGAATGAACTCCCGGGTTTGGGGGAAGGATCGGATATACTTCGCCACCTTCGGATTGCGTCCGGTGAGTGGGCGAAACTCCGGCACGAAATACGGATTGGGCAGAAAACGAACGTCAAAGACTAAGTCTGCATCCTCCGGAACTCCTTGCTTAAATCCAAAGCTTACGCAGGAAACTAAGATGTTCTTATCGGATTCACGCTTCTGGAAACTCTCGGTGACATAGGAGCGCAGCTCGTGAACGTTGAACCTAGAAGTGTCAATGACCAAATCCGCCATAGCACGAATCGGACGAAGGCGTTTACGCTCGGCGGCGAGCGAAGCCCGCACCGGGGCATTGATTCCCAAAGGATGCGGACGGCGGGTTTCGCTGAAACGGCGAAGCAAAATCGCATCCTCCGCCTCGAGAAAAACCATCTTGGTCGGGAGCGTGCGCTTGACCGATCGCACGATTTGAGGCAAGTTCTGCAACTGCTCGCCTTCGCGAACATCCACGACCAACGCCGTATTGTGGATCTCGGAAGACTGACCCACCAGTTCGGCGAACTGTGGAATCAGACCAACCGGCAGATTATCCACACAGTAATAACCGAGGTCCTCGAATGCCTTGAGAACGGAGGCTTTGCCTGACCCGCTCATCCCCGTAATGATGACCAGCTCCGCCGGGGCACGCCCGTCACGGGAGCCTCCGGCGCTAGGGAGGCGGCGCCTTTGGGCCCTGGCTTTGGAGGATTTTCCAGATAGCATCTGGACGCATGGTACCAGGGAAAAACCCCGCTGGTACAGGAGACGGAAACTCCCTAGACACGATCCTGCCTGTAGGCACTTCGCGGGTTCCTCATGTCATCCACCAGCAAAAGGAAATCAATCTCCTCGAGTGCGCGCGGCGCGGTATGCTCGCGCTCCGCGCGCCTTCGTTCAGCGCGTCGCATCAGTGCCCGTCCCCACCGGTCAGGGGCCGAATCACCGATGGCACCGACAACGGTGTATCGGTGGGCGTGTGAAACGAGCCGGGGCTAAGCTGCAGTGCCGGATCCAGAGAAAACACCGGGCAGGGTGTTGCAGCCAGCCTTCAGCGTATTCGAAGGTTGCACTTTGCTTGTTCTTGCGCAGACGAGTCCACAGACGTCCCATCAGATAAGGAACACCATCGAGGTCAACGTAAACCAGGGTCTTACGATCCATTGGTTACTTCATTTTTCTTTGAGCGGCTTGTGCTTCCATCCCGTCCGAATGCGCTTCGGTAGGTTTTCCTCTTCGAGCTGCAGGCCCACCGGGTCGTGCTTCGGATCGGCGAGGTCGGCAAGCCGGTCCGCCAAGCCCATGACGAAGAGAACCGTGGCATAACTGGCAATTGCAACCCTGGGGTCACCCCGTTCGACCCTGATCAGTATCGACTCGCTGATGCAGGCCCGCTGCGCCACAATCGCCATAGGGATCCGCTGCCGCCGCCGGGCATCCTTGATGTCGTGTCCTAACTTGCGCAAAGCGCGCGTGACCGGGATGGGCAGGGTCAACAAAAGCTGCCTGCCTCGCAAATGTTACGATCGAGATCAGCCGGGAGACGAACCCCTGCCATGGCTCATGACCGAATTCTGCAATGTTGCGCTGCCGGTTCCGATCGATAAGCTGTTTACCTACCGTATTCCGCAGGGCATGCAGCCGGCGGTGGGGGGAAGAGTATTGGTTCCCTTCCGCCAGCAGCGTCTCGCAGGCATCGTGACCGAACTCCATGATCGTTCTCCTGATGTGCCGGCCAAGAACGTTCTCAACGCCCTCGATGGTTCACCCCTGCTCGATCCTCCGCTGATCCAGCTGGGGCAATGGATCGCCGACTACTACCTAGCTCCCCTGGGTGAAGTTTTTCGCACCATGCTGCCCCTGGGCGCTGAATTCAAACGCAACATCCTGTACCGCATCACCGAACACGGACAGCTAGCATTGCATCTTGTCGGCAGGGCTGGGTCGCCAATTCGATCGCGCCGCAGCGAGGAGGAGCAACTGAACGAGTTCCGCGTCCTGGACTACCTGGCTGAGCGGGATGGCGCGCGGGCGGAACGTTTACGGGCGGCGGTGGGCGCTACGCCCTCGATGCTGGCCGGGATGGTTCGCAAGAAGTGGATCGTGCGCGAGGATCAATCGCAGGCTCGCGATGCGGCTCGCGTCGTGAAGCTTGCGGTACTCAACAAAGTAGAAGGGAAGCTGAATCGCAATCAAGGCCTGCTGCTGGATCGGCTTACCGCAGCGGGGGGAACCGTCAGGCTGGACGATCTTCGGTTGGACGTCCCGCGGAGCACGCTTGGCACTCTGGTGAGGCGCGGGATCGTGCAAATTTTCGAGGAACCGGCGAAATTTGTTGTCTCAACCCTGAAGGCTCGGCCCTTGCCCATGACCTTACAGTTCAACCCGGCGCAACAGGCCGCACTCGCTGCGATTCAGGACCGGGTGGAAGCGAGCAGGTTTTCCGGCCTTCTGCTGCACGGTGTGACCGGATCCGGGAAAACGGCGGTATACCTGGCCGTGATGCGTTCCGTGCTCGACCGAGGCCGATCGGCGATCCTGCTGGTCCCGGAAATCGGTCTGACACCGGCGGTCGCGGCGGACGTCGAACAAGCCTTCGGAGACGAGGTCGCCATCCTACACTCGGCTTTAACCGATCGGGAGCGTGCCGAGCAATGGCACCGCATCCGCCGAGGTGACGCCCGGGTTGTCGTGGGTACGCGCTCGGCGGTCTTCGCCCCCATTTCCCGCTTGGCCTTGGTTATTGTCGATGAAGAGCAGGACGCCTCGTACAAGCAGGAAGAAATGCCGCGATATCATGCCCGCGATGTCGCGGTGATGCGGGCAAAAATGGCGGATGCGGTGGTGGTGTTGGGCTCGGCTACCCCGTCCTTGGAAACGTACTTCAACACGACTAAGAACAAGTATGGCTTGCTCGAACTTCCCGATCGAATCGAACAGCGGCCTCTGCCCGAGGTCGAGATCGTCGACATGAGGCAGGAATTTCAGGAAACCGGGAAGGAGCAGGTCATTTCAAGAACCCTGGGGGAAGAAATCCGGTTGAGACTGGCGCGCGAAGAGCAAGTGATGGTTCTACTGAATCGGCGCGGATATTCCCCGTTGGTCCTGTGCCGCGCCTGTGGCCACCATCTGGAATGCCGAAACTGCGCGATTGCGATGACCCATCATAAGCGCAGCCACCGTATGGTCTGTCATTACTGTGGATTCCGCGCCCCGGTGCCCAAGCATTGCGGCGAATGTGGAAGCGAGTACGTGTATTTCCTCGGAACCGGCTCGGAGAAGCTGGAAGAGCTGCTCCACGGGATGTTCCCCCAGGCCCGGATCGGACGGCTGGACCGTGACACGGTGCGCGGACGGGAAGACTTTGAACGTACCCTGAACGCGCTCAACGCGGGTGACCTGGATCTATTGGTAGGGACTCAGATGATTGCGAAAGGTCATGATATCCATCGGGTGACGCTGGTAGGCGTGGTCGGTGCCGATAGCGCTTTAGCCTTGCCGGATTTCCGCGGCGCGGAACGAACATTCCAGCTGCTCACGCAGGTGGCCGGCCGTGCGGGACGCGGGGAGAGGCCTGGGAAGGTAATCCTGCAGACGTATTTCCCGGATCATTACGCGGTGCAATACGCAGCACGACACGACTTCTCCGGTTTCTATGAAAAGGAACTGGGTTTTCGCCGCTGGATGCATTATCCCCCGCACACCGCGTTGGCCAATGTCTTGATTCGTGGTCCCGAGTTGGATGAAGTGTTGGCGTGGTCGGGCAGGTTAGGACAATGGTTTCAAAGGACACCGCATGAAGGCATTCGGGTGTTGGGACCTGCCGCCGCACCCATCCTGCGATTAAAGCAGGATTATCGCTATCATTTTGTCCTGAAGTCGGCGAGCCGCGAAGACCTCAACCGCTTGCTGCGCGCTATGCTTGTCCACGCGGCGCAGCAGAAGATTCCGCGAAGCCAAATCATTGTCGATGTCGACGCCATCTGGCTGATGTGAGAACGGTCATTTCACGATGTGCCTCGCGCCTGCCGTATCTCCGGCCATTGCACGTGGAACGGATTCGGTTCCCCTGCTTGCGTCGATGGGAGAAATGAAAAATAATTGCGTCGGCCGCACGCGGCGCCTTCTCCTCTGCGCCTCGCGCCAGGAGGCCGAATGAGAACGGATCGTGCGACGGCACTCTCGAGATTCGCATTGGGATTGGTCCTCGCCGCACTGGAGATCGCTTCGCCGCCGCTTTTTGGCGCGAAAGTTGCGCCGCTCGACGTTGTCGTTGAGCACGATGTGCCGATGAAAACGCGTGACGGCATCACCCTCTACGCGGACATTTACCGCCCCACATCTTCCGGCAAGTTCCCTGTCATCCTGATGCGTACTCCCTACGACAAACGTGTCAGTTGGGCTGTAGCCCCGGTCTTCCAGATGGTTCCGCGCGGCTACGTCGTCATCATCCAGGACGTTCGCGGCAGGTACGCTTCGGAAGGCGAATGGTATCCCTTCAAGCACGAGCAGGCCGACGGCTACGATGCGATCGAGTGGGCTGCCACGCTTCCTTATTGCGATGGCAAGGTGGGTATGATGGGAGCCTCGTATGTGGGCGCGACGCAGATGTTGGCTGCCCTTGCTCAGCCTCCCCACCTGGTGGCGATCGCACCCAACATGACGGCGAGCAATTACCACGACGGCTGGACTTATCAGGGGGGCGCTTTCGAACAATGGTTTGATCAGAGCTGGACCTCTCAACTGGCGCAGAACACTCTCCAGCGGCTGATCCAAGAAAACACCAATGCTCTCGTGGGCGCGCCCACCCTTCCGCTCGCCAACTATCCCGTCTTTAATTTCGGTCAGTTGCCGGCGGATACGAAGCTTACAGCCGCTCTCGCGCCCTACTACCTCGACTGGTTGTCGCACCCCGATTATGACGATTACTGGAAGCAGTGGTCTATCGAGGAGCACTTTTCCAAGATTGCCGTCCCCATGCTCCAGGTCGGCGCGTGGTATGACATCTTCAACGCCGGCACGCTGCGCAACTACATGGGCGCTAAGGCCCACGCGACGAACGGGGCAGCGCGCGCCCGCCAGCATTTGCTGATCGCCATTGGCGGTCACTCCGGCTTCGGCCGCCGCATTGGCGAGGTTGACTTCGGGCCGCATGCCAACGACAACCTATACACGGACGTGATCCTTGATTGGTACGATTTTGTCTCGAAGGGCGTCCGCAATGAATTTGTCACGGAAAAGCGCGTTAAGCTTTTTGTGATGGGTGCCAACGAGTACCGTCAGGAAGACGATTGGCCGCCACCCGAAGCCCAATCTACGAAATATTTTCTGCACTCCGCCGGCAAAGCTAATTCACTCGGAGGGGACGGCACGCTTTCCACATCCGCGCCCAAGTCCGAGCCCTCCGATTCCTACCTCTACAATCCCGCCAGTCCGGTGGCCACCGTGGGCGGTCCCCTATGCTGCGACGCCAAACACCTGCCGCCTGGCCCGCGCGACCAGCGTTCGGTGGAGAATCGCGACGACGTACTGGTTTACTCGACCAGCCCTCTCGAACGCGACTTGGAGGTCACGGGGCCAATCATTGCCGCTCTGTTCGTAAAATCCTCGGCCGTCGATACCGACTTCACCGCCAAGCTCGTCGACGTCGCGCCCGACGGGTTCGCGCAAAACTTGACCGAAGGTATCCTTCGCATGCGCTACCGGGCCTCTTCCGAGCATGCCGAGCTGATGAACCCTGGTCAGATTTACCAAATTTCCCTTGATCTGTGGGCCACGAGCAACGTCTTTCTACGCGGCCACTCGCTGCGTCTGGAGATTTCAAGCAGCAATTTTCCGCGTTTCGATCGCAATCCCAATACTGGTGAAGAGATCAGATTCGCACACACCTTTGCTGTCGCCACCAATACCATTCTTCACGACGCCGAACATCCTTCCGCCCTGGTGCTTCCCGTCATGCCGGCGAAATAATTCGAGAGGCTGGGGTAGGGACAGGGGTTGGCTTTTAGGATGCCAGACAGACCATGGCCTGTGCGATGGGTCCGGTCCGTGTTAACACTTCTGCTGGTTCCAACGTCTATCATTGGGTGGGGTTTTCTTCCGCATGGCTTGGACGTCGGAAGGCTGGGTTGACTTGCTCGCGACAGGAGCCAGGGATTTGCCCGTGAGGGAGCACGCTCGATCTGAAACTTCCGGCGACAACATGTTGGTGGAGGCGGCAAGGCGGGGGGACCGCGCAGCATTCGGACGGCTCTACGATCGCTATGCCGGCCTTGTGCATGGAGTTCTACTGGCCAAGGTTCCGCTAGACGAGGTCGAGGACCTGGTGCAGGACGTCTTCATGACGGCCCTGCGCCGGCTGTCAACGCTTCGGGAAGCCGGAAGCTTCGGAGCGTGGCTGATGGCGATTGCCCGTAATCGGGCCAACGACTACTACCGGCGTAGGCTGCCAGAAGATCAACTTCCAGGCGAGTCGTCGGACGAGGACATCCCAGGCGTAAGTGCCCGCGGGGACCAGGAAGGCCAGGCGGGCGCGATTCTCGCCGCCATCCGGAGCCTGTCGGAGGTATACAGGGAGACGTTGATTCTGCGGTTGGTGGAGGGCATGACCGGTCCTGAGATCGCGGCACGCACCGGAATGACGCACGGCTCGGTTCGAGTCAATCTGCATCGCGGCATGCAGCAGCTGCGCGCGAAGTTGAGCTCGCACCAGGACAGCGACAGTCCGCAACAGGAGACGCGGTGATCATGGATACCGACAAAAATCAAACGGAAAACGAATCCCTGACGAACAACTGCGACTATTTGTGGGATGGGTCGGGCGAACCCGATCCGGAAATCCAGAGACTGGAAGCACTCCTCGGGAGATTTCATCATGACCGTCCCGCCCCTGTCTTTCCTGACCTTGTCCCAGATCGACGGTGGAAATTCTTTCCATCGCCGCGGCCCTGGCTGTTTCCTGCTCTGGCAACCGCCGCCGTGGCGGCGATCGTTATAGGAACCCTGCTGGTGCCCGGAAGAAAGCCGGCCCAGCTGCGGGTGGCGGGCTGGGATGTGTCCCGTTTGGCGGGTAGCCCTCGCATTGGACGAAAGGCCGTCACCCCGGACGAGGCAAGCCGTCTTGCCGTCGGGCAGGTGCTCGAAACCGACCAGCAGTCGCGCGCCAGCCTGCGTGCTGAAGACGTCGGTCAGATCGAGATGGAACCGGGCACGCGCCTGCGCCTGCTCAACATGGGGACGGGTCTAAAGCGGATCGCTTTGGATCGCGGAACAATCCATACCTACATCTGGGCACGTCCCGGCCAATTCGTTGTCGACACGCCTTCGGCACTGACGGTAGACCTGGGTTGCGCCTACACCTTGCACGTGGATGATTCAGGAGCCGGACTCGTGAGCACGCAAATGGGGTGGGTAGGTTTCAAGCTGAACCGCCACGAGTCCTTTATTCCCGCCGGCGCTGCCTGTGCGACCAGGCCCAAGGTTGGACCCGGCACGCCATACTTCGAAGATGCACCCTCGGGGTTTCGTGCCGCTTTGGCAAACTTTGATTTTCGAGACAGCACATCCGACGAGCGGGCCGGAGATCTAGCCGTCGTGCTGGCTGCTTCTCGCGAACGCGACGCGCTCACCCTGTGGCATCTGCTGACCCGGGTGGATGAAGACCAGAGAGTACTCGTTTACGATCGCTTGCGAGAATTCGTCCCGCCTCCTTCCGGGGTCACGAAAGAAGGAATCCTCGGTCTCGATCAACCCATGCTCGATCTGTGGTGGAACGAACTCGGGTTTGACGACATTTCGGTTTGGCGCCATTGGGAGCGCTCCTGGTCGGAAGGTGGCGAAAAGTAACTACGGTACAGCCGCGCGTTTCCCTTTTTCTTCCCCGAAAAATGCGAGCCCTGGTTAACACTCCAAGCTGCGCTCGCGTCTCTCAGAACATAGGGAATGGCAACGACACAAACTGGCCAGGCTCGGAACGAAGAGAGCCTGTTCTCGCTCAGAAGCCGGTCTGCGACTTTCCCGGCGAGACCATTTCCATGCTGTGAGCAGGCGCATCGACAGGAGGCTCTTCACAAATGAACACGCGCATCGGGAAGCTACTCTCGGCACGAGGAATGCGATTTCAATTTCCTCTCTCAATAGCGTGGGTGATGTTGGCAGTGGGTTCGACGGGCTTACTGATGGCCGACGAACGGCCCACGTCCCCTGACCTGACGGTTCACGAGTGGGGAACGTTTACCGCCGTTGCCGGCCAAGATGGTAAACCGGTCCAATGGGTGCCGCTCACGGGGTCCACCAATCTGCCGAGTTTCGTGGAGCATTTCAGCGACGTCAACTTCAAACTGGGGCTTCGGGGAACGATCCGAATGGAGACGCCAGTTCTTTACTTCTACTCTCCGCGGGATGTGACCGTGTCGGTTCACGTGTCTTTCGCCAAAGGAGTCTTCACGGAATGGTATCCCCATGCGACTCGTTCTCAGCCCAGCGAACCCTTGCGCAATAACGATTTGCGCCAATTGGCGGCGGATGGGAGCATCGCGTGGAGCGGGGTCAGTGTTTCTCCGAGCCTGAGCGCCGAATTCCCGCGCGAGGTTCGATCGAATCGCTACTATGCTGCTCGCGAAACCGCTTCCACACCTCTCAGCGTCAAGACCAGGGCAGGCGACCAGCAGGAGAAATTTCTTTTCTATCGAGGAGTCTCAGCTGCTTCCTTGCCCTTGTCTGCCAAGCAGAATGTCGACGGCGAACTGTTGGTGAAGAGCCTCGACGAAAACCAAGTTCCCGCCGTTATTCTCTTCGAGCGGAGGGGAGAGCGGGTCGGCTATCGTGTCATGGTCACACCCACGAAAGAAACGGTTCTAGCGCCGCCCGAATTGACCGGCAACCTGCCGTCTCTCCTCGCCGATCTGGAGGGCCTTCTGATCGATCAGGGTCTTTACCCCGATGAAGCACATGCCATGATAAAAACCTGGCGCCGCTCCTGGTTCGAAGAGGGCAGCCGTCTGATCTATCTCGTACCTCGCGGATTCGTCGACAAGGTTGTGCCACTCACGATTGATCCGGTGCCGTCGCAAGTGGTCCGCGTTTTTGTCGGCCGACTTGAACTGGTGACACCGGCGACGGCGAAAGCTGTAAGCGCCGCTCTCCGGTCCGATGATGAAGAGGTGCTGAATAAGTACAGACGCTTCCTGGAACCCATACTCCAGACCATGGGGGTGGATCGAGGAGCGATCCAAGCGACAGGACACCGTCAATAGCTGTACCGCCCACGTGCTTCTGTTGGCGGAGACCGAGGCAACGTCAAGGAAATTCCCGAGCGGAATAATTACAACTGATTCCGTTCGATGAAGCTTCGAACAACCTGTTTTACGTCCAAGTGCTCGCCGTCGACGGCGTAGTTGAGCTGCCGCATGTCCTGGTCCGAAATCTTTCCGGCAAGGCCTTCGAAAACTATGTTGAGCTCGGGATGACGGGCGAGCAGGTCCTGACGGAGGATGGGCACCGCTTCATAAGGCGGGAAATAATGCCGATCATCCTCGAGCACCGCGAAGTCGAGCGCTGTGATCTGGCCATCGGTCATGTTACCCGCGATGACGTCCACCTGCTTGTCTTTGAGTGCACGATTCAGCAGGCCAAGATCCATGATCCGCGGTGGGCTGGCAAAACGAAGTCCATAAGCAGCGATCCATCCCCTGTAGCCGTCCGAGCGCTCCAAGAATTCGTAGCCGAACCCGGGGCGCCAGTTCGGGGTATAGGCGGCAGCCTGCGAGATGGTTGCCAGGTTTAAGCGACGAGCATCCTCACCCCGTATTTCGATGGCAAAAGTATCGTCAAAGCCGAGCGTGGGGCCGAGGATTAAGCCGAAGCGTTGGCCATATTCGCTTTTGACCCGGTTGTACGTTTCTGTCCGGTCCCCTCGCGGCTTCTCCTTCAGGATTGCGGTGAGGGCCGTGCCCGTGTACTCGGGATAAACGTCAATGCGTCCTGCGAGAATCGCCTGATGGCAGATGTAGGTACCGGCCAGGTAGAAGCGCCGCTCCACCGCCAGATTGGTTTTCCTCTCGATCTGCTGGGCAAACAACTCGCCGAGAATCAACTGCTCGGTAAAGTTCTTCGATCCGATGGCGATTCGATTGGGGTGTGGCGGACGGCAGGAAGTGAGCAGAACGACGGCCCAAACCACAACGATCAGTAGTCCGATTGCGGGCTCGATCGATCGCTTTGTCATGTGAAACGCCAAGCAGCATCCCTTCCCTGGCTACGACCATGAATCCTTGAGCCGCTGAACCCCGGGTTCTAGGAGGGCGAGGCGTAACTGGTCCGGCGGGCATCCTGTGGACGCAGACGTTTCTCGAGCCAACCAAATCCAGCATCCGCCAGTAATGCGAGTGCAGCCGCGGGAAGGGCGCCTGCCAGAATGACGGTATTGTTCACCATGGCAAGTCCGCGGAAGATGTATTCACCCAGTCCTCCCGCTCCCACCGCAGCGGCAATCGTGGCCAGGCCAACGGAAAGAACGGTGGCCACACGAATGCCCGCAATGATGACTCCTAGAGCCAAAGGAAGTTCCACCTGGAAGAGCAGCTGGCGGTTCGTCAGGCCCATTCCTCGCCCCGCTTCTAACACCGATGGGTCTACGCTTTGAATGCCAGCGTACGTGTTGCGGATCAAGGGAAGCAGGGCGTAGAGCATGAGCGCCAAAATCGCCAGCCGGTCTGCTCGGGCGCCGATCCAAGGTGCGGGTAAGAGAAAGCCGAACAAGGCGAGGCTGGGAATCGTCTGAATGACATTGGCGCTCCCGAGAACCGGGCGACGCAACGCGGGGCAACGGGTGAGCAGAATTCCGAGGGGCATGCCGATTGCGACTGCGAGCAGGGTCGAGACTCCAACCAGCCAGATGTGCTCCAGGGTGAGCTGGGTGACTTCCGCGTGATTTTCCAGTATGAATTGCCAAAGGTTCATACTCCATCCCTTTTGCCACTGAAATCCGGGCTAAATGCATTTCGATACGCGATGGCGAGCGGTTCGCGAGATCGCAGGAATTCTTCCCGGGTGGTGAGTGTAACCAGTCGTCCGGCTTCGAGCAGTGCGATCCGTGTTCCCACCAGTAAGGCTTCGTTGAGATCGTGAGTCACGAACACAACCGTTTTGCCCAGACGCGCTTCGAGAGCCAGGAACTCCCGTTGCAATTGGGCTCGGGTGAGCGGGTCGAGCGCGCCAAAAGGCTCATCCATCAGGAGGATCGGAGGGTCAGCGGCCAGCGCGCGTGCTACCCCTACTCTCTGGCGCTGTCCGCCAGAAAGCTCGCGCGGAAAGCGCGTGGCAATCTGGGGGTCGAGCCCGACCAGGTGCAGCAGTTCCTCGACCCGCCGCCGAATGCGGTCCTGAGGCCAGTTCTCGATTTTCGGAACCAGGCCAATGTTTTTCTCGATGGTGAAATGAGGGAACAGGCCGACTTCCTGAATCACATAGCCGATCATGCGGCGCAGGCGGATCACGTCCCATTCTGCGAGCGCCCGGCCGGCCACGCGAATTTCCCCGCTCGTGGGTGTGAGCAGGTGGTTGATCAACTTAAGGGTGGTAGTCTTTCCTGAACCGCTGCGCCCGAGCAGAACCAAAGTTTCACCGCGCTGGATGGCCAGGTTCAAATCATGAAGGATGGCTTCACCCTGGTCGGCGTGATATGAAACATGCTGGAATTCAATAGCCGCAGAGGAGTCCATATGGCTCAACCGGCGATCGAGCGGAGCCGGGTGTCGAACAACGGCGCAAATACCATCAAGAAAACAGAAAAAGAACGAGCCTTGTTCATGGTGAATCGTACGCTCCCGGGGGCAGTCCGGTGATGCGGATTCCGGAACGCCCGTGATGACGGAGGTTGAATCCGATCAGCAAAGCCGTAATCTGTTCCAGGATGCGCGCGTTCTCGAGCCTGCCACCGTCGAGCGCTCGCACCCCCGGGATCTTCGCTGCCAGGCTGCGCACGAGTTTGTTGGCGTCGGCGTCATCACTGCACACAATCACATCGCAATCCACCGGACCCTGCTGGTTCAGCACCTCCGCTGCCAGGTTCTGAAAGGCGGCTACCACGGAAACGCCTTTGGGAATCAGTTCGGCGGTTTCCTGAGCGGCCGAACCCTGCCAAACGCCAAGGGTCCGGCTGGCTCGTCCACCCACGCTCGCCGCTAACGGGACGGTAGTGTCAATCACAATGCTTCCCGGCCGGATGGCGGGCTTGAGTTGTTTGAGTAGCGCCGCGTGAGCCTGAAAGGGAACGGTCAGCACCAGGAAATCGGCGGCAGAACAAGCCGCGCCATTCTCCAAGCCGGAAATTTTCGCCGCCGGACCAACCACTCGGCGGATTTTCTCGGCCGCTTCCTCAGCGCGTTCGAGATCGCGCGAGCCGATGATGATCGTCTCTCCCGCCTGCGCCCAGCGCAGCGCCAAGCCGAAGCCTTCCGGCCCGGTACCGCCGACAACGGCGATCGGTCTGGTCACGCGAACTCCGCTTCCAGGGCTTGCTCATAGCGGAAGTCATCCACCGGCCACTTGATGTGGATTTGCCGGTAGGTGGTATTACGCTCGGCAGGGATCCGGCCGGCGGAAACAATGAGCGACTGAAATTCTTCCGGGCTGGTGTATTGTCCGGCCGTAGCCCCCGCTTCGCGCGAGATGTTTTCCTCCATCAAAGTTCCGCCGTAGTCGTTGGCACCCGCGTGAAGGCAAAGCTGGGCGAGTTGGCGATTCAGCTTTACCCAAGAAACCTGAATGTTGTTGATGGCGCCAGCCAAGAGAATGCGCGCCAAAGCATGGATCTTGAGATGTTCCGCCAAAGTCGGCCCCGGCCGTGCCAGGCCCTGGCGGAAAAGCAGAGTATTGGGATGCACGAACCCCAGTGGCACGAACTCGGTCAGGCCACCGCTTTCCGCCTGAATGCTTCGCAGGAGCAGGAGTTGCTCGACCCAATGTTCGGGTGTTTCCACATGGCCGTACATCAGCGTGGACGTACTCGGAATGCCGCAGCGGTGAGCGGTCGTAATTACTTCCTTCCATTGCGCGGTGGAGAGTTTGTTCCGCGAAAGAATAAAGCGGACGTCATCATCGAGAATCTCTGCCGCGGTTCCAGGCAGCGTGCCCAGACCGTTGTCGCGCAGCATGCAAAGATAATCCGGCAAGGGCATGCCCGTCAGTTCGATACCGTAGACAATCTCCATCGGTGAAAAAGCATGGATGTGCATTCCCGGCACCGCCCGCTTGACCGCCCGGAGAATGTCGCGGTAGTAAAAAGGAGGAAGATCGCGAGGCAGTCCTCCCTGAATACACACTTCGGTCGCACCCATGCTGTGGGCTTCGCTTGCCTTTTGCGCGACCCGCTCGAGACTCAGAAAGTATGAGTCGGCTTCGCGCGGCCCCCGGCTGAAGGCGCAGAACTTGCAGCCGACAAAGCAGATATTCGTGAAATTGATATTGCGATTGACCACGTAGGTGACCAGGTTGCCCACCAGTTCCTGGCGCACCAGGTCGGCGGCAACCAGTAGGCCTAACAGGTCATCTCCCTCCGCCCGTGCCAGGAGGAATGCTTGTTCCCGCGTGAGCAGGCCACCGTTGAGGCCAGCCATGACCTCCTCGAGCGCGGCACGCGCCGCGGTACTCAGGCGTGGGACAATCTCGGGCCAAGCCAGGGACGGAAAGTTCTCGAGTTCCGATTGTGCCAGTGTGCGTTCCACGAGATCTCCTCAGCGAAACAAATCGTCGGCGGCCGGGCGAATCAAGTCGCGAGCGCTACCGCGACCGGGCCTGTACCGAAAGCCCCGAACGATCGAGGCGGGTACGCGAGCTAGCTTGCCGCATACCAGGCCGGCCGCGCAAGCCAGTTCATCAGCCACGGCTTCCACGCTCACCCGCAGAAGGTAGCCATGGGGATCGCGCCTCCGGCGATAATCGTGAAGAGCCTTCATCCCGGCAACTCCGATCGCCACTTCCGTGAGTCCCTCGCGCCACGGACGCCCGAAACTATCGGAGATGATGACGGGGATTGAAAGTCGCAAAGTTTTCTTGAGCGCGCGATGGAGTTGTGCCGCGGAGCGGTCGGCATTCTTGGGAAGAAGCAGCGCCTTCCCTCCGCCGTCCACGTTCGAAACGTCCACCCCGCTGTTCGCGCAAATGAAGCCATGCGAGGTTTCGGTAATCAGAACCCCTCGCCTGCGACGGAGGACGCGCCGACTCTGAGCCAGCGCCAGTTCCGTGACGCGAGGGTCGAGAGAGTACCGACGCGCCCAAGCTCGTGAGTCAGGCGAAGGTTGGATGCTGTCTAAGTCCACCAGCCGCCCTTCGGACTTGGACACAATCTTATGTTTTAGGATCAGAATGTCGCCTGTCCTTAGTTTTCGTTTGGGATGCGAAAGCACAGGGAGAAGCTTTTCCAGCAGGGAATCGCCCGGACGGATCTCATCAGCCAGAGGCAGGGGGATGATCTCGAGTTCCGCGGAGCTGTGCATTGGGCCGCCCTCTAGTGTACGCGGAACTGAGTTTGCCACGCCCCAATCCCTGTCGGGGCTATTGGTTGACGGGTAGAGAAAGGTCGGCCAGATTCCATCGGCGGGCAAGCCGTTGAGAGTGGGTTTCGCCCGAAGCCACCGCCAGCTGTCGCAAGTCCCACGGACCATCGATGTCGAGTGCAATCCCTGCCAGAGAGAGGACCACACAGGGTTTCCCAGTAGCGCGCGCCGCGGCCAAATGCGGTTGGAAACTGTCATTTCCGAAGCGCAAGGGGAACAACCCGCAGGGTCTGCGAAAGGCGGCGTTCGTGCCCCGTCGGTCAGCCGCGGGAGCCAGTACCGTACCCTCGAGGGGCGCAGCCTTGAGAACTTTCTCGAGCTCCCAGGCTTCGACCAGCGGTATATCGCCCGGAATCACCAGGGTGTTGTCGATTCCCCTTGACTGGCAAACCCGGGTTGCCTCTTGAATCGCCTCGGTTTCGCCTCGATTGGCCTTGTCAACGATGATCTCAAAGCAAAAATGTTCGGCCAATTCGAGCGCGAATGGATCGCTGGTGATGACACTGACGGCAGGCCGATCCGCCCATCCGTCTAGCGCCTCAAACACGTCCCGGAGCATGGCCTGCGCCAGCTCGGTTCGAGCCGGTTGACCGAGCACGGATGCCAGCCGCTGCTTGGCCTGCGCGAGACCCTTGACGGGAATGAGAATCATGGGAATTCCGAGAAATCCGAGACCGCTTGGTCCGTGTTCTCCGGCGAGACCAATTGCAGCACGGTGCGAGCCAGTTTGACCTTGTCCTCCATGCTTTTCATGAGCGTGCCGGTGCAGTGCACGCGCACGGGCGATCCGTTAAGTTGGTGCACTCGATGGCTGTCACTGAGATCGGCAATCAGGAGGTCGAGGAAATCTTCATACGCTTTGGCCACGCCGGCAAGAGAAACCGGCAGACCCTGGGCGGCCATCAACGTCGCGGCCGGCCCGGAGACCGCGGCATTCCCAATGATTGGGCTTACAGCCGTGACCGTTGCGCGAGTCTCCTGCAACGCTTCGCGGATTCCGGGAACAGCCAGGATCGGGCCGATGCTGGTGACGGGGTTGCTCGGGGCGATCAGGACGGCACTGGCGGAGAGGATCGCGTCTACGACACCCGGAGCCGGCTGGGCCTCTCGTGCCCCGGCAAATCGCACGGATCGTACCGGATCCTGATACCAGCGTTTGACGAAGTATTCTTGAAAGGCGAGCTCGCCAACCGGCGTGTCGATCCGGGTCTCCACTCGGGAGTTGCACATGGGCAGAATACGTGCCTTGACCCCCAGCTTTCGGCAAATCTCGGCCGTGGCCTCGGTCAAGGTCTTGCCCTGCGCCAACAATTTCGAACGGATGAGGTGTACGGCCAGGTCGCTGTCACCGATGTTAAACCAGATCGGCTCCGACAGGTCGGCCATTGCCTGAAGGCAATAGAATGTGTCACCCTCAACCCCCCAGCCCCGTTCCCGGCTGAGCCGTCCTGCCGCTGCGTAGGTGATCGAATCCAAATCGGGCGAAACATGTAACCCCCACCACTCCAGATCGTCCGCCGTGTTCACAACAAAGGTGAGATTCTCGACCGGACTCGCCTCGAGCAAGCCCTCGACGAACTTGGCGCCACCGGTACCCCCGGTGAGAACTACGATCATCGAGCCCTCCCGGCGTAACCTGCGTCATCGGCTGCCGCTTTGACCTTCGATTGCAGCAGACTGGGACGATCGTCGAGGGTCGCCAGGAACTCCGGGTAAACCGGAAGCCGCTGGCGCAAGACCGATCCCTTCAATTCGGTGCGCACCCGCAGGTCTTCCAAATGAGGCCAGGGCCGCTCTGGATTGATGTAATCGGGAGTGAGCGGCGAGACACCGCCCCAATCATTGATCCCGGCATCGAGCAATCTTTCGTAATTCGGGGCCGAAAGGTTCGGCGGTGCCTGTATGTTGACTTCCGGCATCAGCAAGCGGGCGACGGCGATGGTCCGCAGCATCTCCCCTTGGGTA
Source organism: Terriglobales bacterium (assembly GCA_035622455.1). GTDB lineage: Bacteria > Acidobacteriota > Terriglobia > Terriglobales > Acidobacteriaceae > JAFAGX01. The sequence goes on from DASPVG010000045.1 coordinate 23,177, forward strand.
GGTTCCATCCAGTCTCGCATGGGGATATCCGGCTTGGTACGAAAGTTTTGAATGATGACTTCTTGGATATGCCCATAGCGGCGGTGGAGCTCGCGAATGGCGACCAGCGTGTCGACCCGATCCGCCAGCGTTTCGCCGATGCCGATTAAAAGGCCAGTGGTAAAGGGAACGTGCTGTTTCCCAGCCTCTTCAATCGTGCGCAGGCGCTTCGCCGGAACCTTGTCGGGAGCCTGGTCGTGCGCGGCTCCCCGATCGAGAAGTTGCTCGCTGGTAGTCTCAAGCATCAGGCCCATGCTGGGAGAGACAGCCGCCAAGCGTCGGATCCACTGGGCGCTCAGCAGGCCCGGGTTGGGATGTGGTAACAAGGACGTTTCCCGCAGAACCAGTTCGCAAATCGCTTCCAGATAGTCGAGAGTGGACTTGTATCCCAGTCGCCGCAGGGTCTCACGCATTTGGGGAAAGACAAGCTCAGGCTTATCTCCCAGGCTGAAGAGCGCCTCGGTGCATCCCAGTCTTTCCCCGGCGCGGACCAACTCAAGAACTTGATCCGGAGTCAAGGTCTGAGCGCCGGGTTCACCCGGATCGCGACGAAAGGTGCAGTACCGGCAATAGTCCCGGCACAGATTGGTAAGCGGGATGAAAACTTTGCGCGAATAGGTAACGACCCCAGGTTTGAAGCGCTGTTTCGCTGCCAGAGCGGCTGCGAGCAAGTCGGAAAGTCTCTCCTCCGAGCAGCCAATCCATTGATACGCAGCTGCACGGGAAAGAGGTTGCTCACACGCCAGATCTGGCGGTTCTGGAGAATCTTGCCGGGGCGTCGCCGACATCAAACTCACCCGTCGATTGTAAAGGATTTACAATCAGTGGCTACGGATCATTCCGTGTCCTTCGCGTAGGACAGGGTCCAAAGAGAGGTAGCCTAAGGGGAAGAAAGTCTCCTCGGAGTGCCTTCGGCGGCAGGGCGTACAGCGATTCGAAGACGAATGAGCATCAGTCAAGCCAAGTTCCGCGAGGCTATGGGCTTCTTTGCAACCGGAGTGACGGTTATCACCGTGGATCACGCGGGCGAGGTGCACGGCATGACCGCCAACGCCTTCACGTCAGTATCCCTCGATCCGTTGCTAGTTCTGGTCTGTGTCGATCACCGGGCACAAACGCATGCCCATCTCCATGCTAAGAAGCGTTTCGGGGTGAATGTCCTGGCTGAGAGCCAGCGGGCAATCTCGGAGTACTACGCGCGCACCGCGCCTGCCCACCAGCACGGGGAACAAGAAGCCGGGGCTCGCTTCAATCGTACGATTCATGGCACGCCGGTGTTGCACGGCGCGTTGGCCTATCTCGAGTGTCGTCTCGACCGTGTCCAGGATGCCGGCGACCACACGATCTTTATCGCGGAGGTCGAAGATGTGGTCGTGGGCGATGGCGATCCGCTGTTGTACTTTCGAGGGAAGTATCGGCAGATCGGAGCTACGAAAATATAGTTGTGCTTCTGTTTCTTGATTCCTGACGCTGCATCCTGGGTCGTCAGTGGGCTCCTCAGGTCATCGAATCACTTTCCCCCGCTTCTGCCCTGCCGATCGACGCACTTGTGGGAACGAAACTCAGGCATGCGTGCGGTCGTTAACAGCGCACATGAGTCGGTAGGGTCTGGGCACAGTAGTCGCGTGGTCGGAACCTTTGTTAAGCTTATTCGCCGACGCGAAGCTCGTCTCGGGTTGTGCCCCGACAATATGAACCGCTTGCCGAGTCTGTAAGCCATGTATCCGCGTGCCTTCCATTATCACCGCGCGAGTTCGCTCCAGCAGGCAGTGAGGCTGCTGTCCGAACTTGGCGAAGACGCCAAGCTGCTGGCAGGCGGTCAGAGTCTGATTCCGCTGATGAAGCTACGCTTTGCCAATCCGGCGCACCTTGTCGATTTGAACTTTATTCCCGGGAGTTCTTATATCGCAGAGGAGAAGGGCTCGCTTCGCTTCGGAGCCTTGACCCGTCATGCCGAGATCGAAAACTCCGAGATCGTGGCCAAGGTTCCCATCCTGCGCGATTGTGCAGCGGGGATCGCCGACGTCCAGGTGCGCAATCGGGGCACCCTTGGCGGATCA
>DASPVG010000046.1:0-12455 GCA_035622455.1 Terriglobales bacterium
CTTTTTATTTCTCGAGGTTTGACCATCGCGCATGGGGTTCCCGCTCGGGATTCGATCGTTAGGCAACTGGATCGTATGCCACCGATCACACGGATGCGTGATTCAAGACACCGCACGGCCCGTCTAAGGGCGGGATGATAATTCGTAAACTGCTCCCGGATCGTCCGAAGGTCGGGAGCCTGGTGGAGGTGAGGCATGACTACGCCAATCCTTCTCGGCATTATTGCTTCTGTTGTCGTCATTGCCATTGTTCTCTTCCGTGTCATCCAGGCGACACAAGCGTATTACACCTACCGAGGCAGTTGGCTGGTAAAGTGCCCGGAGACGCAACAAACGGCGGCCGTCGGCGTGGAGGCCAGAAAAGCGGCGGCCACTGCTCTTTGGGGCAATCCAACGCTGCGGCTCGACCAATGCTCACGTTGGCCGGAGCGACAGAACTGTGGCCAGGAGTGTCTGCAGCAGATTGAGACCGACCCCGATCATTGTCTGGTTTGGAATATCGTTTCCCGTTGGTATGAAGGACAAACCTGCGCGCTTTGTCACAAGCGCTTTGGCCGGTTGAAGCATCTTGACCACCCGCCGGCTTTGATGGATGCAGATCGCAAGACCACCGAATGGCAGGAGGTTCGGCCCGAAGAGCTTGCCGGGATTTTGGCGACATACCGGCCCGTTTGTTGGGACTGTCATGTCACGGAAACTTTTCGTCGTCTAAACCCCGAATTAGTAGTCTACCGGGACCGGAGCGCTCGGAGCCAGGTCTGACGATTTGGGGGCGGTGAGCACTAGGAAAGGGGGCATTGTGAAAATCAAATCCGTTCTCCGCATTGCTGCAGTTGTTTCGATCGTGCTCTTGTTCGGCGCGGTAAGCGCGCGCGCTCAAGAAAAGGAGCTGATCACGGTAAGAAACGTCGAGGTGAATAATGGTGTAGTGCTTATCACTGCGCAGGGCGAGAAAACCCCGATTGAGCTGCAATGTAACAAGGATTTTCTTGGCTGCACCGTCTTAAAGCCGGGAGGATATCTCATGGTCCGACTGCCGAAGAACCACGGACCCTATGAGTGCTCCAACGTCACCGTGTATGAGAAAGGTCAAAATCCAGACACGCTTGGCACACAAGTGGGCAGTTACTGCATTGCGGAAAAGTGAAGCTGCATGCCAGTCGAGTCGATTTGGGAAGGTTCGATGGGATGCCCAAGAGGCTGAGGCTGATGCTAACCGCAAAACTCAGGCATGCCCTCTTGAGGGGCTCCGCTAAGGTCTGAATCATAACCAGCGACCTCAAGTTCCTTCATAGCAAACCCGATCGTCGCCTGTGCGGTTGGCTTCTTCCCTGCAGACTGTGAGCACGGCTACTACGTGATGTGAGTCAAATCACATCCCATTTCGAGTGCCTGGTACAAGATTTTTGCTGAATGGAGACTTCATGTAGGAGGTCGGCCATGGCTGTCATGTTTGAACAAGAACTTGAACTGGAGAAGAAACAATCGTCTGCCGTACCACTGCTTCTGATCGTAGCCATGATTGCGGCCCTGGTTGGAGTAGCAGGGTATTACATCCGGGAGAGCCGGAAGGTCTTAGGCATGTACGAGGCCTCAAGCTTGGCGATGGCTGCGCTCGATACCCAAGGCCCGGCACTGATTCGCTTCCACACTGGATTCCTCGCCCCAAGCTTGAAACCGCAGGATCCAAACTATCGCCTGCTGGAAAAAGCCGGGCTATTAAAACTGGGCAAAGAGAAGGGAAGGACAACCCCGGTAACGCTGACTCCTGCGGGCGAGAAGCAGTTGGCAGAAATCGCCGGCGTCGAGAAGACCACGGAAAACGACGGCACGGTCTCATACGTCGTGCCGATCGCGGAACGCCGGTTGCTGGGTGTTAACAGAATCACGATGATCGACTTGGGACACGCCACAGTTGAGTTCACCTGGAAATGGGAGCCCAACCGTCTGGGCGATCTTTTCGATATATCCGGTCCGCTGGTCAAGAGCTTTAACACATGGGAGCGCGCAGCATTGATCGGTGACTATGCCGCCAACTTTTACCACGGTGATGCGAAACAGGCTGTGATCAGCGTAGTGAAGTCTGGCCCTGTCTGGAAACTTCCGGAACAGTAGGCCATGTGGTGGTTTCCGTCCGCGACCGGCCCACGGCGAATCTCCTGGAATTCCCGGCCATTGGCTCCGCGACGCTAGACGGCCTTCTCTCGAATCCAGGGCAGCCCCAAGGCCTCGGAGCCGCCCTGGAGGCGGCTTACCCACGACTGCGATGGTTCTTTTCCCGTGCTGGTTTCCCAACTAAGGTACGGCTGCGACTCGCGCAGTTGCTTCGAACCCCGATGGCTTCGTCTCTTGCGCCTCGACAACCGCGATAGCCGCAACCTTCACAATTTCTTCTACCTCGGCGCCGCGAGCCAGCAGATGCACCGGCTTACTCATCCCCATGAGTACCGGGCCAATGATCTCGGCGTCGGCAAGTTTCGCCAGCAATTTGCAGGCGATGTTGGCAGAACTCAGATCCGGGCAGATCAGAACGTTGGCCCCACCTTGGAGCGGACTGAAAGGATAGGTGTCTCTAAGCATCTCGGGCGAAACTGCGACATCGGCCATGATCTCACCATCGATAATGAGGCTAGGATCGGCATGGTGCAGGAGCTCGACCGCTCTGCGAACCTTGTCCGACAGCGGATGTTTCACGCTGCCAAAACTGGAGAATGAGAGCATGGCCACTCGCGGAACGACATTGAAGCGCCGGGCTGCATCTGCGGTGCACAGCGCGATTTCCACCAGATCCTCGGCGGTCGGTTCAATGTTCACGCTGGTATCAGCGATGAAGTACACGTCTCCTTTGCGGGTGATGATAGCGTAGCTACCAGAGACCCGATGCAGCCCTTCGCGCATGCGCACAATTTGTAGTGCGGGGCGAACGACATCAGGAAAGTGCTGAGTTACGCCGGAGACCAAGGCGTCGGCGTCCCCCATGTGCACCATCATGGAGCCAAAAACATTGCGATCGTTGATGAGCACGCGAGCCTCGCTCAGAGTGACTCCACGACGTTGCCGCAAGCGGAACAACTCTTCGATGTAGGGTTCGCGCAGCCGTGAGGTCATGGGATCGAGGGTGCGAAAGGCCTGGACGTCGATACCGAGATCGGCAGCCTTGGCCCCGATCGACCGAGTGTTGCCCAAAAGGATCGGCGTCGCAATGTTTTCCTCTGCCAACACGTGACAAGCTCGCAGGATCTTCTCGTTCTCTCCCTCGGGGAAAACCACCTGCTTGGGGTTGGATTGCGCCTTGTGGATCATGATGCGTGCGATCTCGTGGGCCTTGCCGAGGCGGCGCTCCAATTGCTCCCGATAACTCTCAATATCCAACGGTTCCTGGGCGACTCCGGTTTCCATGGCGGCACGTGCCACAGCCGAGGCCTCCCATACGAGGACTCGCGGATCGAAGGGCTTGGGAATCAAATAATCCGGGCCAAACTCGAGATGCTCGACACCGTAAGCGCGACAGACAGCGTCGGGGACGTCCTCCTTGGCTAACGCCGCCAGGGCGCGGGTCGCAGCCAACTTCATCTCCTCGTTGATGGCGGTCGCGTGCACATCCAAGGCGCCGCGGAAAATGAAGGGAAAGCCCAACACATTGTTCACCATGTTGGGATAGTCGGAACGTCCGGTGCACATAATGACGTCCTTGCGGCTGGCACGTGCGTCCTCATAAGTGATCTCCGGGTCGGGATTGGCCATGGCAATGACAATGGGCCGGGCAGCCATCGATCGCACCATGTCTTGGGTGACGACGCCCTTTACAGAGAGGCCAACGAACAAATCAGCGCCCTCCATTGCATCAGCCAGTGTCCGCAGCGTTGTTTCTTGCGCGAACCGCTCCTTGTAGGGGTTCATTCCCTCCGCACGACCCTTGTACACCACTCCCTTGGTGTCGCAGAGAATGATGTTTTCGTGCTTTACCCCCAGGCGAACATAGTGTTCGGCAGTGGCATAACCCGAAGCCCCCGCTCCGTTGAACACCACACGGATCTTGCCGATGTCCTTTCCTACAAGTTCGAGCGCGTTGAGCAGCGCAGCGCCGGTGATGATGGCAGTGCCGTGTTGATCATCGTGAAACACGGGGATTTTCATTGTCTTCTTGAGCGTCTCCTCAATGTAGAAACACTCTGGCGCTTTAATGTCCTCGAGATTAATACCGCCGAAGGTGGGCTCCAGCAATTGGCAAACTTTGATGACTTCGTCGGGATCGTGACTGTCAATCTCAATATCGAACACATCCACATCCGCGAAGCGCTTAAAGAGAACCGCTTTGCCCTCCATCACCGGCTTGCCGGCGAGAGCACCGATGTCTCCCAGGCCGAGAACCGCAGTGCCATTGGTCACCACAGCCACCAGATTGGCGCGCGCCGTGTACCGGAAGACGTCGTGCGGGTTCCTGCGAATTTCAAGGCAGGGCTCGGCTACACCCGGCGTGTAAGCAAGGCTTAAGTCGCGTTGCGTACGACAAGGCTTGGTGGGACTAATTTCAATTTTTCCGGGCCGCATTCCCAGATGGTAGTCCAGTGCTTGTTGCTTGCTGATTGCCATAAGAAGCCTCCTGCGACGACACACTACACGGGCGGACGCCGCCGCCTCTTGTCGAATCTTCTTCTTTCTATCCGTGTGCTGGCTGTGAGGGCTGCTGCCGCCGCATGTGAGACAAGTCACACCTTGGGTTCTCATCCGACCCGAGCTCAGGCGTCCATTGGTTCGCGGAACAGCGTTGCTGGCTCGAACCCCGGAACCCGGAAGCCGCCCTGCCGCTTCGGGCGATGTCTCTGGCAGCCTTTTCGTTGAGGTCACCTAGGGCAGTGACAAGCCGCACAGCCAGCTCCCCCCGCCGTGGAGAGAATAGCTATGTAGGTGAGGGTATTCGACAGGACTTCCCATGAAGCGAATTCTCATTTTGGGCGCGGCAGGCCGCGATTTTCATAACTTTAACGTTGTTTTTCGCAACCATCCGGAATATCACGTGGTCGCCTTCACTGCCACACAAATCCCTAATATCGCCAATCGCCGATATCCACCCGCCTTGGCCGGAACGCTCTATCCCGACGGTATTCCGATCTGGGAAGAGAAGGATCTGGAAACCCTGATTGCCAGAGAGAAAATCGATACGGTAGTGTTCTCCTACAGCGACATTTCCCACCAAAACCTCATGCACTTAGCCTCGCGCGCGGTAGCGGCGGGTGCGGATTTCTGGCTTCTGGGGACCGAGCACACGCAGCTGAAGTCCTCGGTGCCGGTGGTTTCCGTGTGCGCAGTGCGTACCGGTTGCGGCAAGAGCCCGGTTTCGAAGCTGCTGGCAACCCAGGTGGGAAAGCTGGGATTGAAGCCCGTAGTCGTTCGCCACCCCATGCCTTATGGCGACCTTTCCGCTCAGGCGATGCAGCGTTTTGCAACCTTGGAAGACCTGGACCTGCAGCAATGCACGATCGAGGAGCGCGAGGAGTATGAACCGCACCTCCGCCAAAAAACCGTGGTGTATGCGGGCGTCGACTATGAGCGTATCCTTCGCCAGGCGGAACAAGAAGCAGACGTGATTTTGTGGGACGGCGGGAATAACGACACGCCGTTTTACGCTTCCGATTTGGAGATTGTGGTAGCCGACCCTCATCGTCCCGGCCACGAAATGGCGTACTTTCCAGGGGAAGTAAACCTACGGCGCGCTGATGTCGTGGTGATTAACAAGGTAGACACCGCCGCACAGCAGGACATCGAGACCGTCAGGCATAACATTCACGAATGCAATCCCACGGCAACCATTGTGGAAACCGCATGCCGTATCTCCGTCGCCCAGCCTGAATCCGTGAAAGGACGCAGAGTGCTGGTCGTAGAAGACGGCCCGACCCTGACCCACGGCGAAATGCCCTATGGGGCGGGAGTCGTAGCGGCACGGCATTTCGGGGCCGCGGAGTTGGTCTATCCGAAGCCCTTCGCCGTTGGCTCGATTCGCAGCACCTACGAGCGATATCCACACCTTACGAATCTTCTCCCCGCAATGGGCTACAGCGCGATGCAGTGCCATGAGCTCGAAGAAACCATCAACCGCGTGCCCTGCGATCTGGTCCTCATCGCCACCCCGGTCGACTTGGCGCGAGTCATCAATGTCAGGAAGCCGCACCTGCGCGTCGCCTATGAAATCGAGGAGCTCTCTCATCCCGGTTTGGTGGACATCCTCTCGCGAGTTCTAGTTCCGGCGGAGGTAGAACGGTGAGTGTCAAAAGCTTTGTTTCGATCCGAGACTTTGCTCCCTCCGAGATTGAGTACCTTCTCATCCTGGGCCGGCAAATAAAAGCCCGTCCCGATCGGTATGCCCAGGCGCTCAGAGGCAAGACATTGGCCATGATTTTTGAAAAGCCCTCGTTACGGACCAGAGTGACCTTCGATGTCGGTGTTCAGCAGCTGGGCGGCTTTTCGCTTTACCTCTCTCCTGCCGAGATTAACCTGGGCAAGCGCGAATCGGTCTATGACGTTGCCAAAAACCTGGAGCGAATGGTGCAAGGCATCATGATCCGCACCTTCGCTCACCAAATCGTGGAAGCGATGACCCAGTACGCCTCCGTTCCGGTGATTAACGGCTTGACCGACTTCAGTCATCCCTGCCAGGCCATGGCCGATTACATGACGATGTGGGAAATCAAGGGCAGGGTGGACAAACTGAAGCTAGCGTTCGTCGGCGATGGTAACAATGTCGCGCACTCGCTCATGTTTGCCGGCGCGCAACTCGGCGCAGAGGTCCGTGTAGCGACGCCTCGCCACTATGAGCCCAGGGCAGAGGCGATCACGTTCGCTCAACAGCGGGCGAGCGAGACGGGAGGCCTTTGCTGGGTCACCCATGATGTTAAAGAAGCAGTCTCCGGGGCGGATGTGGTTTACACCGACGTTTGGACCAGCATGGGCCAGGAAGACGAGGCAGAACGGAGGCGGGAAGCGTTCCGCGGCTACCAAGTGAATGCCGAACTCTTACGCCTTGCCAAGCGTGAAGCCATTTTCATGCATTGCCTTCCGGCGCATCGTGGTGAGGAAGTGACGAACGAAGTGATGGATTCACCTTGGTCTGTAGTCTTCCAGCAGGCTGAGAACCGCTTGCATGTGCAAAAGGCGATCATGCTCGAGCTGATGAAGGACGTTCCGGTAGGGCTGATGCATCCGGTGACCACGCCCGAACTAGTGCACGCGTGAGCAGGAGCAGTCATGAAAACCATGCTGCTAGCCGTGGGCGGCAATTCTCTGATCCGTGCAGGCGAAAAAGGCACGATCGCCGAACAGCGGGCCAACGCCCAGCGCACGGCCGCCGCCATCGCCAAGCTCGTGAGCGATGGCTATCGCATCGTTCTCACCCATGGCAATGGTCCTCAAGTGGGAGCGGCACTGCTTCGCTCCGAGCGCACCGCCAGCCATGTTCCCGGACACCCGCTCGATGTTTGTGACGCTAGCACCCAAGGCGAAATCGGGTATCTGATGCAGCAGTCGCTCGACACCGAACTTCACCTCGCCGGGCTTCACATCCCGGTCGTTACCGTGCTCACCCAGGTGGTGGTTTCGCTCGAGGATCCTGCGATGCGCTGTCCGACGAAACCGATCGGACCTTTTCAGTCGCGGGCCGATGCCGAAGAGCGGCGCGACGTTCTCGGTTGGCATATTGTCGAGGATGCGGCGCGCGGCTATCGCCGGGTGGTGCCCTCGCCCGAACCGATGGCGATCTTGGAACTGGAAATCATCCGTGACTTGGTCGCGCAAGGCGTTCTGGTGATCGCTTGTGGCGGCGGCGGCATTCCGGTGGCTTGGAAGGACGGGCATCTTCAAGGGGTGGAGGCCGTGATTGATAAAGACCGTGCCTCCGCGCTGTTGGCGTCACGCCTCGGCGTAGATCTGTTCGTCATTACTACCGACACAGACTATGTTTACCTCAACTACAAACAGCCGGAGCAGCGGCCGCTCCGCGTCGTGAGCTCGCGGGAGCTCGAGAACTATGCTGCGGCGGGACATTTTCCGCCGGGCAACATGGGGCCGAAGGTCGAGTCGGTGTTGCGGTTTCTTAACCAAGGTGGACGCGAGGCGATCATCACCTCGGAGGAGAACCTGTGCACGGCCGTCGCCGGATCGGCGGGTACTCACGTGGTGTTGGAAAAGCAAGTGCCGGTGGCGGTCCAGACCCAGGAGCGGTGCGAACTGCTGGTCGAGAGCAGGTGACGTATGGAACAGCAGATCCTGGCTCCGGACGTTTTGTCTGGAACTGGCCGAGTGCAACCCGGGCCGAACCAAGACAGGAAGCTGACGCATGTTATCGAATCGCAGCAATTCACCTTGCCCCTGCTGATGGAGTTATTCGAACGTTCGCGGGGCATGGAACGGGTGGTGGCGCGCGGCGGTTCGCTCGAGTATCAGAATCGCATCATGGCGACCCTATTCTATGCGCCTTCGACACGAACCAGACTGTCCTTTGAAGCCGCCATGCAACGCTTGGGCGGCAGGGTTCTTTCTACCGAACAGGCACGGACCTTTTCCTCCGAGATCGAGGGAGAGCAACTCGAGGATACGATTCGCATCATCGGCAGCTACTCGGATGTGATCGTGATTCGACACAATCATGCAGGCGGCGCCAAGCGGGCGTCGCAAGTGTCGCCCGTCCCGCTGATCAATGCCGGAGATGGCGACGGCGGCCAGCACCCCACGCAGGCCTTGCTCGATCTGTACACCATATTTCGGGAGCGGCCGCTGGACGGCTTAAGTGTAGCCATCGTAGGGGAACTCGACAAAGGGCGCACAGCGCGATCCCTTGCCTACCTCCTGGCAAAGTTCGAGCGGGTCAAGATCTTCCTGGTCAGCCCGCCTGAGCAGCAGATGAGGCCAGACATTTTGGAGTACCTAAATGAGCGCGGAATACGATACGAAGTGGAATCGAAAATCGAGCGGGTGATCGGAGAAGTGGATGTTGTTTATCAGACGCGCATCCGGTCCGAACCCCCGTACAGTCTAAGCAACCCGCTGCAATTTGCCATCAACTCGGCCATTCTGCAGAAGATGAGACCCAATGCTCTCATCCTGCATCCCCTGCCGCGGACGGTCGAACTGGACCGGTCCGTGGACCGGGATCCGCGCGCGCTGTACTTCCGGCAGGCGGTCAATGGACTATACGTGCGGATGGCACTGCTAACCATGTTGCTGGAGAAGGATTGAGGAAAGCGAGAAAGATTATGGATAGGGAACTCACCACCGAAATGTGTCTGCACACGCGCCAATTCATCGAACTAGAAAACCAATTCGGCGCCCGCAATTATCAGCCTCTGGACGTCGTCATCGAGCGCGCCGAAGGTGTCTGGATGTATGACATCGAAGGCAAACGCTATTTGGACTGCCTGGCCGCCTACTCCGCCGTGAATCAAGGCCACCGCCATCCGAAGATCCTCAATGCTCTGATTGAACAAGCCCAGAAGGTTACCCTGACCTCGCGCGCCTTTCGCAACGACCAACTGCCCTTGTTTTACAAGGAGCTTCACGAGCTGACCGGATATGACATGGTTTTGCCTATGAACACGGGGGCCGAAGCAGTAGAAACCGCCATCAAGACTGCGCGCAAGTGGGGGTATAAAGTCAAAGGTACTCCTCAGGACAAAGCGGAAGTGATTGTCTGTGCCAACAACTTTCACGGACGAACGGTGACGCTGGTAAGCTTTTCCACGGATTCCCAGTATCGCGAAGGCTTTGGGCCGTTCACACCCGGTTTCAAAATCATTCCATTCGCCGACGTTCAGGCCCTCGAGGATGCCATCACTCCGAACACTTGCGCATTTCTGGTCGAGCCGATCCAAGGAGAGGCGGGCATTATCATCCCGCCGGAGGGATTTCTCAAAGAGGCTGCAAGAGTCTGTCATCAGTACCGGGTTCTGCTGATGGCCGATGAGATTCAGTCCGGCCTGGGTCGCACCGGCAAGCTGTTTGCGTACATGCACGATGGCATTCGGCCCGATGTGGTAATCATCGGTAAAGCACTTGCCGGAGGCTTCTATCCCGTTTCCGCGATTCTGTCGTCCTGGGATGTTCTTCGCGTTTATCGCCCGGGGGACCACGGTAGTACCTTCGGCGGCAATCCGCTGGCGTGCGCTGTGGCGCGCGCCGCACTGCGCGTACTGTCGGAGGAGAAATTGGTGGAGCGTTCCGCCGAACTGGGTGCGTATTTTCTCTGCCTGCTGCAAACGCTCCGCAGCCCAGTCGTGAAGGAGGTTCGCGGCAAGGGCCTGTGGATCGGAATCGAACTGCATAGCCCGGCGCGCCCATACTGCGAGGCGCTGATGAGGGAAGGAATCCTATGCAATGACACTCACGACCGCGTGATTCGAATCGCACCACCCCTGGTGATTCAACGGGACGAGATCGATTGGGCCGTCGAGCGAATCAGAGAGGTGTTGGAAAAAGACGGGGTACGTCGGTCGTGCGCATAGCTCTATCGAGCTGCCCATTCCCCATGCGGGGGACGCGAGCCCGTGGACGAGGCTTCAGGAGATTCTCAACATCACGGTGCTTTGTGTGTCCGTGTCTATCGGACGGCTTGCTCCTGTGGCCTTTGAACCATGTTCGCGAGTGCTGGCAGAAGCGCCGAACGTGGAGGAGCGACCGGGGACACCACCGAATGCCAAAGTGCACATTGACGTTGTTCCGATTCCGAGATAGTCTTCTCCTCGATTCCCGCGTACAGGCTGGTGAGTCCAGCCGATACCAATCTCATACGACTTTGACGGTCGCTGCTGGAATTGAGCCTCGCGGGACTTTTATGTCTGACGCCCACGGCAAGTTCGTTCTCGAACGCGACAATTTTCAGCAATTGCTGGACGCCCTGGTTAGGCGAGGCTATCGAGTAGTTGGACCGACCCTCCGAGACGGAGCAATTGTCTACGACACAGTGAGTTCCACCGCTGATTTGCCGGTGGGCTGGACAGACGAGCAGTCTGGCGGGTCCTATCGCTTGCGCCAACGCAGCGATCAAGCTCTGTTTGGCTATGCCGTTGGACCCAATTCTTGGAAACGCTTTCTGCATCCCTCCGTCGTGCGATTATGGCAAGCCAAGAGGCACGGGAATCGATTTGAAATTCAGGAAGAGGTGCCCGAAAAGCATGAGATCGCATTCCTGGGTGTGCGTTCCTGCGAACTACACGCAATTCTGATCCAGGACCGGGTGTTTATTCACGGGCAGCACGTCGAAACGAGATATCAGTCGAGGCGAGAGCAGGTTTTTCTGGTCGCCGTGAACTGCGCTCAAGCTGGAGGGACCTGCTTTTGCACATCGATGAATACCGGGCCAAGAGTAAGGTCTGACTTTGATCTTGCCCTCACTGAAGTTCTGGAGAATGGTCGCCATTATTTCTTGGTGGAGGTTGGAACGGAAGCCGGCGCGGGGGTTTTGCGGGAGCTTCCTCATAGGCCCGCAGAAGATGCAGAAATGGAGGCTGCTGATCGTATCTGCGCAAGAACGGCGGCAACCATGGGCCGCACCATGGACACGCTAGACATCAAGGATCTGCTCTATCGAAACTACGAGCACGACCGATGGGACAACGTCGCAGCGCGTTGCTTGACTTGCGCCAACTGCACAATGGTCTGCCCCACATGCTTCTGTACGACCGTCGAGGATGTTACCGATCTGAAAGGGGAGCATGCTGAGCGCTGGCAGAAGTGGGACTCTTGCTTCACCATGGACTTCTCCTATATTCATGGCGGTAGCGTTCGTGCCACGCCCCGAGCGCGTTACCGCCAGTGGATGACCCACAAACTTGCGAGTTGGATCGACCAGTTTGGGACCTCCGGCTGCGTCGGATGTGGGCGATGCATAACCTGGTGCCCGGTGGGAATCGATATCACCGAAGAGGTCTCGGCAATTCGCAAGTCAGAACAAATGAAGAATGCGAAGCAAAATCATGGAAACACTTGAAAGAATTGTGGCGGACGTCGGGATGCGTCGGCTGCGGTCACATTACCGGTGTCCGGCCGGCATTGACATCACGGAAGAGGTCCGGGCGATGCGGGAGGGAGAAAAAAATGGAAACCCTTGAACGCATCATTGCTGAGCACCCGTTCTTTGCCGGGCTCGATGGCGGTTTCACGAATCTGATGGTGAGCTGTGCTTCGAATGTGCGGTTCAAAGCGGGTACCTACATTTTCGAGGAAGGAGATGCCGCAAACACCTTTTTCCTAATTCGCGAAGGCAAGGTCGCCTTGGAGTTGTCTGCTCCCCAGCACAAGCCCATCATCGTTTCAACCATCGGCATCGGAGAGATTCTGGGGTGGTCGTGGCTGTTCGAGCCATTCCAGTGGAAATTCAACGCGCGGGCGGCCGACGACGTTCGTGCCATAGCCCTCGATGGAAAATGCCTGCGCAGCAAATGCGAAGAGAATCATGACTTGGGCTATGA
>DASPVG010000047.1:0-9832 GCA_035622455.1 Terriglobales bacterium
CCAGGCGAAGGAGGAGTAACGTCCTGCCCGGCCGTTGATTTCAATGATGGCTACCAGAAACCACGACCAGTGCAGAAATACATCCACCCCGGAAAAACGAAAAAGGTGGAACGATCCCTGGCTCGCATTCGACATCTCGGAGAGTTATAGCACAAAGCGAGTCAGCCCTTGTTCGAAGCTCGGGTATGGATCAAACCGTGGTTACCTGGCCCAGGTCAGCGCCGCTGAGCCGAGGGTAGATCCTCCGCTAAACTCTTGCTCCCGCAATTCAATTCTCGTCTGACCTCCGGAGAGATGAGAACCAACCAGGTTGATCGAGCTGCTGACCTTCACCTCGAATGGAACAAGAAACGGGAGCTCCGAATCGACTCAATGAGTGCTTCCGATGACCCGCAGTAGCAGCCCGCTGCCAGCACGGACGTCGATGTCTCCTTTCTCCGAAGAAAGTACAATCTGCCCGACGGCATCAGTTCGCCCGGCATGCGCAATAGTTAAATCCGCAAAGCCGTAGCTGCCACATGCATCGGACGCGAATACCCAGAAGGCTTGCGGTTGATCATTGTGATCGACTTCGCCGCGGCAGTGAGTCCAAGGCCAGGAAGTGGGCTGGACTAAAACGCCACCGGACAGCAGCGACTTCCCCACGACATTCGGACCATTGGTAACCGTCCAACCACCGTGGTAGACGGCCTCGTCGCCAATCTGGTGCGTGACCCAGGCAGTGCTCGGTGTTCCACGGTCCGGACCCGATGTAGGCACTTGTGCTTGGTCAACTTCGAGCATCGAGGCAATGGCTCGAAGGTCGGTAGTGAGGGAGACTGGCCGGCGATCGGTGTCCAGCGTTTCGAACTGGAAGGTGAGCCTTGCGCCGGTACCTCCGCTGCTCCTGGTGACTGCAATGATTTGTCCCAGCAACTTTGTACCGGCGCGGATCTTGACACCGGACGCCAAGGGAACATCTTGTGCCAGACTGCCAGAAATTTCTTGTCCGGCTTTGCTCTTTTTGGAGTTCAGGGAAGAGTTCAGCTTGACCGGCAGTATGGTGCCGTTAGGAATGCTCTGTGCGGATGCCGCTGCGGCAAGGAGCAGGAAGGTTGCTATCTTTATCGATTGCATAGGAAAAACCTCCTTCGGATCGCGTATCGCTTGCCCGTATTCTCAGCTGCGAGCCCAAGGAAAGGGTTCGACGGGGTCCTCTGGATGTCGCTGACTAGAAGTGAAGCCATCCCGGCGAATTCGTATAAAAGCCCTGAGAACTAGCTTGGGGATCCGGGCGGAGGCGGTCTGTTGTAGTTGAAGCCCTTGGTTTGAAGGGTGAAAGCCAGCTGCGAGGAGGAGGCGACGGGTGCAAACTCGAGAGTAGGAGAAGCAGGCAGGAAGGTATTCGTCGCAGCGCTCCATTGCGCTCGATTGTGCCCAAATCGCGGTCTCTGTTCGTGATGCGTAATCGCCTGAATCGAGGAATTCGTCGCTGGGACCGGCGCACTGGTTGGGGTGCTTCGCGCAACGAGGACTGCTGACAGCATGAGCGAAGCCAGCACAGCCTGAGCGCGTCGCCTGTCACGCCGGCGGCTCCGAGAGGGCACCATTAGCGATATACCCCTTATTTTCGAGATGGTTCTAGGTTCATCCGGGTTGCCCCGGCTACCCACGCTCAAGGGATGGAATTGAAGCACCGTTCAAAGCGCGTCTTGAATGATTTTCATGGCCGCCTGGGGATCAGCCACTTCGACCACCAGTTCGTCATAGCGTTCATCCCGCAGTCGAATGACTATGGCATTCGCGGGATTATGCACATCCCAAAATATCCGTTTTCCATCCTGATAGAAGGTTCCTGCGGTGATCACGCCGGGGACATTGGTGCCGGGCATCCTAACGCCATGCCACCAGCCGCGTGCGATCTCTGGATCGGCCCGGACACCTGCTATGTGGGTAAGCTGGACTTCGAGACTGCTCTTGAAGGCCCACAGTTTGTCAGCACCTTGCACCCGCAGTGTAAGCTTGCCTTCCCCAACCGCAAATTCGACCATGGGCCTTCCTGCGCTACTTGCTGCTAAACCATTCTATTCCCTCATGCAGCATGGATCGACTCTCAAGGTTTCGAAGATTCTGCTGTCTCATTTCGATCATTCACGCCCTAAATCGACACTCCCAGAGCCTTCTCGGGACGCGGCTTCGCGTCCGACTAAGTTTTCCGGTGCTGAGCTTAGAGCCGCTTGCGTTGCAGTAGGTTGCCGAACGCGATAACATTAAGACCAATACCGCGGAAGTGGTGGAATTGGCAGACACACCATCTTGAGGGGGTGGCGCCGTGAGGCATGGGGGTTCAAGTCCCCCCTTCCGCACCATTCTCAACCGTTCTAAAGGATGTCACGGGACATATGATCGTTCTAATCACAATCGTTCATATTATTGTTTGCTTGTTTCTTATCATTGTGGTGCTGCTGCAAAGCGGGCAAAGCGGGGACATCGCCGCCGCTTTCGGCGGCATGGGAAGTCAGACGGCCTTTGGACCACGGGGGGCGGCCACGGCTTTGTCGAGAGCGACTACCTGGTCGGCTATCATCTTCATGGTGACCTCGATTACTCTTTCGGTGGTCGCTTCGCGCCGCGCCGGACCAAAATCGGTGCTTCAGGGACTGAGTCCTTCACAGACTAAATCACAGCCGGCGAAGCCGGCGGCGCCGCCCATAGCGCCACAGCAAAAGTGATCGCTAGCCGTTCGTCGCTGCTCATTGACCAAAACCAAGCACAGCGGTACCTCTATGATCCACGAAATTCTTCCCGTCGGTCCCTTGCAATGCAACTGCTCGATTCTTGGCGATGAGTCAACCCGGGAAGGCATGGTGATCGACCCGGGAGATGACGTCGAGGACGTTCTTGCCCTGATATCCAAGCACAATCTCAAGGTGAAGCAGATCGTCATTACTCATGCGCACATCGATCACGTCGGCGGGGCGATGAAGCTGCGGGCTGCGACGGGAGCACCTATCTTACTGAATCAGAACGACTACGCTCTCCTGAAGATGCTCGACGTTCAGGCCGCGTGGATAGGTATGCCAACTCCGGGTGCAGTCGAGATTGACCAGAATGTGGGAGAAGCCGACCAGGTGAAGGCCGGATCGCTCCATGCCCAGGTGATCGAGACACCGGGCCATACGGAAGGCAGCATCTGCCTGTATTTTCCCCTCGAGAATAAGTTGCTCGCGGGAGATACACTGTTCGCCGGAAGCATCGGCCGCACTGATCTCCCTGGTGGTTCGTACGAAAAGATCATCCGTTCGCTACACCAAAAAGTCCTGGCGTTGCCGGATGAAACCGTCGTGGTTCCCGGACACGGGCCACTGACCACGATCGGTGTCGAGAGAAAGAGCAATCCTTTCCTGAAATAGAAATCAGGTCCAGGCATCGGCGCACCGCCCCATCCTTCAACAAAGTTGAGAGAATGTCCTCCTATGCCCCGCCAGACCGAGCACAAAGTCAAGATGGCCCCTGGAGAGTACTTCAGCTGCGAAGCTTGGATTGGTAGCTCTCGATCAGGTCGCGAATGCGCCGCGCGTCGGCTTTGCGATGCCCGTGGCTGGTGATGGGGTCGGTGCCGCCGGATGACTCAATCCGAATGTCTGACCATAAGACTCCAGTCGAAATGTGCACCGAGGCTACCTGAGTAATTCCGATGCTTTCCTCGTTGCTGCCGAACAGCCGCGGTTTGATTCGCGTCACTCTTTGCGGATTCACCAGGATGCGGGTCGGGAAGAACAGATTCCCTTTGGTCCAGCGGCTGGCGATGAAGATTTCTCCGTCTGCTATGAGCAAATCGCCTCGCATCCGACGCTCGGCGCCGTAGGGCGAGACCTACCGGGCTCGATCGAAGATTTTGATCCTCGGGGGCGTCTTACACCCAGTCTAATGCCCCCTTCTTCCATATCCAGATGTAGCCGACGATCAGGATAGCGAGGAAGATTAGCATCTCGAGTAGGCCGAAGGTGCCCAGTGCCTTAAACTTCACCGCCCAGGGAAAGAGGAAAATAGTCTCGACATCGAAGACCACAAAGAGGATAGCCACGATGTAATAGCGAACCGTGTAGCGGCCGCGGGAATCACCGACCGGATCGATGCCACATTCGTAGGGCATGAGTTTGGTGCGCTGCGGGTTTTCCGGGCGCACCAATTTGGCGGCGATTAGGGTGATCGGAATCAGAACCCCGACTACCGCGATGAAGAGAAAGATCGGAATATAATTCTGCGGCATGGTTTCACTCGCTGGCGCCGCGAGCCAAAAGGGCTCGCACCGCCAGTCCATAGTACCGCTCGCCCGGACAGACCTTCAAGAAGAAGGTTGCACATAATCGACCAACGCGCAGTTTATAATCGCAATTCAAGGAAACCCTTGGCACTCGACGAAAAAATCTATGAGCTGCGGCGCGACAAGCTGAAGCAGATCGAAGCCCTCGGACAGAGGGCATATCCCACGCACTACGAGTTCACGAGCACGATCCCTGAAATCCTTAAGGATTACTCCGACAAAACGGCTGAAGATCTGGACAAACCGAGGGTCCAGGTGCGAGTCGCGGGGCGGATCATGGCCATCCGGCTGATGGGAAAAGCCGGGTTCGCGCATGTGCAGCAGGGCGGGCAAAAGCTGCAGATTTACGTGAAGAAGGACGCGGTCGGCGAAAAAGGGTTCGACCTCTACAAGTTGCTGGACTTGGGAGACCACGTCGGGATAGGCGGGTATCTGTTCCGCACACGGACAGGCGAGCTAACTGTGCACGTCGAAGACCTTACCTTTCTGGCGAAAGACCTGCTGCCATTGCCGGAGAAATGGCATGGATTGACCGACGTAGAGCTGCGCTACCGGCAACGCTATGTGGATTTGGTCATGAACCCGGAGGTGAGGGAGGTCTTTCTGAAGCGCAGCCGCCTCCTGCAGTCGATGCGTCGATTTCTCGATTCCCAGGGCTTCCTCGAGGTCGAAACGCCCATGATGCAGCCGATCGCTGGTGGCGCCGTCGCCCGGCCATTTGTCACCCATCACAACACGCTCGACATGGATCTCTACCTGCGGATCGCGCCTGAGCTTTATCTGAAGCGTCTTCTCGTCGGCGGATTCGATCGAGTCTACGAGATCAACCGCAATTTTCGCAATGAAGGGCTAGGATGGCGCTGGAATCCGGAATTTACCATGCTTGAGCTCTACCAGGCCTACATCGACTATCGCGGAATCATGGACCTCACCCAGCAATTGATCATTCAGGGTGCCCAGGATGTGCTCGGCGGCACCAAGGGGAAATGGGGCGATGAGGAGATTGACTGGGCGAGTTCGAACTGGCGGCGCATGACCATGCGCGAAGCGATGATCAGTTACTGGCCGGAGCAGGCAGGGGAAAAGCCGACGATGTCGGATTTCAACTCTCACGATTCCGTCAAAGCACTGGTGGAACGCTTTAACTCCGGGCATGCCCATATCCCATATGATCCGAACGAGCCGACGGGAAAGACCATTGCCAACCTATTCGAAGCAGCCGCCGAGGAACACCTGGTTCAGCCAACCATCATTTACGAGTTCCCTGCCGCGGTTTCCCCGTTGTCGAAGCAGAAGGCGGACGAGCCGGACTGGACCGAGCGGTGGGAGATTTTCGCGGGTCAGATGGAGATCGCAAACGGCTTCAGCGAACTCAACGATCCCGCGGAACAGCTGCGGCGCTTCCAGCAGCAATTCGCGGAGCGCGAACGCGGTGACGAAGAAGCTCACCAAATGGATCAAGACTACATCCGCGCGCTTTCCTACGGGATGCCGCCCGCTGGCGGCGTGGGCGTCGGCATAGACCGGCTGGCGATGCTACTGACCGATTCACATACCATCCGCGATGTCATTCTGTTCCCCTTGCTCAGGCCGGAAAAAGGCTTATCCCCGGAAGATACAAAATCCGGACCGCAGCCCTGAGGACAGCTATCCGTATGCCAGTTCCTTGGCCCTCTGGACGGCCTTGACTACGGCCTTGATTAAAGTCACGCGCAGCTTGCCTTCCTCAAGTTCAAGAATGCCATCGATGGTACATCCGGCGGGTGTAGTCACTGCGTCCTTAAGCAGCGCCGGATGATCGCCGGTTTCGAGCACAACTGTGGCCGCGCCCAGGGTAGTCTGGGCGGCAAGCAGGGTTGCGATGTCGCGCGGCAACCCGACTTTCACACCGGCCTCGGCCAGAGACTCTAGAATGATGTAGATGTAGGCTGGGCCGCTGGCCGAAAGGCCAGTGACCGCGTCCATATGTTTTTCGTCTACGACCACGGTTCTGCCCACCACCCCAAAAATTGAGCTCGCAATCTCGAGGTGACAGGGTTCGGCAAACTGTCCCTTGCATAATCCGGTCATGCCGCAGCCCAGCGCGCAGGGCGTGTTAGGCATGGCTCGGACAACCGGAATTTTGATTCCCAGGGCCCGCTCGAAGTGGTGGGTGGGTACGGAGGCGGCGACAGAGATAATCAATTGTCGGGGAGAAACAGCCGTACGGATCTGCTCCATGACGCCTTCGACAGCCTGCGGCTTCACGCAAACCAGGATGATCTCGGCGTCACGCACAGCCTCTGCATTATCGGTTCCAACCGGGATTCCGAATTTCTGGTCCAGGCTGCGCGCCCGATCTTGATGCTGCACCGTCGCAGTCGTCAGCTTACGGGACAAGAGCCCTTTCTCCAAAAGCGCATTCAGAAGAATCCCGCCCATCTTGCCGGCACCGAGGACCGCCACCCTCTTCCCCAAAGAATCCATCCCTGACCTCCCCTTACCCGTCGACTTCGAAATCGCCGCCCATCAAGAGCCGAATGCCGAGAATATCATTAATTCCGCTCCTCTCAGGACAACCACCCCCGATGCGTCAGGCGGAGACGTGCGGCAGGGAAAATTCGAGCATCAGGATGGATTTTGCCGATAGACCCAAGCGGCGGGCAGTCGAACGGACTCGGATCTCGTTGGTGCAAGGTCATCATTGGCGTGGGCGACAACATTCTCCACCAGAGGGTGTGAGGGAGCTAGAGAGCAAACCGGATCGGTTGCCTTGGCATCTCCGGTCAGCAACCACGCCTGACAGCGGCAACCTCCGAAATCTTCGCTGCGGCGTTCACAGCTGCGGCAGGGCTCCGGCATCCATGCTTCGCCTCGGAATTGTTGGAACGTGGACGATTGCTGCCAGATCCACTGGAGCGAATGCTCGCGGACATTATCGAAGGTCAGGCCCGGAATCATCCTGGCCGCGTGGCAAGGCAGCGCCTGCCCCGCCGGATCGATCAGCATCAGGCGGCGGCCCCAGCCACCCATGCAGGCTTTCGGATAGCGGGCATAGTAGTCCGGAGCAACGTAATCGATGCGCATGCGGCCGGCGAGCCGCTCCTGGGCGTCGATCACCGTCGCTTGGGACCGTTCGAGTTGCTGCCGAGTCGGCATAAGCGCGTCGCGATTCTCGAACGCCCATCCGTAGTATTGAACGTTGGCAATCTCCAGCCGGTCGGGAGCCAGGTCTTCGGCCATTGCAATCATCGCAGACAAATGGTCGAGGTTCTGCCGGTGCACAACCACGTTGATGGTGAAGGCAAGATTGAACTGCCGGATCAGCCGCGCGAGTCGGAGTTTGTGGCTGTGACTGCGTGCCCCAGCGATTTCGTCCGCGGGCTCTTCCTGTCCCCCTTGAAAGCTGAGCTGAATGTGCTCGAGACCAGCCTTAGTTAGTGCCTCGAGACGCGTCTCGGAAAGCCCGATGCCCGAAGTAATCAAGTTGATATAGAGGCCGGCGGCACGCGCTCGCGCCGTCAGCTTGACGAGATCGCTGCGAGCCAAGGGCTCACCCCCGGTAAAGTGAACGTGCAGAATGCCGACTTGGCCGGCTTCGTCGAAGATGCGCATCCATTCCTCGGTCGAGAGCTCGGAGGCAGTGTTCTCGAGGGTAAGCGGATTCGAGCAATAGACACAATGCAGCGGGCATCGGTGGGTGAGCTCGGCGATGAGGGCTAATGGGGCGGACACCATTTGTATGATCAGTCCGAGGAGTCGAGACTCGAGCACCGCGACTCTAGTTGGAAATCTACGATCCGCTTCTGGTGCAAGTGCCCGAGAAAGTTCTTAACGTCCTCCTCGATCCGGGCAGGATCCCCGGCGCTGTAGATCTGCCGTAGTTCTTCGACAATCTGCTCGACCGTGTGCTGGCCATCACATCGTTCGACAATTTCCCGCCCCGTACCTTCGAAGCGAATCGCCCCTTCCGGAAACAGCAACAGTCGTTCGGCTCGGTTGGCTTCCGCCCAACGGCATCCAGCCGAAAGGCGTGGGCGGCTTGTCATCTCGAGTGTCATCTCAAGCCTGGTCCGGCCGGAACCCTCCTGGCGGGGGCCAAGCAGGATTCACATAGGCAAAATAAAGAGCGTCTAACTGCGCCCACAAAATGTCACACTTACGTTCGAGAGCGGTCACTGCTAACTCTTGCTCGGCGCGAGTGCAGGCATGTTCGGCGACCCACTCGAAGGCAAACTTAGCATCCTCTGGCGCCTCGCTCAAGCGTGCGGTGAAATAGTCCAAGCCTCCTGCTAGCCAAGGATAATGTTTCTTCAGTGCTCCTACCCGCAAGGCAATCAGGTCGCGGGAGAACAGTTCGGTGAGAGAAGAGGCTACCGCTTCGAGAAAAGTGCGACTCCGCACCAGGTCGAGATAAGCGTCCACCGCGTATCGGGTCGCCGGCAAAACCCCTTCGCCGCTTTGTACTACTTCGCGCCGGAGACCGGCAGCTTCACTTAGCCTCAGCCAGCGCTCAATCCCGCCATCGTTATTTCTGTCGCCATCGTGATCGACGATCCTTTTGCGCCAGGCCACACGAAAATCCCGGTCCTCGCTGCGCGATAGGATAATCGCGTCCTTGATGGGGATCCGGCTTTGATAGTAATAGCGGTTGAGCACCCACGCCTGCAACTGCCCCCGATTCAAACGACCCTCATGCATCATCAGATGAAAGGGATGGCGGTGATGGTAGCGTTCCTGCCCTACCTGCTCGAAGCGCGCGCTCAACTCCGGCGGTGAAAGTAACGGATGTTCTTGCTCTGCTGTCAACTGTTGATGAGACATATGCTTCAGCGGTCTCGGGGCCGGAGGCAGCAAGCCCTGGCCCTGCCACTAGTAAATCACCGAGTGGCAAATCTTTCTAGCAACATGCCGAAAAGTTAGAGGTAAGAGGGTAGAGAGCGCCTGCGAGGTGGGAGGATAAGCCGACTACCTTGGCGGCGTGCCTGCCCTCGCGTTCAGTCATAAGGGCAAACATCGCCCACGCCACACTCCGGTTGGCCCAGGCCGACTTGCCTTTCGCCGGGACCAACCTGCCCACACTCACGAATCTCTTGAATGCGGGAGGTAACGATCGGGTTCTGATAGTCCGGATGGCAAAATTCCAGGTGCATCCCGCGCCCGATAAAGCGCTGCTTTAACATCGCCCCGCCCCAGGTGGAACCTGCGATCGCGACCTCAACCGGCTGCGGGCAGAATTCCGGGTGGCCGGAGATGAGAGCCGCACTCCCACCCAGCAGAACCGCGGTGTAGCGGTGATGTTGGGTTTCGATCTCAAGAACAGTGGACGGCGGCAAAGTGCTCAGCAGCACTCCACCTTCGATTTCCGACTGAACGATGTTGTGGTTGACTTCATCGCTCAAATTGGGATGAGGGGCGAACATCGGTTTAGGCACGGAGTTTATCACGTCTCTGGTCCCAGAGAACTACGTTTCTCCATGAGTTTCGCTCTTGCGCGGGAAACTCCAGTAACTACAACCGATGATCCGTCGAAAGCGAGCGACATAA
>DASPVG010000048.1:0-15545 GCA_035622455.1 Terriglobales bacterium
TGGTTTCATCAGCCGCCAGAATGGGGAGGACGTGTTCGTACACTTCTCGGCCATCCAGGCACAGGGATTCCGCAGCCTGCAGGAAGGTCAGCAAGTCCAGTTCGACGTAGTGAAGGGTCCCAAGGGCTGGCAGGCCGAAAACGTGAAAGGCGTTTAATCCACTTTTCGAAATCCGCAACGAGGGCGGCCGAGAGGCCGCCCTTCGTGTTTGGCCGGCAAAATCGTGAAATCGCGCAACAAGGAGAAGGCATGGCTCTGAAAGTGGGGGAGATGGCTCCGGATTTTGAGCTGCCGGCGGTGGAAGGAGAGCGGCGAACCCGTGTCCGACTGAGTGATTATCGCGACCAAAAGCATGTGGTCGTAACCTTTCACCCTGTGAACTGGACGCCCACCTGAGCCGACCAAGTTCCGGCGTTCGATCGCGATCGCGAGAAGTTCGCCGAGCTCAATGCCCAGGTCCTGGACATCAGTGTAGATACGATTTACAGCCACATGGCTTGGCAAAAATACGACATTGGTACGATGCACCTGCCAATGTGTTCCGATTTTTACCCGCACGGACGAGTGGCGCAGGCATTCGGCGTTTTCCGCGAGAATCCTCCCCTGCCAGGAATTTGCGAACGGGCGGTATTCATCGTCGACAAGCAGGGAAAGATCGTATTCGCCGAGGTATATCCGCTCGATCAGGTACCGAACAATGAGGAACTGCTGGCCGTGCTGGCGAAGCTGGGCAGCTGACCGGCTCCCCCAACTATTTGAACAGCACCCAGTGGCCGCCATCGGTGAATAGGATAACTAGGTTCATGACGACGAGCATCAAGTCATAATGCCATCCATAGGTGTTTTTTCCCCAGAATCCGGTGTGCCAGACGAAGATCTTTTTCGAGATGGCGCCGAGCATGACGAGGATCAATCCAGTTGCGGCGAGCTGGGTCAAAACTCCAAAGGCAACGCCCAGGCCGCCGGAAATCTCGGCGACCCCCAAAAACACGGTGAAGCCCTTGGACATGCCGATGCTCTTGCTGCGCTCTTCGGGTCTCGTAACCTGGCTCCACCCGCTGTCAAGGAAAATCAAAGCGACCATGAGACGAAGCAAGAGAAGCCCCAAATCCGTAAATCGGGCAAGTTGCGGAAACATAGTCGACGAGCCTCCTGGTAGTTTCGGAAAGTTTAACGGATCATACGGCGGGCACGAGTTGTTCGGCGTCCGAGGGGCGAGTAGCTGACGTGCTGCCATTCGAAGACGGATTGACGCTCTTGCACGGCACACATTACACTAAATGAGTTTGCCTGTACTTGCGGTTCCCCTCTGGAGCCGTCCGCAATCGTAGCCCAAGAGCCGACGCGGAACGAGCAAGCAGAAAATTCAGCAAGCGACCGGCAGTCGGTAACTGCGCGCCGGGATCGATGGAGGTATGGTTATGTACGCGGTCATCCGCGCCGGTGGGAAGCAATACCGGGTAGCTCCTGGCGACGTGATTCGCGTGGAATTCCAGGAAGGGACTTCGGGAAGCCGAATCGAGTTCGGCGATATCTTGGCGATTTCCCCAGAAGAAGGGCAGATCAGCAAGCCGAACCCTGATACCCACGTGATCGGCAAGGTGGTCGAGCAGGGGCGCGGCGATAAGATCTTGGTCTTCCATTACAAGCGCAAGAAGCAATACAAGAAATTGCGGGGACACCGGCAGCCGTTTACGGCGGTGCGCATTACCGAGATCGGGTTCAACGGGCACAAATTCACGGCCCCTGAGCCGGTTCAAAAGCCAGCCCCAGCGAAGAAGGCGGCTGCGGCTCCGGTCGAACCCGCGGAGCCCAAGGCCCGCAAGGCCCCGAAGAAGAAGCCCACGGCGAAACGATCGACGGCGAAGAAGGCCGCTCCCAAGAAAAAGAAATAGCACTGTCGAGCTTCCCGGGCGGTCGAATCCAAAGCTGGCAATTCTGACAGGCGAGTGAGACTCTTATGGCACACAAGAAAGGTCAAGGCACATCGCGGAACGGGCGCGACTCGAATTCGCAACGGCTGGGATTTAAGGCATTTGGCGGGCAGCTGGTCCCCGGTGGCACGATTATTGTTCGGCAGCGCGGAACCCGCGTGAAACCCGGTCTGAATGTCGGTCGGGGCAAGGACGACACCTTGTTCGCCAAGATCACCGGCCGCATCCGGTTCAAGGATCGGGGCTCGTCGGGCAAGTACGTGATGATCGAACCCGAGGAAATTACATAAGCGGTTTCGACTGAGCAGACGTCTGTCCGCCCACACAACTCGAACCCGTTCCGGCCTCGCTTGGGAAACGAGGCCTTTTCGTTTTCCCGCCTCGGTCGCTCGTGCCGCCGTCACGCATGCGAGCCCGCCGTCGGGATCACCAAACGACAGCGATCGACCGTGTTCATTGATGAGGCTACAATCCGCGTCAAGGCCGGCGACGGCGGCAATGGCTGTGTTGCCTTTCGCCGGGAGAAGTTTGTCCCTCGCGGCGGGCCGTCAGGCGGCGACGGCGGCAAAGGCGGCAACGTCGTCATGATATCGAGCGAGCGTCACAACACCCTGGTGCACTTTCGCTTTAACCCCGAATACAAGGCGCAACGCGGGAGACACGGAGAAGGATCGAACAAGACCGGGCGGGAAGGCGAAGATGTAGTGCTGAAAGTGCCGGTCGGAACCCTCGTCTACGACGCCGAAACCGGGGAAAGGGTCCACGATTTTTCCCGGCCGGATGAAAGTATCGTCGTCGCGCACGGCGGCCGAGGCGGCCGAGGGAATGCGCGGTTTGCCACCTCCACGCATCAAGCCCCGCGAGAGCATGAAGAAGGACGTCCGGGCGAAGAACGCGTGCTTCGCCTGGAGCTGAAACTGTTGGCGGACGTCGGCCTGGTCGGCTATCCCAACGTTGGCAAATCCACTTTGATTTCCCGCATCTCCGCGGCCCGCCCGAAGATTGCCGACTACCCGTTTACGACCCTCGAACCAAACCTCGGGGTGGTTGTTGTAGGCGAGGGGCCGGAGAGGCAAAGCTTTGTCGTCGCCGATATTCCTGGGCTCATTGAAGGGGCGCATCAGGGTGCCGGGCTTGGCACTCAGTTTTTGCGCCACATCGAGCGCACGCGGCTGCTAGTGCACCTGGTAGATATGTCGGACTCCAGCGGACGGCC
Source organism: Terriglobales bacterium (assembly GCA_035622455.1). GTDB lineage: Bacteria > Acidobacteriota > Terriglobia > Terriglobales > Acidobacteriaceae > JAFAGX01. Next base: position 3,151 of record DASPVG010000048.1, read on the forward strand.
GGACCCCATCCATGATGTGGATGTGATCCTCGGCGAGCTGAAGAGCTTCGCAGCAAACTTGGAACAGAAGCCGATGATCATGGTAGGGTCGAAGATGGATATCGCGGATAAGAGCAAGCTGGCGAAGCTGAAGCGATATTCGAAGAAACGGAACCTCGAGTTCTTCCCCATCTCGGCCGTTACCGGCAAAGGCATTCCACAGCTGAAATACGCGATAGCGGCCAAGCTCAAAGAAATCGCAGACCGGGCTGCGGAGGAGGCCCCTCGGGCCTATGCCGCCGCGACCTCCGAGAATCCCATCGAACCAGAAGAAAGCTGAACCCACTCGGGCACGAAGGCGGGATGTGGCCTCTCGCACCGGCGAACCGAGCGCTTGGCCGACCCTCACTTCGAGAAGGCTAGGCTTCCGCGACCCGCGAACCCTGCTGGAACTGGTATTGAAGGATTTTGGCCGCGAGCTTCGGCTTCATCGCCGGTGCTTGGGCTCCGAGCGCGCGCACAACCTCCCCGCGGCATAGCACCTCTGCCGAAGTTAATCCGGCGATTTCCGGGGGCAGGACCAAGTTGATTTCAAGCTGTACGCTCGGTAAAACCAACGCCTCGGCCTCGAACAGCATGCCGGAGCGGCTGATGTCTTGGGTGGTTCCGGCGCGCCAGTCAGGCGCTCCGACCTCGCGATATCGCAAAGGCAGGTGAAGCCTGTAGCGTTGAGCTCGGAGCGGAGATTGCTTGGTTCTACGACGAGTCTGAGAACGAGCGAGCATAAGAGCCTCCTCGGATAGTGGTCGATCGAGTACCTGCCGAACCTTGGTTTTGAGCGTGGGCAATGCGAAGGGCTTCTGCAGCAAGTTGATTCCGGCTTCGAGCGTGCCGTTGTGCCCTACCACATTTTCGCTGTAACCGGACATATAGAGCACCCTGATTTCCGGTCGGGCTGAGACAATCCTCTGCGCCAGCTCCCGGCCGTTGATGCCGGGCATGATCACATCGGTCAGCAAGAGGTGAATCAGGCCTTCATGAGCGTTCGAAATTTCCAGCGCAACCGCCGGGTCGGGCGCCTCAAACACCTTGTAGCCGAGTGCTTCCAGGTATTGCCGGGTCAGCTCGCGTACGGTGGTTTCGTCTTCGACGAGCAAGATGGTCTCGTGACCTGGGGGGACCTCGGTCACTGCCGCCGGTGTTTCGAGAGCCAACTCTTCGCCAGCTTCGCTGACTCGCGGGAGATAGATTCTGAACGTCGTCCCCTTGTTCGGCTCGCTCGAGACCCAGATGTAGCCACCGCTCTGCTTGATAATGCCGTAGACCGTGGACAGTCCCAATCCGGTGCCTTTTGGCCCCTTGGTGGTAAAGAACGGCTCGAAAAGGTGCGTCTGGGTTTCGGCATCCATTCCCAGTCCGGTGTCGCTCACGGAAAGCATCACGTAATCGCCCGGTTCGGCCGGCACATGGCTACGGCTGGATTTTCCATCGATCGTGACATTGGCGGTTTCGATGGTGAGCCTTCCTCCCTTCGGCATGGCGTCGCGCGCATTCACCGCGAGATTCATAATCACTTGCTCAATTTGCCCCGGATCGGCCTTCACCAGCCCCAATTCAGGGGCCGGAATAGTCACGAGCTCAATGTCTTCTCCGATCAAGCGGGTCAGCAGCTTCAGGTTTTCGGTCATCACCCCATTCAGATCCAGCACCTTGGGGGTGAGCATTTGCTTTCGACCAAAAGCCAGGAGTTGGCTCGTAAGGGAGATGGCACGTTTGGCCGCTTTCGAAATTTCCTCCGCCGGTCCACGGATGGCGGGACTCGCTCTCACTCCTTCCAGCAAGAATTCGCAATACCCCGAGATGACCATCAAGAGGTTGTTGAAGTCGTGCGCGATGCCTCCCGCAAGGCGTCCGACCGCCTCCATCTTCTGCGCCTGGCGGAGTTGCTGCTCCAGAGCCCGGCGCTCGGTAACATCTTCGGCAAAGAGCTCGAGGTAGGTGGTGTGATCTCGCTCTCGAATGGTAAGGCCGAAAAGTCGAACCGTGAGCGGCGCGTTGTCCTTGCGAACCCAGTCGGCGATGAGCCCGGTGAAGCGTTCGGCGGCACGGAAGTGGTCGGCCACCGTAAACCATTGTTGCGACTCCCGAAACAACGTTGGTAAACTCCGGCCGACCAGTTCGGACCCCGAACTGTAGCCCAACATGGCAACCAGGGCAGGATTCGCGTTCAGTAAAGTGCCCTCTGCGTTGCAACGGCAGATTCCGTAGGGAGCATTGGTCACGAGCGAGCGGAAGTTGATCTCGGATCGCCACAGTCCTTCTTGGGCTGAGCGTAGCGCGGCGTTGAACCAGCAGATGGCGAACGCCACGACGACGAAGAGGATGAGATGTATGATGGCTCTGCGGTATTCAGTGGGCGAATGCCCCTCGCCCAGTGAGAAATAAGCGCTGACGGTTAAGGCAAACGAGGTCGCCACTAAGCCCGGCTTCCAACCGCCGTACCAGGCGCTGACCATAATGGCCACGGCAAACACCACCAGGCGACTTTCGACAAGATCGGAAAGCAGCAAGGCAGGAATCAAGGCGAGAATGACGCTGAGGAGGGCCACCCCGTAGCGAAGAACTGGGGCTCGAGCTGGCGAAACGCCGCGGGGACGAAGGTGGGGAACCTTCACAGGCATCGCAGTACCACTGTAGATGCGGGTCTCGGACTCTGCGAGTTACCTAGGTGCCGACCAGCTGGGCGCTGGCCCGAAGGACAAGCCCGTAAGGACAAAGGCGTGATTGGAATCGGAACAACCGATCCCGTGAATGTTAAGCGGTAAAAGAGTTTAGCGGAGGACACGACCGGCTAAGGTTGGTTGCTCGTGGGGCAAAACCATGAATATTGGTCTGTTTGGCGGGACCTTCGACCCAATTCATCATGGCCATCTCGCCCTGGCGCAGGCGGCCAAGGAGCGCTGCTTTCTTCGGTCGATCTACTTCGTTCCAGCGAATGTGCCCCCTCATAAGCAGATGCAGCCTCTGAGCTCCTATTTCGACCGCTATGCCATGGTGGTTCTGGCAACCCTCGGCGACAAAGCTTTCGTCCCGTCGCTGCTCGAAGCACCGAACTTGGAGGAGCTGAACGGCACTCCCAGGAAAGGTCCCCGCCAGGAGCGAGAATCGAATGTAAATTACAGCATCGATACCGTGCGCCGCTTGAAAGCCACTCTCGGCAAAACCGACCGGCTGTTCTTTCTCATTGGAATTGATGCCTTCCGCGAGATTCGAGCCTGGCGCGAGCCCGAGGCTTTGCTCGGCCAGTGTGAGTTCATCGTTGCCAGCCGACCGGGATACTCCTTGGCGGATGTCGCCAATGCGCTGCCGGAGGGATTACGCCCGAAACCTTCCGTGACCAAGCCGTTTCGAAAACAACCGGCGACGGGTGAGTTGGTGTTGCCAGGGGTGACCATACACCTGCTCGAGAATGTGCATCACAACGTTTCGGCTACGGCAATTCGAGAATCTGCTGCCAGAGAGCGTCCGTTGACCAGGTTTGTGAGCCCGGCGGTCGCGGAGTACATCCGCAAGCGGAAGCTTTATAAGAACAGTTAATCACAGCAATGGCCCAACCCCGCTCAATTACAATGGAACCTTTGAGAGTCAATGAAGAAGAACGACGTGAAGCGACAGGTATCGGAAGCGATCAGCGCCTGTCAGTCCAAAAAAGCGGAGCAAATCACTATTCTCGAACTTGAAAAAGACTCGGGAGCTTTCACCGACTATTTTGTGATCTGCAGCGGAACCAACCCGCGCCAGATCCAAGCTATCTCCGATGAGGTGGAAGATCGCCTGGAGCGATCACGACTCCGCCCCACTCATGTCGAAGGTTACCGCCAGGCCGAATGGGTGCTGCTCGATTACATTGATTTCGTGGTGCACGTGTTCTCCGAGAAATCGCGCCGGTTCTATGACCTCGAGCGGCTGTGGAAGTCAGCCAAGCGGCTGGAGCCAACCGACCTTGCCCGCGCCAAGACCCGTCGCGTGACCGAGCCTTCGGCGCCTAAGAGCCTAAGATTCAAAAGAACTTAGTCGAAACCGTCGCGGCTGACGATTTCACCCGCTTGGGATTTGGGCCCGCCCTTGAGGGTGAGGCCGCCCGACCCCTTTTGCTTTCCTCCCGCATACCGCCTTTGGTGGTTAAACTGGCAGGATGAAGCTCAAGGTTGCCTGGATCGGCAAGACGAGGGATCCCACCATCCAGGCGCTCACCGATGAATACCTCAAGCGCCTGCGCCGCTACGCAGAAATCGACAGTGCAGCCCTCAAAGACGAATCCGCGGTGCTCGAACTTTGCCAACGAAGCGCGCGTCCCCTGAGGTTTGCCCTGGTGCTCGTCGATTCCCGGGGCAAGGAGTTTTCCTCGGAACAGTTCGCCGGCTGGCTTCGGGAGTACCGAGATCGGAATTCCCTGCCTCTTTTATTTGCCGTAGGAGCGGCTGATGGTTTCAGCGGAGAAGCGCGGGATGCTGCCACCATGGTGATGTCGCTCAGCAAGATGACCTTTGCGCACGAACTGGCACGCGTCGTTCTGCTCGAGCAGATCTACCGGGCCTTTACCATCTTGGCAGGTCACCCCTACCACCTTGGGCATTGATCGATCACCCTTCCGAGCTGTCGTTCCTGGCCTTCGTCGTCGCCGTAAGATTCGCCCGGGCTACGAAGTGATCGAAGCTAAGGCACCAACATCAAACTTACGACGCAACAGGTACAATCAAGAGTTCGTTTCCCTATGCCAGACATCCGTCGAGGTCTGATCATTGTGCACACCGGGCCGGGGAAGGGAAAGACCACAGCCGCCATGGGGGTTGGGTTGCGGGCCGTCGGCCAAGGCATGCGCGTTCTCATGCTGCAATTTATCAAAGGATCCTGGCACTACGGCGAACTCGATGCGATCAACGCGTTTGGCGACAAGTTCGTGATTAAGCAGATGGGTCGCGGCTTTGTAAAGGTCGGGGGAGAGAAGCCGGACCCGGAAGACGTGCGCATGGTGGAGGATGCCTGGGCTGAGGCGGAGCAAGCCATTCACTCCGGTCTCTGGGATCTCGTGATTTTGGACGAGATCAACTATGCCATCAGCTATGGAATGCTCTCGGCCGCAAAGGTCGTCGAGGCATTAAGAAAGAAACCAGAAATGGTGCACGTGATCTTGACGGGTCGGAACGCTCATCCGACAATTGTCGAATTGGCCGATATCGTGACAGAAATGCGGCAGCTAAAGCATGCCTACGATAAGGGTGTGCTGGCGCAGCGTGGCATCGAGTATTGAGTAGCCAGTAGATGGCACGCCACCCGGGTGGGGTGCGCGAGCCAACCACTTGCTACCGCGGGTATCTATGGCTTGGTTCAAGCGACAGTCCGGTGATGTAGATGCCTCGGGAGAAAAGAAGGTTCGAACCGAGGGACTTTGGGTGAAGTGTGAGAGTTGTCGGCAGATCATTTGGAAAAAAGATCTGGAAGAGAACCTGAACGTATGCCCCAAATGCGATCACCATTTCCGCATTGATGCGCGCGCCCGGTTAGCCCTCCTGCTCGACGGCAACCAGTACGAAGTCTTCGATAGCAACCTGGTTTCGACCGACCCGCTGCGCTTCGTCGACCTGAAGGCCTACAGTTCTCGACTGGCGCAAGCCCAGACGGAGACCGGGCTCACCGACGCAGTGATCAATGCCCGGGGCAAGCTGAACGACCGCCCTGTCATTGTCAGTGCCATGGAATATTCCTTCATCGGCGGCAGCATGGGCGCCGTGGTAGGAGAGTCGATCACCCGCGCCATCGAGCAATCGATTGAGACCCAAGCCCCTCTGATCATCATTTCCGCCTCCGGAGGAGCTCGCATGATGGAAGGCGTGGTCAGCCTGATGCAGCTGGCCAAGATCTCTGCTGCCCTGGCACGGTTGGATGAGTCCCGCATTCCTTATATCTCGGTGCTCACCGATCCTACGACCGGAGGGGTAACCGCGTCGTTCGCCATGCTCGGGGATCTCAACATCGCGGAACCCGGGGCGCTGATCGGGTTTGCCGGACCCCGCGTGATCGAACAGACGATCCGGCAGAAGCTGCCACCGGGATTCCAGCGCAGCGAATTCCTGCTCGAGCATGGGATGCTCGACGCGGTTGTCCCTCGCAGGCAGCTGAAGCCGTATTTGAGCCGCGCCCTGGACTTCATGAGTCGAGCGGCATAGGCAAGCCTCCCCCTATCGGGTCTTCCCCAAACTCCTGATGGTTTTTCTCTGGCCTTGGTATCCCCTTCGCCACGCTCGAAAGTCGAAGGCCAGAACCGAAACTGGTAAGCTGTTAGTGATTGGAGTGTGGATGGGGGGAAGCTCATACCAAGCCGCCGTGACCCGCATGTATGCCCTGGGCCACGAACTTGCGGCACCGGCGCAGAAATTTGACCTCGCCCACATGCGGGTGCTGCTCGAAGCTCTCGACCATCCCGAGCAACGGTTTCCCTCCGTTCTGATTGCGGGGACCAACGGCAAGGGCTCGACGGCGGCAACCCTGGCTTCGATTCTCCGGGCGTGCGGGTTGCGAACCGGACTCTACACCTCGCCCCACCTGATGCGAATCAATGAGCGCATTCGCATCAATGGAAGCGCGATTCCGGACGGCGATTTCGCCTGGCAGCATGACCTTGTGGACCGTACGGCGCTCGGTCAGGTCGCAGAAGGGGAGCTGCCCTGGCATCCCAGTTTTTTCGAAATGCTGACCGCCATTGCCTTTGAGTATTTCGCCGCCGAGAAAGTGGACCTAGCCGTGCTCGAGGTGGGCATGGGTGGTCGTTTGGATGCAACCAATGTGGTGGAACCGCGTCTGAGCGTCATCACCGACATTGCGCTCGACCACCAGAAATTTCTCGGCGACACCGTGGCGGAAATCGCTAGCGAGAAGGCAGGCATCCTTCGCCGGCGAGGCGTCGTGGTCACTCTGCCTCAACACCCGCAGGCCACGGATGTGATCGGCAACGCGATTTTGGAACTGGAGGCCCATGCCGCCGATGCCGTGCGCTATGTACCCCCTATATCGCCGGCCAGCCAAGGCTGGCTGGTCCCGAGTGCCAGCGGGAGCCGCGGAACCGCAGAAGGCACCCGCACGGAGTCCGCAAGCCAGAAAGTCTCGAGCCGCCCGGTCTTGCGCTATCCCCTCGAAGTCATGGGCCGGCAGATTCTGGTGGAGTCGCCATTGGTCGGGAGGCATCAGATAAGAAATATCGCGCTGGCAATCGCAGCGGCTGAGGAACTAGCCAAGCAAGGATTTCGGGTGACGCCCGAGGCGATCGAACAGGGGATTCGCCAGACCGAATGGCCGGGGCGCTTCCAAGTCGTGCCTCCCCGTCGGGACGCACCGGAATACGTCCTCGATGTCGCCCACAATCCCGCCGGAGCATGGGCGCTCAGATCGACCCTGTCCGAATACTACGCGGATCGGCCGTTTACCTTCATCTTTGGCGCCATGCGAGACAAAGCTATTGCCGAAATGGCGGAAATTCTGTTCCCCTTGGCGGAGCGGGTCATAGCAACCCAGGCAGACAATCCACGGTCGGCGACCGCCGAAGAGATTCGCCGGGCGGCGAACCGTGTGGCCACCGACATCGAGTCGGCCGAGGGGGTCGGTGCTGCGCTCGCTCAAGCAACCCGATCGGTATCTCCTCGCGCTGTGGTGGTTGTCACTGGCTCGACCTACATTGTGGGCGAGGCCATCTCTCGACTGGAGGGCAAGGTTTAAATTTGCCGGAAGTAAACACATCCGTTGGCGAAGAGAACAAGAGCGCCGAGCGCTTGGATCAGTCGCCCGCTCTCTACCAAGACACGCCGAGTCCACCTCCCAGGCAGTACGGATGGCTCAGCTGCCTGCGTTCCTATCTGATCTTCGATCCGTTGATCTGGGCTTACACCGTCCTCCTCGGGATGGTCTCGATTCCAGTCTCGCTGTTCGGAGATAAAGATCGGATCCTCCACGGATTTGCGCGATTCTGGTCCCAACTGATTTTAGGCACGATTCTTTCACCGGTGAAAGTCACCGGACTTGACCAGATCGATAGCACAAAACCGCATGTCTATGCGGCGAATCATGCTTCCGCCCTGGACATTCCGGTGCTCTATGTGTACTTGCCCTTTCAGTTCCGCATTGCCTTCAAGAAAGAGCTGCTGAGTTACCCCATCGTGGGATGGCACCTCAAACGTTCTGGTCAGGTCGCGATCGACCAGCAAAACCCGGCGCGATCGATCGGCAGCATCCGTACGGCACTGAAGAGCCTCAAGACGGGCATGCCTCTGGTGATATTCCCCGAGGGAGGCCGGACGCCGGACGGTGAGATCAAGCCCTTCCTGCCCGGGGCGTTCTTTCTGGCCATCAAGGCGCAACTCGATATCGTCCCCATCGCCCTGGTGGGGACCTTTGAGCTCCTGCCCATGAACACCTACCACATCAAGTCCCGCCCTCTCGAAATGCGCATTGGCCGGCCAATCTCTACCGCCGGTCTGACACTCGAGGACATGGGAGCGCTCTCGAACCGGGTCCGCACAGCCATGGAGGATCTCTACGACGCGGGACGATCGGCAAGGACCCCTTAGGCTCGGGCTCTAATCCTAACCAGGGCTGCCGCGCGGCCGCCCGCTGATCTCTGCCTGTTTTATACTGGCTCTACATGGCTAGCAGCATTCAAATCAAGCTCCCCGATGGGAGCACCAAAGAAGTAGCTAAGGGCACGACCGCCCTCGAGATCGCACGATCGATCAGTCCGAGGCTGGCCGATGCCGCCCTTGTGGCCAGAAGCAATGGCGACCTTGTCGACCTGACGCGGCCCCTTGAGAAGGACGTCGCCGTGCGCATTTTGACCGACAAGGACCCCGAGTCGCTCGAGGTCTATCGGCACTCCTCTGCCCATTTGCTGGCTGCCGCCGTGCTGGAACTGTTTCCGGAAACCAAGCTGGGCCATGGTCCGGCAACCGAGAGCGGATTCTTCTACGATTTCTACCGACCGACTCGGTTCACTCCCGAGGATCTCGAAAAGATCGAAAAGAAGATGCAGGAACTGGTCGAGCGGAATATCCCCTACGTGCACGAGTTTCTACCCCGGGAGCAAGGTCTGGCGCAGTTCAAGGAAGAAGGCGATTTCATGAAGTGTCATTTCATCGAGCAATTCACCCAGCCCGAGGAAAAGATCTCCATGTATCGCACCGGTACCTTTGTCGATTTCTGCCGCGGACCCCATATTCCAGCCACCGGAAAGATCAAAGCCTTTAAGCTGATGAACATTGCCGGCGCCTATTGGCTGGGAGATGAAAAGAATCCGCAACTGCAGCGCATTTACGGAACCTCATTCTTCTCCAAGAAGGATTTGGATGCTTATCTCCACCAACAGGAGGAGGTTAAAAAGCGCGACCACCGGGTACTGGGACGGCAGCTGGATCTATTCTCGATTCAGGATTTGGCCGGTCCCGGGCTGATTTTCTGGCATCCGAAGGGCGCAATCATCCGCCACGAGATGGAAGACTGGATGCGCGCCGAGTACATCAAGCGCGGCTACTCGCTGGTGTACACGCCCCACGTCATGCGCAAGCAGCTGTGGCAAACCTCGGGCCACGAAGGCTACTACGCCGCCAACATGTTCGACATCATGGAGCTGGATGATGCCGAATACCGCTTGAAGCCCATGAACTGCCCGGGCCACATTCTGATCTACAAAGACTCGTTGAAGTCGTATCGTGACCTGCCCGTCCGACTGGGAGAATTGGGAACCGTGTACCGCTACGAGCGCTCCGGGGTCATGCACGGCTTGCTGCGGGTGCGCGGGTTCACGCAAGATGACGCGCATATCTTCTGCACCCCGGAACAGATGGAAGGCGAGATTGAGGCCTGCCTGGATTTTGCCTTGGATGTGCTCAAAGACTTCGGCTTCGAGCAGTTTCAAACCGAGCTGTCGACCTGGAATCCGCACGACCGAAAGAATTTCGTCGGCAGCGAAGAGCAGTGGACGATGGCCACACAGTCGCTCAAGCGGGTGCTCGAGCGCCGCAACATCGAATTCAAGACCATTGAAGGCGAAGCGGCGTTTTACGGACCGAAGATTGACATCAAGCTGGTCGACGCCATCGGCCGGCTGTGGCAGCTGTCGACGATTCAATTCGATTTCAACCTGCCACAGCGCTTCGCACTGGAATATGTCGCCGAGGACGGCACCCGTAAACAACCCCTCATGGTGCACCGGGCACTTTATGGGTCGATCGAACGATTCTTTGGCGTGTTGATCGAGCACTATGCGGGAGCCTTTCCTGTCTGGCTCTCCCCGGTGCAGACCACGGTGATCCCGATTGCCGAACGCCACGTCGCCTACGCCAACCAGGTTGGAGACCAGCTCAAGGCCGCCGGCGTACGCGTCGAGGTTGACGCGCGCAACGAAAAGATGAATGCCAAGATTCGCGAGCATTCGCTCGGAAAGGTTCCGTTCCTTCTGGTGGTTGGGGACAAAGAGGCCGAATCTGGCAAAGTGAACGTCCGCACCCGGGGCAAAGAGGAGACCGAAGTGATGCCCAGCGGACAGTTTGTGGAGAAGGTTCAGCGACTGATCAAGAGCAAGAGCTCCCGTCTGTCATAACCAGCCATCTTCTTTGGACTCGGGGGAACGGCGCCTGTCTCGTGTGGCGCTATCGCCGCGCTTCCGCCGGCTGAATGTCCTCGACATCCACCCAGTCGGTTGGATAGCAACCGGTATAACATGCGGTACAGTAGGTGGTTTTCTGGCCATCGCCACAAGCTTTCTTCAGCCCTGCGATGGACAGATAGGCGAGCGAGTCGGCGCCGATGAACTCACGAATCTCTTCGATGGATTTGTTGGCGGCGATCAACTCGCGCATCGATGGAGTGTCCACACCATAAAAGCAGGGCGAGATCGTGGGTGGACAGGAAATCCGCATGTGCACTTCGCGGGCGCCTGCACTGCGGACCAGGCGTACGATTTTGCGGCTTGTGGTGCCTCGCACGATCGAATCATCGATCAATACCACACGCTTGCCTTCGAGCAGGCTGCGGACAGGGTTCAGCTTCAGTTTGACCCCGAAGTCCCGCACGCTTTGTTTCGGCTCGATGAAAGTGCGTCCCACATAATGATTGCGGATCAATCCGAAGCGGAACGGAATTCCGCTCTCCGCCGCATACCCCATAGCCGCGCTAACTCCGGAATCGGGCACCGGAACGACGATATCGGCTTCGGCGGGGGCCTCGCGCGCCAGTTCTCGTCCCAACTCCGACCGGCTTTCCTCGACGGCGCGCCCAAACACCAAGCTGTCGGGCCGAGAAAAATATACATGCTCGAAGATGCAGCTCGATTGGGGCTGGCTGGGAGCGTAGAACTGCGATGTGATGCCCGACGGACCTACCACCAGCAGTTCCCCGGGCTTCACGTCGCGTTCGAAGGTGGCGCCAATCAGGTCGAAGGCACAGGTCTCCGACGCGAAGACCACGGTGTCGTGCTTGCGTCCCTGGCCCGCCGGAATTCTGCCCAAGGCGAGTGGACGGAAGCCGCGAGGATCGCGCGTGGCATAGATTCGATCGGCACTGATCATGACGAGCGAGAACGCGCCCTCCACCTGTCGCAGAGCGTCCGCCATGGCTTCCGGCAAGGTTGGCTCTTTCGACAGGGCAATCAGGTGCACGATCACCTCGGTATCGCTGTTGGTCTGGAAGATGGACCCTTGGCCCTCCAGGTAGGTGCGGATCTGGCTTGCATTCACCAGGTTGCCGTTGTGGGCAAGGGCAATCGTGCCCTTGTTGGACTGCACCCGGATCGGCTGGGCATTGAGCAGGGCCGAATCGCCAGCCGTCGAATAGCGCGTATGCCCGATGGCCAATATCCCGTGGAGCTGAGCGAGAACTTCCTCACCAAAGATGTCCGCCACCAGGCCCATACCCTTATGCAGGCGCAAGCTCACGCCGTCGGAGGTAACGATGCCCGCCGACTCCTGGCCGCGATGTTGCAGGGCGTGCAACCCCAAATAGGCGAGCTTCTCAGCCTCAGGGTGAGCATAGATAGCCATCACCCCGCAGGCTTCGCGAAATTTGTCAACCTTCCGCATTCCGCAATCGGCTTCTCCGCGTCCCGGCCCTACTCGGCGGCGCGGGCGTCCGGCTGGGTCCCTAACGCTGCCTCAAAGGCGTTTTCATAGCCATCCCGTAGAGCACGCACCGGGGACGATATCACCCCGCGACCATCCACTCTGATCTCCAGGTGGTCCCGGACGGTCTCGCCGATCGGCTCCGCGGAAATACCGTATTTCTCCGCTACGGCCTTGATTGGTGGGAGATTAGCAGGGTCGCAAGAGATCACAATCCGGCCGGCATCTTCCCCGAACAAAACAAATTCCGGAGCTAGC
>DASPVG010000049.1:0-4095 GCA_035622455.1 Terriglobales bacterium
CGCCGGCAGCAAACCCAGGGTTGCGACTAGCATCGTCATCAGGATCGGTCGCAGCCGAAGAACGGCACCTTCCACCGCGGCTTCCTCGATGTCGTAGCCGCGCGCCCGAAGCTGATTGATATATTCCAACATGATGACGCCGGTTTGGACTGAAACTCCGAACAGAGCCAGAAAGCCAACCCCGGAAGAAACGCTGAAGTTTGTATGTGTGATGAGAAGTGCGAGCAGTCCGCCGATACGCGCCATGGCTACATTGGTGAGGATCAGCAGCGCCCACTTTACGGATTTGAACATGAAATACAGGATGATGTAGATGAGCAGGATGGTCAGCGGGAGCACGAGCAGTAGTCGCCTTTCGGAGCGTTTCTCACTTTCGTATTCGCCCGCCCAATCAATCGTGTATCCAAGGGGCAACTTTACCCTGGCGTTGACCTTGCTGATTGCTTCCTCGACAGTGCCGCCCAGATCTCTGCCCCGCACGCTGAATTTGACCGCTACGTAACGCGAGTTGGCTTCGCGGTAGATCTCTGAACCTCCGTCCTGTACGTCGATTTTGGTCAGCTGCACGAGGGAAACGCGCTCCCCCGTAGGCGCCAACAAACGCACGTTCGCGATTGCTTCCCTCGTTTCTCGATATTCCGGTAAGTAGCGCAGGACCAGATCGTACCGTTGCTCACCGATAAGCACCTGCGTCAGTGCGTTCCCTCCGATTGCGGTCTGAATTGCGTCTTGAACATCAGAGATATTGATGCCGAAACGCGCAGCCCGATTGCGATCCACCGTGAAGTTGAGATTGGGCTGGCCGCGAACTCGAAAGACACCTAAGTCTTCGACGCCTCGAATGGGTCGCATCACGGCAGCGATCTCGTCGGCTTTCTCTTCCAGAGTTTTCAGATCGTCGCCATAGATTTTGACGGCCAGCGCGCCTTTTACACCGCTGACCGCCTCTTCCAGATTGTCGGAGATCGGTTGCGAGAAGCCCCAAAAGACCCCCGGAATCTTTTCCAGTTCACGGTCCATCGCTGCAATGAGGAGCTCTTTGTTTTGATGAAAGACCGGACGCCACTTCTCTTTGGGCAGCAAGTCGACAAAGAATTCTGCGTTGAAAAATCCGGTTGTGTCGGTCCCATCATCCGGACGCCCGATTTGGTTGACCACTTGCGGGACCTCCGGAAACGAACAGAGGATTTGCCGCGCGCGGTCTGCGATCCTCGCGCTCTCCGTTGGACCCGTGCTGGGAGCCATGGTGCCACGGACCCAGATCGCACCTTCGTCCAGGTGCGGCAGGAATTCTGATCCTATGACGCCGCCGAAAGCGAGGTAAATCGCCAACAGGAAAAGACAGAGTGCACTCCCAATCGTGATGCGGCGATGGCGGATTGCCCAATGAACGTCGTCGCGATAACGCGTAGTCAAGTACCGCATGACCGGGTTTTGCCACTGTGTCACGCCCTTTTGAAACAGAAGGCTGGCCAACGCAGGTGCCACCAGCATGGAAAACAGCAACGCCCCAAGCAAAGCATAGGCCACGGTCCATGCCATGGGCTTGAACAATTTCCCCTCCACCCGCTGCAGGGTAAAGATGGGAAGATAGGCAGTGATAATGATCGCAATCGCGTAGAAGACCGGTCGTTGAACTTCGTGGGCCGCGGTGCGGATTCGTTCCAGGATGGTAAGAGGAGCTTCCTCGGGGCGGTTCAAATGGCGGACGATGTTCTCGATCATCACGACCGCCCCGTCCACAACCATGCCGAAATCCAAGGCACCCAGGCTGAGCAGGTTCGCGGAAATATGCCGGAGGCTCAGGCAGATGGAGGCAAAAAGCAAAGAGAAGGGGATGGTCAAAGAAACAATAATGGCGCCGCGAACATTGCCGAGGAAAATGAAGAGGATGATCACCACGAGGATCATTCCTTCGGCGAGATTGTGGAGCACCGTGTGTGTTGTGTAGTGCACCAGATCGTCCCGATCGAGATACGGGATAATCTTCACGCCGGGCGGCAAAATCTGATTGTTGAGCCGGTTGACCATCGCATGGAGCGCCTTCAGCATGGTCGCTGTGTCCGCCCCTTTGCGCAGAAACACGATGCCTTCCACTACGTCGTTGTCATCCTGGACAACGCCGTCCGATCGATGGATTGCCTTTCCGATCCGCCCGAGGCGGATTTTAGGGCCTTGGGCGACTACGGCAACATCCTTCACCCGAAGAGCGGTGCCATTTTGCGCTTTCAGTACGGTCTTTTCGATGTCCCTGACATCGGTGACTAAGCCTACCTCGCGCACGTTGATCTGCTGGGAACCCTGCTCGATGAAACTTCCCCCGGCATTGAAGTTGGCATTCGTGAGTTGGGTCTCAACTTGCGCCAGATTCAGTCCGTAGGAGACCAGTTTGTCTGGGTCCAGGCGTATCTGATATTCCTTGGTGATACCCCCGAAGGATGAATCGTCGACCACATCGGGTACCGACTTGATGTACTTGGTGACCACCCAATCCTGCAGAGACTTCAACTCCATGAGGTCATAAGCAGGATTGGTGCTCTCCAGGGTGTACCAGTAGACCTGGCCAACCGGACTGAAATCGGGACCGATACCCCCGCTGACGCCCGGCGGAAGCGTGACCTGCGACAGATGCTCTAGCGTTTTCTGGCGATCCCAGTCGTTATCGGATTCGTCGTCGAAAATTAGGTTCACGACCGACAATCCGGCTAGGGAGGCGGAGCGCACGTGCTGCAGGTGCGGAATGCCATTCACCTGAATCTCGATGGGAATCGTGACTTGTTGCTCGACCTCTTCTGCGGCTCGCCCAGGCCATTGCGTGATGATCTGTACCCAGGTGTTCGCCACATCGGGATAGGCCTCGACCGGCAAGTTGTGAAACGCGATCATTCCCCAAATGAAGAGAAGGATCGCCGTACTAAGGACGACGAAACGGTTGTTCAGAGCGAAATCGACGAGCGCGCGAATCATTTCTGCTCCACCGAGTTTTGGAATTCAAGGGCGTTGGCTACGACTTGTTGGCTGGGTGCAATTCCTGAAACGACTTCCTGCATATTGTCGGGGAGCATGTCGCCGCCGACAACCTCTGTGCGTCGAAACTGACTGTTCTTCAGCGGAACATAGACCCAGTCACGATCGTGCAGGTGCAAGATTGCAGTGGCAGGAACGGCCGCTCGACTTTGTTTCCGTTTGCCGTAAAAGGTCGCTGTCACAAACATGCCGGGACGCATGAGGCCGGGATTGCGCATCTCGATCCGCACCTTCGCGGTTCGAAGGTTCGGATCCAAAATCGGACCAATGTTGCCGATAGTTCCGGAAAAGACCTGATCAGGATAAGCGTTCAGACGAACATCCGCCCGGTCTCCGAGGCGGACGTCGGCGAGGTCGTTTTCGTACACGTCACAAAGCACCCAGACCGATGTGAGGTCAGAGATCGTAAAGGGATTGGGGGATCCCAATCCCGGCACTCCGGCGGCATTGGTGACTTGTTGATCCGTGATCACACCGGAGATGGGGGCGCGAATTTCGACAATACCCGTCGGGCGATCGAGGGTCGGGTTGCCCAGCACTCGAAGGTGCTCGGCCGAGGTCTCGACATCGACCTTGGCTTTGGCTTCGGTGTCCTGTGCCACCTGCAGGTCGTTCAGCGCGATAGCCCCCTTGTCATACAGCAGCTTGGCACGCTCTAACTGAATGTTGGCCAGTTGTTCGTCAGCCACCGCCTTTCGGTAGTCGGAAAAGGCGCCGGAAATGTCTGCGCTCTGCACCTTGAGCAACACCTGGCCCTTCTTCACCGTGTCCCCCAAGCGCGCATCGATCTCGACCACCCGGCCGGTGGCGATTGAAATGACCGGGACGGCTCGCGAAATATCGGGAGTTACGGTACCCGTGACTTTCAGCTTTGGGTAAGCGAGGTACTCCCGTGCCTGCGCCAATTGAAAGCGTTCGGGATTGTCTACCTGAAACACGTTGCGATCCTCAACCCGCTCCACCTTGAGGGGTGGAGGTGCTTGTTCCTGGGGGTTACTTTTCTCCCCGCAGCCGATCGAACCGATGCCCAATAGCAAAGGCAACGACACCATCACGAAATCCCTGCGG
>DASPVG010000050.1:0-17330 GCA_035622455.1 Terriglobales bacterium
CACCAACCCCGCCGGCACCACCAACCCCGCCGGCACCACCAACCCCGCCAGCACCACCAACCCCACCAGCACCACCAACCCCACCAGCACCACCAACACCACCGGCACCACCAACCCCGCCGGCCCCACCAAGGTTGCCGCGATTTCCCCCGCCCGCTATCGGATTCGAGGGGCGCGCGCCGCCTAGATTGTTACGGTTGCCGCCGTTAATGTTCGTGTTGCGGTTGAAGTTGTTGTTGTTATTGATATAAACATTGTTGTTGCCTCCCCAACCGCAGCCCCAGCCCCAGCCGCCACTCCAGAAAGCACCCATCGCGACGCCAACGCCGAAAGAAATCGCCATTCCCGCGGCGTAATACCCTGGTGGCGGGTAATAAATAGGAGGATAGGGATAAACCGGGGGACCGTACACCACTACAGGATTATAGGAAGGCACGTACACCACTTGCGGGTTGGCCTGTTCGACCACAATGACACTCTTGCTTTCGATGACTTTGGTTTCTACCTTCTGCTGCTCGTTCGATTTCAAGTTGCCGTTATCCTGGGCCTTCTTGCGCATACGCTGCACGGCGTCCATGACATCGTTTTGCTGCGCCAGAAACGCGTTACCCAGATCCGTGGTCCACTGAATATCGTCTGCCAGGCGTTTGACCACATCGGGTAGAGCGGCCAAAGCCTGGACGCTTGCGTCCCACGGCTGCTTTGCCACGGCATCGGCCAAGGCTTTGTCTTTCAAATTCTTGTTCTTCTCCAGCCACTGCTGCAGTTGAATGATTTCCAGGGGATAGGTCGCAGCAGCCAGAACCTGTGCAAGCATCGGATCGGGATAAAGAGCAATGGGCGCCACCAAAGAATCCAGTTGATCGGGTGGAATCTTGGACGCCTGGTCCTGCGGCGAGGTGGCAGACGCCTGCTCACGAGGCGAACCATAGGCCAGAGAGTCTCCAGGCACGAGTGCCATGGTGCAGAGAACCACCAGCAGAGAGCGGAAGGTCTCACCCTTTCGTTTGAGGTTCATGGACTTCCCCCTGTGTGTCGCCAAGGAGCGGCTACAAAAGCTGCCGAACGCGGAGCAGACTATCGAACTCCCATTGCCTTATTTTTTTCTGAAACAGACTCACTTTCAACAGCGATTGACCTCAAAGGTATACCGTCGGAGATCTTTGTCGCCCGCAAGATTGGGTAACACGAGCCGGATGTTAGCTAGGGCCTGGCAGACATAGAACTGTCATTTATGCCAGATGTCTCGTTCCCAACTGCGGTGATTTAAGGTGCGGGGATGAAGCAAAATCTTACGTCTCTGAGTCTTTCCAAAGCCCCAACCGAACCAGAATGTTGAATTGTCAGAGTAAGAGTGGCGGTTCGGTAGAACCGTTGCAGGGAAACGAGTGACCAGGTAGGCAGCACGAGGAACATCATTCTCGTTTGCCGGAACTGGAAACAACCAGAAATTACCCTCCCTTAATACCTTCCTTTCATTTTTCACTCGCCAAACTTACGTCATACTCTTTTTCCTTAAACGGTATGCGAGCGTAAATCGTGGTGCCACCGCCTCGTTCCGATTTAATAAAAAGTTCTCCTTTAACTAATTGCAGTCTCTCCCTCATGCTGATCAGTCCCAACCCGTGACGGCTCTTGGCATCGTCTTGGTCAAAACCAACCCCCATGTCCTTGACCGTCAGTTGAATCTGGTTAGCTGTTCTGCGCAATTCGACCCGGAATTGCCGAACCCCGCTATGCTTCACGGCATTCTGCAGAGATTCCTGCAGGATTCGGAATAAGCAAAGAGAGATTTCCTTGGGCACACTTCGCGGGATCCCGGCATGGCTGAAGTCAATCTCTACCTTTTGCTGCGCGGAAAACTCTTTGCAGAAGCTACTGGCTGCCGCGGCAATGCCCAGGTAGTCAAGTTTTGAGGAGTGCAGCCGGTGCGAGAGACTCTGAATGTCGCCTGCCAGCTCCGCTAGGCGCTGGCGAGCTTGACGAACCTGATCGTGGAGTTCAAGCATCGACTCGGGAAGACCTTCTTCGAGCATGTCCACCTCGTTTACCAGCACCGCGATTCGCTGATTGATGTCGTCGTGCAGCTCTCTCGCGATCCAGGTGCGCTCTTCTTCATGGGCTTCAATCAATCGACGTCCCATGTCAGCCAGGGCCTCCTCGGCTAGCTTGCGGTCGGTAACGTCGATGCAAGAACCGATGAAGCCGGCAAAAGAACCGTCCCAGTTGAATCTCGGCACTCCGGTGTCGAAGACCCAGCGGTATTGTCCGTCGTGCCGTCGCAGCCGATACTGCATTTGGAAAGATTCCCGGCGATCAAATGCCTGGGTGTAGGCATCGAGACAACTCTCCAGGTCTTCCGGATGAACGCCCTCGAACCAGCCGTTCCCGAGCTCTGCTCCGATGGACCGGCCAGTGAAGTCAAGCCAAGGCTTATTCAAGTACGTGTAGAGCTGATCTGCATCGGCCATCCAGATCATCACTGGCGCGGTGTTAGCGACTGAACGGAAGCGTTCCTCGCTCTCTCGCACCGACTCCTCGGCCTGACGGCGTTCCGTGATATCTCGAATGATGACGGTAGACAGCATCCTCGTGTCGGATCGGACATGAGAGATGGATGCCTCGATAGGGAATTTCTGACCGTTCCTGCGGACCGCCCACAGCTCGTCCAGCTCGCCGGTGGCACCGGCCGTAGCACGAGTCTCCCCTGCGGCTGGTAAGGCTGTTCTGTTCTCCGCGGTCAAGCCTTGAGGAATGAATTGATGGATACTAGCTCCGAGAGCCTCGTCCTGGGCGCATCCGAACATTTTTTCCGCAGCATTGTTGAACAGCACGATCCGCCGATCTTCGTCGGTGGCGATGATGGCGTCCATTGCCGACCCCACGATGCCTGCCAGCCGATCTTGACTCTCGCGCAGTTCTTGTTCCACCCGTTTTCGCTCGGTGATGTCGACTGCCATACCGATCATCCGCTCCGGATCGCCATGGTCCGAGTAATAGAAGATTCCCTGGGCGGTGATCCAACGCACGGCTCCGTCAGGTCGGACCACGCGGAATTCTGCGAAATACGGTTGCCTGCCTTCTCTGGAACCGGCAATCGCCTTCGAGACGAGATCTCGGTCTTCCGGGTGAATGTAAGACAGAAATTCCTCGACGCGGCCGGAGTAGACGCTCGATTTGATTCCGAACATGGTCTCGAGATCACCGAACCGCCGGTCCCGCCCGCTCTTGACATCCCAATCCCATGCTACGGACCTCCCGGCTTCGACTGCCAGCCGAAACCGGTCATAAGTAACGGCGAGCTCGTTTTCCGCTTTCCTGCGTCTCCTGCGCTGGAACACGAGCCCACAAAGCAGCAAGGATTCCAACAGAATCAAAGTAATGCAGCCAATGATGAACCACTTGTAGGACTCCCAGACACCTGGCCGCCGATTGAGCAGGATGCTGCCTGGCGGCAAATCGCTCTCCTTCATCCCCCAACGTTTGAGAGCTTGCCAATCGAACATGTAAGTGGTTTCGTCTTTCACCGGCTGGATGTCCTGCGGCCTCTCACCTTTGAGTATCCGCAATGCCATGCCTCCAGCAATCTTGCCTTGTTCAAGGGCGTTTGAGACATTCCCTCCCACTTCTCCGTGATTGAGGGCCCTGTCATTCAGGCTAAAAACTGGCGCGTTCGCAGCCGCAACAACCATCGGACCTGATTCAGCCAAAGTGAACCGAGTTCCCGCCGCGTCCCTCCCCAACGCACCAAGTATGACGATGGTGTGACTGGGTAACCTCTTTAGCCTTTCGAGAAGGTCGGGCATGGTGAGATCAGTAAGGTACGAAATATCGAGATGGTCTTCGAACGGCTTCAGTTGACCCGTGATACTAGCGTTCTGCTGCTTATCGAAAGGCGATGTGCCACCCACCACAACCACGTGCTGTGTGCCCGGCCGAAGCCGCAAGGCCGCAGCGAGAGTCGCCGCGGGCGCAATGTCGCCCTTTACACCCGTGAAGTCAGAATCAACCGTAAAATCGCTTGGTATCCGGTTAGGAAGACAGAAAACAACAGGGATTCCCGGGAACGATCTCTTGTGCGTCTCAACCATAAACTCGAGCGGGGCTGGCCCAACCGCGATGATCAGGTCCGGTCTGCGATTCTGATACTTGCGAAGGTAGAAATCGCGAAACAGTTGCTGATCGGCTGGATCAGGAAATGCCGCGGTTTCCATGTGTTCGTGATAAAACTCGACCTGGTAGGGCGAATGTTCGAGGGCAGTTCGTATTCCCTGGTCGACCAGATTGGGGAGAGGAGAATAAGGGCTTGATTCGTAGATGATAAGAACCCGCCTTACTTCCTTTACCTGAGCGTTGCCAACAAGCTGGAGGAGAAAGCAAGAGACAAAAAATGCGAGCACGGTCCTGGTTGGCAGCCAAGCTGCAAGCCGCCCTGAGCGCTCCCGCACCACGGCCCGACAGTCACGGCAAGTCGCGAAGGCTGGTGGCCAGGCAGGCCAGCGAATCGGCCGGATACCCATTTTCCGACCCCGTTCAAGAGAGAGATTTCGTGCCCTGAAGATCGCTCCCGAGTCGACTGACTACGTCTTAGAGTTTCTCATATACTTCGGGCATTCGCCTCCCCTGTCAAAACTGACAATGGAGAAGTCGTTGACAGGAATGGGGTTCTACTGCCTGTGTCGACAACAACCTGGAGCAGGCGTCTAGCGGGCTTAAAAGCCAATTACGGTAGCTATAAGCAAGCCAAGCGGCTAGAGACTTTGTGCCCGGAAGATCGCTGCCTCCTTCTTTGCGTACTTCGATGCATCGTCTGCCAACAGTGACGGCGAACAACCCTGATCTGGATCGCTCGTTCGGCGCTCTCTATACTCTCTATAGTCCTGATAGCGAGCTCAAATGCGCAACCGCTCGAATGCTCGTACCCCTCGGATGTAAACCTTCAAGCGAGGTCAATCAATGATCGCCCGAATCTGGCATGGGAAGACAAAGGCAAGCGATGCAACAGCGTATCTGGAATACCTGTTCAAGTCAGGCATTCCTGCTTATCGAGCAACGAGCGGCAATAAGGGGGCCTGGGTTCTGCGCCGGATGGACGATGGAGTAGCACACTTCATCACCCTTTCCTTTTGGGAGTCGCACGACGCAATCGTAGCATTTGCGGGCGCAGATATTGCGGTCGCTAAATACTATCCGGAAGATGAGAAATACCTGCTCGAATTTGAACCGACCGTGATGCACTACGAACTATTCGAGTAAGTGACGCTGTGACGCAAAGCAAGAGAGATTCGCGTACCAGAAGAATCTTTTTTTAGCGCCACAGCACGATCGAGCGCGGGGTAGCACCTTTCTTAGTGAGCCAAGACCGGGAACCGATGTCGATGCTGGGCTCTGGCGTTTAAGCCAATCGCTGGCCCTTGGGAGAGCAAGTGGTCCGGCGCTCTCGCCCGGAAGCCGGTACTGCCAACCGGCGAGCTTGGGTTGGGAAGGGCTATCGGGCGAGGGAATTTCCCGTACAGGGTTAGCTGCTTGCCGAGAAGAGGAATCGTGCTACCTTTAACGACTCATGGATAATAATTTCAGGATGCAGTTGCCACGAGTTTCGACGTGTATGATCCCGCGGCGGAAACTAAACAGGGAGACACACCCAACTGTTGCAACGCTCGGCGCCTCCCCATTTCGTGGTAACGCCGAGTTCGCTTCATACGTTCGAACGCCACACGTCCTCGAGCAGCGAGCATGACTCGACCTGTAACGATGCGCCAGATTGCTGAACTGGCAGGCGTGTCGATCGGCACGGTTTCTCACGTTATCAACGAGACGGCCGCGGTCAGACCGAAACTGCGCGACCGTGTACTCGAGGCAATTCATACCCTCGGATACCAGCCGAGCGCGCTGGCCCGCGGGCTGCGACGAAATCAGACCAACATGCTGGGCATGGTCATTCCCGATATAACCAACCCCTTCTTTCCGGGCGTGGTTCGAGGGGTGGAAGACGTTGCCTTCAAGCGTTCTTTCCGGGTCATTCTATGCAACGCCGATAACGATCCTTCCAAGGAAGCCTCGTATGTTCGCGAGCTACGTTCCTACCACATTGCGGGTCTGCTAATCATTCCGGCGGCCAGCGCGGACATTACCGGTCACTTGCGCGCCTACGCTTCCGCTTCCGTTCCTGTGGTCTGCATTGACCGGGTGCCAGAGGGCTGGAAAGGAGACGCCGTCCTCGTTGCCAATGAAGAGGGTTCTTACCGGGTGACCCGTCATTTGATTCAGATGGGCCATAAGCGTCTGGCGGTGATTACCGGACCGCTCAAGCTAAACAACGCGGCGGAGCGATTGAAAGGATTCACCCGGGCCTTGCAGGAAGCCAATCTCACTGTTGATCCCGAATTCGTGCAGGAAGCGCGTTTCGATGCGCCGAGTGGCTATCAGGCAGCAGTTCGTCTGCTTGGTATGCTGCCGCGGCCCACCGCCATTTTGGCGTGCAACGATCTGATGGCGTTTGGCACTCTGCAAGCGGCTCGCGAACTGGGTCTGCGCTGCCCCGAAGACGTGTCCATTGCTGGTTTTGACAGCCTCGAGTTCAGTAACCTGACCGATCCCTCCCTGACATCGGTCTATCAGCCGGGTTATCAGTTGGGTGCCACCGCCGCCCGGCTGCTGCTGCAGAGGATCGACGGGATGCGGTTTGCGCCGAAAAAGCTGCTTCTGCCCACCGAACTAAGAAAGCGCAATTCCGTTGGGCCGCCTTGCGCCCTGGTTTCCGATGACTTGGAACGACCGTCGCGCGCACGCAAGCGCAGTGGCGGCGGCAAGTAGCGGGTAAGGGCTTCAGGACTATTTTTTGTGGTTGACAATTGCAAACTGACCGGAGTAACCTGCGCCGTTCCGTAGTTGAATCGTTTCAAAAAATGCATAGGGCACAGCTTCTCGGCGAGTGCGCGCCGTTCTCGGAAACATTGTTCGAGGGCACGGGACAAAACAATTGGGATATCTCCGTGGGCCGGAATTTTGCTTTCACCGAACCTCTTCGCTTGCAGTTTGGCACTGATATGTACAGGCGCAGTGGAACAACATCCGCGCCTGATGGAACGGCAGAACGGGCCGGTTTGGATAAGTTACCGGCAGCCGCGAGGGGCGCATTATCTCCCTTCCCGCCAAGCTGAATTTTCAGCGGAAGGGGGCCACCTCGTGCATCCCGGCGCGAGCGATTTTCCCCCACTCGCTCGCGCCCTCCCCCGAAGGCGGTTAGGGGCTTGCAGGCAGCGAATTGAAAACGGAAAGCCATGTATCAGCCATAAGCCTACGCAGTCGCGCTGCTGTTTATGATCGTCTGCGATCGTGCGCGAACACGATGAAACTCACCCCGGGATATCCCTTCCAGCTTTTTTACTGGGACTACGTGATCGGCATAGCTCTCGGGAGCCTTGCTTGGGGTTTCACCCTGGGAAAACCGGGGTGGAGACGAGCTCTCTTTTTTGAACAATATCGCTCAGGCAGACTCGCGTCTGATGGAATTTGCTACCGCCCCTGCGGCTTCCCGCAAGCTAATTCCTGCCATGTTCCTGTTCTTCTTGCTTGGGCTGGGATCGATCGCGATCGCACCCGTGGTGACCAGGTGAGCAAACCTGATTGTTATGCAGAAGCCCATTGTTGTCGTCGGCAGCATCAATCTCGATCTCGTCGTGCGAGCTGATCGTATTCCCCGGGTCGGGGAGACGATTGCTGGCAATAGCTTTAGCTCCTTTTGCGGCGGAAAGGGGGCCAACCAGGCAGTCGCGGCCGCGAAGCTGGGGTACCCGGTTTTGATGGTGGGAAACATCGGAAACGACGCCTTCGGAACGCAGTTGCTCAACGGGTTGGAAGACGCAGGTGTCAATACGGCTTACGTGAATACCGTAGAAGTAGAATCCGGTGTCGCTTTAATCACGACCGGCCGAGGCGGTGAGAACAACATCGTGGTCGTGCCGGGTGCTAATGGCGACTTGACTCCCAAACTGTTGGAGAGGAGGGCGAGTGTTCTCAAGAGCGCGGGATTTCTTTTGGCGCAGCTTGAAGTTCCCTTGGAAACGGTTGAATTCCTAGGCCAGTTCTCCGAGCGCCATAACGTCCCGCTCATGCTGGACCCGGCTCCAGCGCGCCAGCTTTCTGCGACCCTGCTTCGCAGAATCACCTGGATCACGCCCAACGAAACTGAAATTCGAGTACTGGTTGAAACCCATATTGAGAATGGCGATCAAGATTCCTATACGGCGGCAGATCGCCTTCTGGCCTGCGGGGTCAAAAACGTTTTACTGAAGTTGGGATCACGCGGTTGCGTCATCGCCCAGGAGAACCTTCCGAAGGAACGGGTTCCAGCGTTTTCGGTGAATGCTGTGGACACAACCGCCGCCGGGGACGCATTCAATGCCGGATTTGCGGTGGGGTTGATGCGCGGTTCCACGGTCCTGCGCAGCGCAGTTTTTGCTTCTGCCGTCGCTGCGATTTCGGTAACTCGCCATGGGGCGCAATCCTCGATGCCCACCTCAGCCGAAGTGGAGACTTTTGTAAAGGATCGCCTCGGACCGGAAGCCCCTCTGGTTTGCAGTCGAGACTAAGAGCGAGGGCACGGTGCCGCAGATGCCAGTTAGAAAAAGACAGCAGTGAAGACGATGTGTCGTGCCTAATTCCGAGTACCGAAAGAGCAACGGCGTAGGTTGGCAACTTCCTCTTGACTGCCATCGGCCTGTCCTCCAAACCCCCGCAAGAGGGAGGCCAGAGACAGCAGCTTGGCTTTGCAGTGGCGGGAGATGGGGTCCGTTCGGCATCGATGAGCAGTAAATCACTGGTGCGCCGATACTTACCGTTCGTCGCAGACAGATAGCTTGGTGCAAGGCGGAGAGGACCGTGAGACTCAAAACAGGTGTAGGGAGGCGACTGCCAAATGCCAGTGCACTACCATATCGATGCCGAGAGGCGACTGGTTACGGTAAAGTTCGATGGCCAACTTAGGGCCCACGATATTGTCGGGTATCTTGAAAGACTGAAGGCCGATCCAGCCTTCGACTCGGAGTTCGCAGAACTTGCGGATCTTACCGGGGTTACGAATGCGGATGTTGACTTTCAGGCGGCGATGACGATCGCGCGTGACAAAGACCCTTTTTCACCCAAAGCCATGCGAGCCTTCGTGGTGCCGACGACGGAGACGCTAGAAAAGGTCCGCATGTACCAAATGGCCCGTGGGAACGATGGCAGCATCACCGTCTTTCCCACTACGGAGGAGGCCAGACGGTGGTTGGGCTTGGGGAAGCCCGTTGCAAAAGAAGAAGTTGATGGCTGAGGGCAGGTGCACTTCTGGCAGACGTATTTTCCCATCACTGCGAACGAAGACCAGTGGCGAAGCAGTGTCAGCCGTTCTGAGGACTTTTCCCCTTCGCACGCGCCTGCTCGACCATCTCGACCAAGACTTTGCGGGTTTGTGCCGAATCGCTCACTTCTCGGGGGAACGCAATGCGCGTACCCCGCATACCCTCCTGAGTTTTCAACCGCAAGCAAAAGCCGAGGCGGTCGATTGTAGACATGGTTGCTGCCTGCGAGTCAATTCGAGCCAATGCCCGGGCAAGCAGAATCAGCGCGTCTCCATGATCGGCATTCATGTGGCGGAGAATGTCGTCGGCAACGTCAGCCAGCGGGTCGGGCTGTGCGCGCTCATATTCGGCAGCACTTACCCAGCCCATCACCCCGAAGCCACCCACGTAGTAGACGTCCACAACCTCCATGCGGTAAAAAAAGAAATCTTCAAAGTCCACCCAGTACTTACTATTAGGATACCGAGCCAGGTAAAGTTGACGAGCCTCCGGCACCTGCGGGTCCGGCATTGCCAAGACACTTCCGATTACCGTCACTCTAGACGCCCCTAGCGGATCGTCGCTCGCCTCAGGCGGGGTCACAAGCAAACTCGCACGAGAATCCGCCTGAAGGTTCTGGGTATGCATCGCCATTGTGCTTATGAGGAAGATGGGACGCCCGCGATCGTCCAACCCGTAGGGCATCACCGATCCGAACGGGAAACCCGGCTGTTTACGCGAAAGCGTCGAAAGACTGCCAATGCGTCCCAGGTACAGCAAGGTCCGGGCACGCTCAGCGAACGAAGGCTCCGGGACGACAGGCTGATCACTCGCGACGCCAGGGCCCGCGTGTTTTCTGATCGACGACGATGACATTGCTGCTCTTCCTGCAGTTTAGACGTTCAGCGTTTGGTTGTATATGGGCGTCCATCGACCGAAAGGCGAGTCTAGTCAAAACACACCATCGGATCCCGAAATGATGCCTTCGGCACTAGCCGTCCTTGACGGGAGCATATGGGATGCGGTGAAAGCAGGCGCACTCTATTTCGCCGTCGTGTTCATAGCGGGCTTTGTGCTCGGTGCGATTCACATTCGATGGGTCGCTCCGCGCGTCGGTAGGAGAATGGCCGAGTTGATGAAGGCTCCCCTCATGCTCGTAGTCCGAAGGTACAGGCGTGATTCCGAGATGCTCCCGATACCAACCGGCAAGGCCTACGGGATCGTGAGCGCGAAAAACAGTCCGCTGATTCCGAACGCCTTCTCCCTCGATGTTCCGCCGCTCGTTGCGGCTCTATGCGCCCGCGCGCGAACGTGCTAAGTCCATCAACCTTTGTTGCGCACCAATTGTCTCCGGACCCTCTGAATTTCCCTGTGGCTGCAATTGGGTATATGTGCCGTCAGGACCTAAAGTCCATGCCTGTCGATGGTCACGAAGGCAGATGTCTAAGATTTCCCACAATCTTTCCTTGGGACCGGCGGCAAGTACAGGAGCGATCACCTCGATCCGTTTGGAAAGGTTTCGGTGCATCCAATCGGCCGAACCGATGTAAAAATCGCCCGCTGTCGGATTCTCCTGGCCATTCGCAAAATGAAAGATCCGTGAGTGTTCGAGAAAGCGTCCGATAATGGATCGGATTCGCACATTTTCGGTTCGGCCCGGCACCCCCGGCCGCAAGCAGCAGAAACCGCGAATTATCAGGTCGACGGGCACGCCAATCTGGGAAGCCTCACATACGGCCCGGATCACGTCTGGATCTTCGAGTTGATTCATCTTGGCGATGATTCGGGCCGGTCGGCCGGAGCGATGATTTTCCGCCTCGCGAGCGATTAACTCCAGCAGCCGCGGCCGCATGGTTTTCGGTGCCACCAGGAGGGCAAAGCACTTGGGAACGTGCGCACGGCCGGTCAGGTAATGGAAAAGGTTGATCGCGTCCTGGGTGATCAATGGATCGCAGGTCAGCAGCCCCACGTCGGTGTACAGCCGAGCCGTCTTTACATGATAGTTCCCCGTGCCGATATGAACGTAGGAGCGCAGTCCCTTGGCTTCCTTGCGCACGACCAGAGCAACCTTGGCGTGGGTCTTAAGTCCAGCTACGCCGAAAGTGACATGCGCACCCGCACGCTCCAGTTCGGCCGCCCAATGAAGGTTGCGTTCCTCGTCGAAGCGGGCTTTGATTTCCATCACACAGGCAACTTGCTTCCCAGATTCGGCTGCCTGGATGAGCGACCTGACAAAGGGCGTGTCGTCTCCGATGCGATAAGCGGTCATCTTGATGGAAACCGTCTGCGGGTCTTCGGCGGCAGTCCGGATGAAATGTTCGATGCTTCCGTCAAAGCTGTCGTAGGGATGATGAACCAAAACGTCGCCGGCCTGAATTGCCGCAAAAAATCCGGAGCTCGCCTCGGGGAGCAGCGGGTTTTGCAGCGGAGTCCAGGGGCGATCACGCAGCTCGGGAATCGGCAAGCTCGCTATCTCGAACAGCGTCGTGTAGTCGATGTCCTCAGCCAAGTCATACACATCCTCCGGCAACAATTCAAAGCGCTGGCATAAGGTTTGCTTGATGGCAGGATCGGCTCCCGGGCCAAACTCGAGGCGAACGATGGGCTCATAGCGACGCTGCCGAATCTGTTCGCGGACTAACTCGCGAACTTCAGCCGCGGAATCGTCATCCATCTCCACCTCGGCGTCGCGGGTAATCCGTATGACGGTCATTCCGCTGATGGTCATGCCGGTGTAAAGCTTTTGCATGTTGCCACGGATCACTTCAGAGAGAGGGACGAAAAGTTTTTGACCCGACTCAAGATCGGCAGCAAGCGGTATCCAGTTCTTCAGTACTCCGGGAACTTTCACCCGGGCATACACAACTTCACCGCGTTCAGGATCCTGCAAACGGAAGGTAAGGGACGTGGACAGATTCGATAAAAAAGGAAATGGATGCTCAGGATCAATGACTAGGGGCGTAAGGGCTGCGGAAACGCACGAGTCGAAGTAGTCCTTGGCCTCATCCTGTTGGCGCCCGGTTAATTCGTCCCAGCGACGGAGCAGGACACCGTGCTTGGCTAAGCAGGGAACTAAGGTTTTGCGGTAACAGTCGGCTTGCTTCGTAAGCATGGGTAGCAACTTCTCCCGCAGTTGCCGCAGGAGAGTGCGCTGCTGCTCGCCTTCTTTCTGCCGCAGCACCGACACACGCTTCATGAAGAACTCGTCGAGATTCGAAGAGAAGATGGCCAGAAATTTTACTCTTTCGAGCAATGGCGTACGCTCGTCGAGAGCCTCGGCAAGGACCCGCTGATTGAAATCCAGCCAACTCACATCGCGATCGATCCAGACCTCGGACAGGTCCTCGGACAGGCGAGTGTTCAGCGCTCCGTGATCACCAATAGAGGCGAGAGCAAGCGCGGTCATAAATATTCCTCCTCAGTCTGCCACGGTGCGTGCGCCCCCTACGAGCAGCGCCGCAAAACCCATGGCTCCTGGATTTGTGCGCATGGGAGAATTTCCGACAGTATCCGTTGCTCGCGGGGGTGGCGGAGCAGATTGTCAGCTGGGCCAGCCTCGAGGAGAGAATTTGAAGCATAAGCGAACACCACAACCGAGGCAATCAATTCATCAAATATTAATATGTCTTACAGTTGACGGCCTCATCTTGCGACTATAGACTCCGCGGAACTGGGTAGGAACCGCACCCCTGTTGGAAGGTTCGTCATGGCCACAGCTCCTTTGTCTCCCCAAGTCCCGCAACTTGCTGAGGTGCCCCGCGTTAGTGCGGCGGTCCACGACAAGATTAATAAAGGACCGCATAAGATTGCAGTTTTCGTGTTTGGGGTGGTCTTTGCGGTGGGGGTTGTCTATGCGCTCTCCAGCCTGATCTCGGACGTGAGTCATGTCCATCATCCCGCCAGTTTCGCGTTCCTGCTGCTGGCCGTGGCCCTGCTGGTTGCCTTGGGATTTGAGTTCGTAAACGGCTTCCACGACACTGCGAATGCCGTCGCCACGGTAATCTACACCCATTCGCTCGACCCTCACGTGGCCGTGGCATGGTCGGGTTTTTTCAACTTTCTGGGAGTCGCAATGTCTACCGGCGCTGTCGCCTATGGCATCATTTCGCTCTTGCCGGTGGAGCTGATTCTCCAGGTGGGCAGTGGCGCGGGATTTGCCATGGTTTTCGCGCTGCTGACAGCGGCCATTATCTGGAATCTGGGTACATGGTGGTTGGGACTGCCAGCGTCCAGCTCGCACACGCTGATCGGTTCGATCATCGGGGTCGGCATCGCCAACCAGTTGATGAATGCTCGTACGGCGACGAGTGGCGTCGATTGGGACCAGGCAATGAAGATTGGCAAGTCGCTGCTGTTCTCACCCATTATCGGGTTCCTCTGTGCGGCTGCGATCCTGCAGCTCTTCAAGCTCTTCGTTCGTGACCCCAGGCTTTACCGAGCACCCGAGGGAGATGCCCCTCCGCCCGGGTGGATTCGCGCCCTACTGGTGTTGACTTGTACCGGGGTGAGCTTTGCTCATGGGTCCAATGACGGACAGAAGGGTATGGGTTTGATCATGCTCATTCTCATCGGGACGGTGCCCACCGCCTACGCGCTCAATCACGCTTTGACCTACGAGGACTCACAAGACTTTATTGCCGTATCTCACGACGCGGCAAATGTGCTTGACCGGTATGTCAATCCCAGCGCCGTGATAGCCGAACCGCGCGACGACGTCAAGGAGTACGTCCGCACCCGTGAGTTCACGCCAGCCACGATGATGTCGCTGCGCAACCTGGTGAATGACATTGGAACCGAAACGGCGAACTTTAAGGAACTGGCAGCGATCCCCGAAGACCAGGTGCGCAACTTCCGCAATGACATGTACTTGGTCAGCGAGTCACTGCGGCTTATGAAGAAAACGCAGAAGCCTCCGATTACTACTGCTGATTGGAAGGTTCTCGACAACTACAAGAGTCACGTGGATCGAGCCACCAAGTTTATTCCTACGTGGGTCAAGGTGGCCGTCGCTCTGGCTCTTGGTTTGGGTACGATGGTCGGCTGGAAGCGCATCGTGGTGACGGTGGGAGAGAAAATCGGGAAAGATCACCTGACGTACGGGCAGGGCGCGGCGGCCGAAATCACCGCCATGGCCACGATTGGCGCAGCGGATCACTACGGATTGCCCGTGAGTACGACCCATGTTTTATCGTCCGGTGTTGCGGGCACAATGTGGGCAAACAAATCGGGCTTACAGTGGGGCACGATTCGCAACCTCGCCATGGCCTGGGTGCTGACATTACCGGCGTCGATCGGGCTGGCCGCCCTGCTTTTCTGGACGTTCAACAGCTGGATCGGCAATACCGCGGTGTCTTGATCGCGAAATGGAAGTGCACCCGCTCACGAGAGAAAGCCCACTCGGGTTAAGAGACGACTTCCAGTCGGCGGCGTTATCCGATCCCTATCCGCTCCCCAAAACTTCTGCGCCGGCCAGGAAAACTGGATCTCGAGCTGCTGAGAGTTTCAGGACGGCTGGTGATTCGGCACTGGAGTGAACCCCCAAGCGATGCGCTGCTCCGAAACAGGGAGTCGCTGGTAGCCAAGCTTTGGCTCAGGCCGAAATCGAGCGACCCACCGGTGAAGAAAAAATGCTTTTGGACTTTCTGCCTGGCCGAATTTTACCAAAGATACCTATTTCTACGGTGCGTCTGGCAAGTACGACCGTCTGCTGACGCCAAAATGGGAAGTCTAAGTGACAGCCAATTTCAGAGTCGCACTTTTGCCGCCACTTGAGCAGCCGAAGTCGGCGGAATTCCCGGCGGGAGTTTGCACTTGAATGCTGTAGCTCCCGGGACCGGTAATCAGAGAGGATGGAACGGTAGCCGTCAGTTGAGACTTGCTATTTACTGTAGTAGGCACCGTAGTGCCGCTGAACATCACGACCGACGAAGAAACGAACTGGCTACCCGTCAGGATCAGAGAGATCGTTGCGGGCAGTTGCGAAAATGCAATCGTCGCCGGAGATACGGAATCGAGCACAGGCACAGGACGTGCACTTCCACAGAGCGGATTTAGGCTGTTGCACCCGGGCAAGAGCACTAGCAGGGTCAGCAAACGTCCGAGGCGCATGGTAGAAGCCATACTCTTACGAAGGGGCCGCTCCTCTACGGATTGTGCCTTTTATACTGCGTGCAGTCGACATATTACGTCAATTGCCTAACTCTGGTCTAACCTAGTTTCACATTCAGCTTGATGGGTATTTGTCAAATTTCTCTAAAATCAGATATCCAGCGTAGAACATCGGTCGAAATATCGCAAGGTGGGAGGTCCGCCCTGAAAATGGCGCGATCGCCACTCCGCGCCAAGAGGTTGCTTCAGGATCTTCATTCTACTTCCTCAATTCAGCGGCCATTGAGCGGCGGCGCAGACTGTGGAGGTTTGCGGGCGTGCGTCGCCTGCTCGAAGCCGTAGGCGATCTGCAACAACTTCGGCTCGGTGAATGGCTGGCCGAGAAATTCGATCCCGACCGGCACCCCGATGGGTGCGCTCTCCGTTGCCGAGGAAAAACCCGCCGGAACCGTGATGGCGGGGAATCCCGCGAGTGAGGCCAGAATGCCGTTGCGCTCAACCTGATTCATCTCGCCGATCATCACCGGCAGGCGTTTCTGGTGTGGGTAAACCATCGCTACCACGTCGTTTTTCGCCATCAGGTTCGCCAACCGCACCCGCAGGTCATCGATTTTGATGCGCCGGTCCTTGTAGTCCGGCTCGTTCAGCCCATTCTCGTAGCTTTCCGCCGAAGCGAGGAACTTCTCCAGCGAAGCCTTATGGTATTTGCCCAAAGCGATCAGTTCGGCAAGCGAGTGTACCGGAGGGTCAGGCTGGGCTTTCAGGTAGTTGTTGAGATCGAACTTGTATTCGTACTTTTGCACATCGAGGTCCGAGTTCAGCTTGCCGGTGTCAAACGCCGCATCGTCGATATC
Source organism: Terriglobales bacterium (assembly GCA_035622455.1). Taxonomy (GTDB): domain Bacteria; phylum Acidobacteriota; class Terriglobia; order Terriglobales; family Acidobacteriaceae; genus JAFAGX01. The sequence continues at coordinate 16,286 of DASPVG010000050.1, forward strand.
TACCAGAATTGCGCCGTGTCCCTTGAGCACTTCGAGAGCATGGGCCATCACCCGGTTGACTTCTTGGTGATCAGGACCGGTTCCGAACAGCGTATGCAGCACCCCAAGGCGAACGTCCCTTAGGCCATGGCGGTCGAGTGAGGCAGTGTAGGTCGCAGGAATCCTGCCGATGCCCAGTGCCGTCACGGGATCATCGGGATCGTAGCCGGCCATAACATCGAGCATGACTGCGACATCGGCTACGCTTCGTGCCAGAGGCCCAGCGGCGTCCTGCGTAAACGAGACAGGGATGAGACCGGTGCGGCTGATCAACCCGCGCGTTGGGCGGATGCCGACCAGACTATTGGCAGAAGCTGGCGAACGAATCGAGTTCACCGTGTCCGAACCGGTGCCCACCGTCGCAAAGTTAGCCGCCAAGGCCACGCCGGTGCCGCCGGAAGAACCGCCCGGAGTCCGCGATAGTTCATAAGGATTCCTTGTCTGCCCTCCCAGCGAACTCGCCGTTAGCCCGGCCAGCGCCAGCTCATGCATGTTTGTCTTGCCGAGAATCAACGCTCCGTTTTGACGCAACCGTGCCACCGTAAACGCATCTTTCGACGGTTGCATGCCCTGGAGCGCCAGGGATGCGCCGGTGGTCGGCATATCGGCGGTGTCGAAGTTGTCCTTGAGCACCACCGGAACGCACTGTAGCGGCTTGAGCTTGGCGCCGCCTCTGAGCTGCCGGTCCATGGCATCAGCCTGCTCCACGACCTTGGGGTTCACGTACAGCATGGCGTTGAGGGTTGGCCCCTGCTGGTCGTACGCCTTGACGCGGTCGAGATACTGCTGCACTAGGCTGTGGCAAGTTAGCTTGCCGCTCTGCAAGCCGCGATGAATTTCGTCAATCGAGGCTTCCATAAGCTGAAACTGCTGCCCAGCGGCACGAGCGACCATCAGCATCGCCCCGGCCGCCAGAACGAAAGCCTTCGCTCCTTGACGCACGCCTTGCCTCCTAAGGATTGGACATTTCCTTTTTGACTTCGAAAATGGGGAGCATTGTACTCCC
>DASPVG010000051.1:0-9427 GCA_035622455.1 Terriglobales bacterium
AGGTCTCGGAAACGGAGATCAATTCGGCAGTCGATAACCCGCTGGTCTTCGTGCGGACCGCACAGGCGACGGGCGGTCTCGGCTCCCCCGAGCTGGCGGAAGGCGACATTCTCTCCGGCGGCAATTTTCACGGCGAGCCACTGGCTTTTGTTCTGGACTTCTTGGGGATCGCCCTCAGCGCCCTCGCAGGGATCTCTGAGCGGAGACTCGAACGGCTGGTGAATCCCTCGCTCAACGAAGGGTTGCCGCCGTTCTTGGCTGCGAGCGCGGGCCTCAACTCGGGTTTCATGATGCCCCAGGTCACGGCCGCGGCCCTCGTCGCCGAAAACAAGGTGCTGGCGCATCCCGCGTCCGTCGACTCGATCACCACCTCGGGAAATAAGGAAGATTACGTTTCCATGGGCATGACCGCCTCTTTGAAACTGAAACGGATTGTCGTCAACACCCGCAACGTCCTGGCCATCGAAGCTATGGCTGCGGCGCAGGCCCTCGACTTTCTCGCCCCGCTCAAGCCCGGTAAGCGCGGCCAAGCCGCCTACTCGGAGATTCGGTCCGTCTGCCCCACGATGGAGAAAGACCGCGTGATGTACCAGGATTTCGCGCGAATCGCGCAACTGATCGCGAGCGGCAAGCTGGCGCACGTGTTGCGATAGCCGCAGACACTGGCTCGGGCGCGCTTCGCCGGGATCTCGCCCGGCCAGAGGGCGGCGGGAGGCCGATCGAGGTCCGGCGGACGGTCTGCCATCGCGCTCGGGACCGACGCCTACGTAGCCTGTGTTTTTGCCGCACTCCCGTCCAACCCTAGCCGGTCTGCAATCCCCTTCATGGCTTCGATGCAGAAGGCAATATGGCCTTCCAGGTCGACGCCCAGGTCGGCGGCACCGTTGACGATGTCGGCGCGGTTTACACTGCGAGCGAAGGCCTTGTCTTTCATTTTTTTCCGCACCGATTGGGCATCGACCTCGGCCAGCGACTTACCCGGCTTCACCAGCGCCACGGCGGTGATGAATCCGGCCACCTCGTCACAGGCAAAAAGAGCTTTTTCCATGGGAGTATCGCGGCTCACGCCGGTATATTCTGCGTGCGAGAGAATCGCCCGACGGATCTCCTCCGGCCAGCCGCGCGCCTCTAAAATCTGGTTGCCCCGGTAGGGATGGTCGTCCAGGCTGGGGTACTTCTCATAATCGAAATCGTGCAGCAGGGCAACCACGCCCCATAATTCTTCATTGTCCCCGAGTTTCCTGGCGTAAGCGCGCATACACGCCTCGACCGCCAGGGCGTGCCGGCGCAAACTTTCCGACTGGGTGAACTCAGTTAGTAAACACCACGCTGTTTCGCGATCATGCATAACTTTGCCCCTGTGTTCTCCTGCTTTTTCGCGGCATCCTTTTCTCTTCCGGCACTACGGGCGCCGTGTGCGCGGAAATTTCCCTTGACTTCCACAGGCGTTGTACCTCAGATTACGACCCAGGTTCGAAACCAAGTAACTAGTTTGGTGCGGTTCCTGGTTTCAGGGAAGCCTGCTCTGGCTGCTCCCACACCTGATGGCTACCACACTCGCCCCTGTAGATTCCCGAGAAGTTGTCCGCTGCGACTGCTGTCTTCTCGTGCAGTTCCGCACGATCAATAATCTGTGCCGGCGCTGCCGTGCTTCGTTAGACGAAGACGAGCCGGAAGTGGTCAACCTTCCGCCGGCGCCGCGTATGATGCCCATGCATCATGGGCCTCGGCATCTGAACCTGGCGGCGTCGATCCGCTCCGTGCGTCTGCGCAATGGGCTGAGCCAGCGGCAGCTGGCAGGGCGCATGTCGGTCCCGCGGACTTACGTCTCGAAAATCGAGAACGAGAAAGCCACGCCAACCCTGTTCTCGCTAGAGCGTCTGGCCAATGCCCTGGGTGTCAGTGTGCCAGATTTGCTCAGCGGCGGGGAACGCAACCGCCAGGAAGAGATTCGTGAGCTCATCCAAGATCCGTTCATCACGTCCCTACTGCCTTTTGTGTCTCACTTGAATGGCATGCAGATGTCGAGCATCCTCACCCAAGTGCGGGATTTGACGGTACGGCCGCGAAGAAGCGCCTGACCCGATGGCGCGGTCGGCTTCCTGACCAAGAAGCCGGCTGAGTTCGCGGGCGCGACAGCTCGAGGTGCGGAGCGCCATCACCAGTTTTGGCTGTCATCCGGGCAACCAGCCAACCGAAGGCCGGGATCCGTAAGATCCCGGCCTTTTCGTGAACCCGTCCGACAACCCCGCGGCGGCTCGCCAAAGCATTGTCGGAGCAGGCTAGGCCGCGAATGGCTCCGGTGGGGGAACTGGAACTGGCTGAGGCAGCCGATCCGCGACCTCGGCCAGGGTTGACAATTTCTCCGCCAAAGCCGGGGTCAGCAAACCCGGCGCACAGCGCCAATGATAATTACCGAGCTGTTGGCTGGGAGTGTTCAGGCGAGCTTCGCTGCCCAAGCCGAGCACGTCCTGCAGCGGAACCACCGACAGGTTAGCCGGCGAGCCATGGGCCGCACGAATCATGGCCCAGTGGATTCCATCCTGGGCGCATCCCAGATAAGAGAGGGCCGCTCGCTTTTCGTAATCGGTGGCGCTTGATTTCCACCAGCCGACCGTCGTGTCATTGTCATGCGTGCCGGTGTAGACCACTCGATCCGGTGTCAGCCGGTGCGGCAGGTACACGTGGGCTCCGGGATCACCGAAGGCAAACTGCAACACCGCCATGCCGGGAATGTGGTGGGCCTCGCGCAAAGCGTGCACGTCTGGAGTGATGAAGCCCAAGTCTTCCGCGAAAAACGGCAGACCGCCCAGTTTTTCCCGGAGTTTGAGGAAGAGCTCGTCCCGCGGGCCATCGACCCAGCGGCCATGCAGCGCCGTTTCCTCGCCAGCGGGAATCTCCCAAAACTGCGCAAACCCGCGGAAGTGATCGAGACGGATGAGGTCGCAAGTCTCGGTCGCCCAGCGCAACCGTTCGACCCACCACTGGTAGCCGCTGGCTCGCATGGCTTCCCAGTTGTAGAGCGGATTCCCCCAACGCTGGCCGGTGGCACTGAAAGCATCCGGCGGAACGCCGGAGACCACCTCCGGTTCCAGATCGTCACGCAAACGCCAGAGCTGGCGATGCCGCCATACATCGGCGCTGTCGTAATCCACAAAGATGGCGATATCGCCTACCACGCGGATCGACTTCTGCGCGCAATACCGGCGTAAAGCGTGCCACTGCTCCCAGAAGAAGAACTGGATGACCCGCCGCCGCTCGAGTTCAGAAGCCAGTTCATGGCGCGCCGTCTCTAGCGCACCTTCCTGGCGGCGGGCGAGCTTGGATGGCCAGCCCTTCCAGGCTTGGTCCTGGTAGCGATCTCGCAAGCTGTCGTAGAGGACAAAGTCCTCAAGCCACCAGGAATTGTCGGCCACAAAGCGATCAAACCGGGTTTGGGCTTCGCCCTGTGCGGACGCCTGAAAATTCGCCGCAGCCTCGCGCAGCAGCGGCAGCTTCTCGGCCCGCACGGCGTCATAATCGATCGGGCCGACAGCCGTGGACAATCGGTCCAGCCTTGCAGAGTCCAGCCAGCCATGCTGGGCGATGCGCTCGAGACTGATCAGCAGAGGATTCCCGGCAAATGCCGAAATTGATGAATAGGGCGAATTCCCCTTGGCAGGAGGCCCCAATGGCAGCACCTGCCACAGTCCCTGTCGGGCGGAGGCGAGAAAGTCGAGAAATTCATAGGCAGCCGGACCAAAGTCCCCAATGCCGCCCCGCGAGGGCAACGAAATGGGGTGAAGGAGGATTCCGCTCGAACGTGGAAATGTCATGTAATGCCTAGGATTCTATTCTGAATTGCCGGTTGGAACGGGGGACGAACCAAGATCGGTATTGGGCCGAGCGGAATGAATCTCATGGCGCAGAACTCACCCGGCCCAACCCCTTCGCGCCCGATCGGCTGGCCTCCGGCTACGATCGCTCCCGCTCTGCTCTCGCTACTCGCCTTCGTCTTCGCTGCCCTGCTGTTTGGTTAGGCTCTTCCACTCCTGCTGATTGATCGTGATCTTTCCCGACTTTTCCATCCGCTCGCGTAAACTGCCGACGTAGGTATCGAACAGTTCCGACTGCTTTTGCACAAACAGGGAATCCCGGATTTGATCCTTTTTGCCGGCAAACTCCTGCTCGCTCGGTTCCTGCCTCTCGAGAAGCTCGAGTACGGCGCCCGTCGTGGTGCTGTCGATCGGACCGCTGATCTCCCCCGGCTTTAAGTTAAACGCTACCGAAGCCGGGCCGGTGAGCGAACCAAGGTCGGGAACCTGACCGTCGGGTGCCACCAGCTCGCTGGTCTTCATGGCCGCCCCCAGTTCTTTCGCCGCTTTCTTCAAATCATGCTCGGCTTTCGCCCGGTCGGAAAGTTCCTGCGTCTTTTGGGAAAGCAAAGTGGTGGCCCGTTGCTGTTTGAATTCGTTCTCCACCCGGCTGCGAATGTCGTCGAAGGTTGGCGTCGCCGGCGGCTTTACCGCCAGCAGGCTGAAAATCGCATATCCCTCGGGCAGCTGCAGCTCGTCCGGCGGTGAGTTCTCCGGCTCATTGAAAACGGCATCCATAAACTGGGTGGAATTGCCAATACCGGGAAGCGAATCGGTCCGGCTGACATAATCGGTGGTCGTTACCTGGACGCCTTGACTCGCGGCAGCCTTGTCCAATCCGAGCGTGCGCGCCTGGTTCAGCAACGCCGTAGCCTTGGCTTCGGCAGCCTGGACAGCTTTGTCGTGCTTGAGGACCGGTTCAATCTGCGCCTTCACCTCCTCGAGGGTTTTGACATGCGCATCCTGCTTGTCCTCGACTTGGATGATGTGGAACCCGTAACTGCTTTCGACCAGGTCACTGGTCGAGCCCTTGGGCAGGGAAAACGCCACCTTCTCGAATTCCGGTACCGTGCGCCCTCGCTCAATCCATCCGAGCGAACCGCCTTCTTTGGCGCTGGCCGTGTCTTCGGAATACTTCTTGGCCAACTCGGCAAAGTCCCCGCCCGCTTTTAGCTGCTTGAGAACATCCTCGGCCTTCTTGCGTGCCTGCTCCACACCGGCTGGATCGACTTTGCCGTCGGGGCCGGGCAGAGGTGTTTTGATGAGAATATGCCGCACCTTGACCTGCTCGGGCGAACGATACTGATCGCGATGCTGGTCGTAATAGGCCTGAATCTCCTGGGCTGTGGGCTGGGCGTCGGCCTGAAGCTTGGCCACGTCAATCCAAACGTAGCTCAGCTTGCGCTTTTCCGGAATCGAGTTTGTATACGATGCCTTGTGCTGATCGTAATAAGCCTTGAGTTCGCTGTCGCTCGGGTGGATAGTCTTCAGAATGTCGTCTTTCCGAAACACCGCGTAATCGAACTTCACTTTCGCGTTTTCCTTCTGAAACTTCTCCCGCACCTCCGCATCACTCACGATTGCGCCACCCGCCACCAAGGCACGGAGTTTTTCAATCAGGATCTCGTCTTTCACGTCCTGCTCGAATTCGGGCGGGGTCAAGTTCGCCTGTGCGAGCCTCTCTTCATAGGCTGCCTGCCCTATAAAGTTTCCGTTGGGGAAGAAAATCTCGGCATAGCGACCGTGCTGGAGTTCCTCACGAACGTCCTCGTCGGTAGCACGAAGTCCGAGACGCCGGGCCTCGGCAGCAATCGCCTCTCGCTGAATCAACTGCTCGGCGGCCTGGGCGGTGAAAAAGGGCAGCAGGGACGAGGCCTGGGCCCCTCCCCGAGGGAACTGCTGCTGAATCATTAGCTTGGCCTGGCGCTGCACCTCCAGCCTGGTGATGTCGCTGCCCGCGACCGTGGCTACCACACCTGGCTTGCTATGAGCGCCAAAGAAATCGGTATTCCCGAAGCCGGGAACTAAGGTGATCACCATGAAAACACAGATGATGGTCAACAGGCCGCCAAGAACGATCTTCTTAATCGGCCCAGGGGTTTGCAAAAATCGGATCATTCGTAGGTCACTCCGAAGAAATTACGAGGAGAATAGCTCATTATAAACTATGCTGCTCGCGCCGATTCTGGCTGTGTCCGAGCTCGAATCTCGCTCGATCAGTGGGTTGAGCGGCAAAGGCTCGGCACGCTGCTCCGCAATTCCCCCCCGGCCTCGACCCCATCCAGTTCTGCGCCCGTCGACCGTTGCTTCGCCCGGAACCAAGATCGCCGGCTGGCGATTGAAACGAATCAATGAAACGTGTTATCCCTTTCGTCGGCGCTTCACGGTTCCGAACCGGCGCCGGCAAGTGGAAAGAGGGATTCATGAGAAATTGTGGCATCGCTCTGCTGCTCGTTTCTTCCCTAGCGTCCTGGGCCGAGACCTCCCCTGAGGTTCCGCCGTCTCTGCCCTTGCGAGACGGGTGGTCCATTCAAGCCGCCTGCCGCATCGACCCCGGCGGCGAGACAATTTCGACCACCCGATTTCAGCCTCTAGGCTGGCGGCGAGCGACGGTGCCGACCACCGTGCTCGCGGCTCTGGTTGAAGACAAGGTGTATCCGGAACCGGGTTTCGGCATGAACCTGCGCATGATCCCTGGCACGGTCTATCCGATCGGTGCCAACTTCGCCAATCTGCCGATGCCGCAGGATAGCCCCTTCATGGGACCATGGTGGTTCCGCAAGGAGTTCGTCCTGCCCGCCGGGTATCGCGGTAAAACCGTTTGGCTGGACTTTGCCGGAATCAACTACCGGGCGAACATCTGGCTGAACGGGAAGCAGATCGCAAAATCCGAAGACGTGGCCGGGTCATCGCGCAGCTACGAGTTCGACGTCACCGCGCAGGCTTTGCCGGGTCGAACGAACGTTTTGGCCGTAGAAGTCTATTCCCCCCTTGAAAATGATCTGGCCTTCACCTTCGTCGACTGGAACCCCATGCCTGCCGACAAGCTCATGGGCCTGTTCCGCGAGGTCGAGGTCCGGACGAGCGGGGCAGTGGCGGTGCGATATCCGACGGTTATTTCGAAGGTAGATTCGCCGGCGATGGCCCATCTCACGATCACGGCTTTGCTGAAAAATGCCAGCCCGCGGACCATCCACGGTACCTTCAAAGCCCAAATCGAGGGCGCCAGCGTTACCCAACAGGTGGAACTGGCGCCCGGCGAAGCCAAAGATGTGAGTCTTACGTCGGACGAATTTCCCCAGCTGAACCTGAGCAACCCGCGTTTGTGGTGGCCGGCCCAGATGGGCACACCCAATCTCTTGAAGCTGGTGACCTCGGTGGTGGTGGATGGCAAAGTGTCCGATCAGAGCGAAAGCCGGTTTGGCATTCGTCAAATTACCTCCGAGCTGAACTCGACCAATGGGCGCGTGTTTTCGATTAACGGCAAGAGGATTCTGATCCGCGGCGGAGGCTGGTCGCCGGACATTCTCTTGCGACAGAACTCCGAGCGCCTCAAGGACGAACTTCGCTACGTTCAGGACATGGGGCTGAACACCGTCCGCCTGGAGGATCATCTCGAGACCGACGAATTCTTTGATCTGGCAGACCAGAAAGGAATCCTCGTGATGGCGGGATGGACTTGCTGTAACCCGTGGGAGCATTGGCCGAAATGGAAGCCTGCGGACTACGTCATTGCCGAACAATCCTTGCGCTCTCAGATCTACCGTTTGCGAAGCCATCCCAGCCTTGTCATGTGGCTCAATGGCAGTGACAACCCGCCTCCTCCCGACGTAGAACAGACCTACCTGAAAGTCGAAAAAGAGCTGGCCTGGCCGAACCCCGTCGTCTCCTCTGCAACCGGCAAGCCAACGTCGATTACCGGTCCGAGCGGTGTCAAAATGACCGGGCCCTATGAGTACATTGCTCCCGGCTATTGGGATGACGACTCGACGCTGTCCGCCCACAAAGAATGCAACCCGGGTGGGTGTGGAGGTGCCTATGGGTACAACACGGAAACCAGCATGGGCCCGGCCGTGCCGCCCATCGAAAGCCTTCGCATCATGTTTCCCAAAGAGCACCTCTGGCCGATGGACGACTGGTGGAGCTTTCGCGCCGGTGGCGGACAATTCAAGACCCTGAAGGTCTTTACCGACGCGCTCAACGCGCGCTACGGCCCGGCCTCGAATGTCGAGGACTATGCCTTCAAATCCCAGTTGATGACCTACGAAGGCGTACGGGCGATGTACGAGGCCTATAGCCGCAACAAGTACGTTGCCACCGGTGTCATTCAGTGGATGCTCAACAATGCCTGGCCCTCGCTGATCTGGCATCTGTACGATTTCTACTTGCGTCCCGGGGGAGGCTACTTTGGCGCCAAGAAGGCAATGGAAGCGCTCCACCCGCAGTACGGCTACGACGACAACGCGATCTGGGTGGTGAGCAGTCAGTACCAGGAAATAAGCGGCCTGAAGCTTGTCACCAAGGTTCTCAATCTGGATGCAAGCGAGAAGTTTTCGCAGGAGACTCCGCTCGACGCTCCCGCCGACAGCACACAAAAGGTCTTGACCCTGCCGGACATCACCGGCTTGACTCCCACCTATTTCGTCCTGTTACGGCTCCAAGATGCCAAGGGAAAACTGGTCGGGTCGAATCTATACTGGCTCTCCTCGAAGCCGGAAACCCTCGACTGGGACAAGTCGAACTGGTACACCACGCCGACACTGTCGTACGCCGACTTCACTGCCTTAGCGCAGCTGCCCAAGGTCAAATTGACGGTGACGAGCCGCACGGAGCGCAAGGATGAACAAGCCGTTACTCATGTCGCGGTTGAAAACCCGAGCCGCAGTATGGCGTTCTTCGTTCGCTTGAAAGTAGATCGCGGGCCGGGCGGAGCAGAGATATTACCCGTAATCTGGGAGGACAACTATGTCACCCTGCTTCCCGGGGAAAGGCGTGAGCTGAGTGCTACGTACCGGGCAAGCGCTTTGGGAGCAGCCAAGGCAAGTGTCGAAGTGAGCGGCTGGAACGTCGAGTGATAGGGAGAACTTGATGCTCGTAGGACAACAAATATCTCGTGAATGGTAGGTTGTGCCCCCCCCTGTTACCATCAAGCGATACAGTTTTACCTCCTTGGCCCTTGCAAGCGCCTAAGTATGCAAACATTCCCTGAGGGGCTCTCTACGTTCCGGGATATTGTTGTAGTCGTTCCATAGAATCGGGCATTGGTGCGGGAAGGAAGTTCTGGCTGATGGAGCCCTCGATGATCGAAACATTGTGGTCGCATCACGATGTAGGCGGCCATGATGTAATCCCATACATCATTTCGGAACCAGGCGATGGAGAGTCGCCCCTAACTGCAGACCTGATCAGAAGGGGGGTCGTATGTCGGTCCAGGGGAAATATGCGTTGATTACCGGAAGTTCACGTGGCCTGGGAAGAGGTATTGCGTTGAAGCCATAAGCGTATCGTTAGCCGCAGCCTCTTCCTTCCCGCACCAATGCCCGATTCTATGGAACGACTACAACAATATCCCG
>DASPVG010000052.1:0-47244 GCA_035622455.1 Terriglobales bacterium
GCTTCCTTCAAACGGCTGTATCGAATCCGCCCCCTTCGCAGCCTCAGACAGTCGACGTTCCTTGTGGGGGGCGAATCCGATACAGCACTAACGTTAGCCAGGACTTATCGCAGAGTCGGCGCATACCACACGTCGCAAAAGGCGACCTCCGCCCTGTTCTCAACTTCCGGTTTGCTCGTATGGGGAAACTACACTGAAAGTCGGCAAAGTCGACTCACTCCCTGCGCCTCAGCTTCGCAGGATTAATCGACACCAAGTGTTGCGCCGGCATCCACGTCGCGACCAGTCCCAGCATGCCCATAGCCTCCGCATGAACCTAAATGTGTTATTTGTGAAAAGCATCTAATACCCCTCCTTGAGCTCGTTTAGCGCCGCACTCGATCTGCACGGGCGCGGCTGAGGAGGCGAACATAGGAAACCCGATGTACTACCATGCGCTGACACCGGGTCCCAGGCCAGCGCCATAGTATTCCGCGAGAGCCGTTTTCTCCTGGTCCGTGAGCTGTTGCGCGATGCTGCGCATGCGAACATTCATGTCGTTTGCACGGCCGCCATTCGCGAAATGATTGAGCTGTTCCAGAAGGTAATCCCCGTTTTGGGTCGCGAGAGAAGGAGCTCCGTTTACCGACCCAACGGGACCGTGGCATGCCTGGCACGGCGGTATGCCTCTGCGTCCGTCACCGAACACAATAAGCTCGATCGCCATCGAAGCACGCAAAGGATCCCGCATGGCTTGCGGAAACGATCGCTTGTCTTGGGAATCGGCGCCGGTTGGCAGCACGGAATAATAAACCGCCAGATCGGCTGAGTCCCTGGCAGAGCTTCGCCTGGCGATCTCCTGCATAATCGCAGAAATGCGCTTTCCGGAGTTGAAGTCCTCCATCTGTTTCCAAAATGACAACCGGTCAATGCCTGCAAGGTTGGGAATCATTGGAACCGCGCTGAATCCCTCCTCTCCATGACAATGATTGCAGCGCCGAGAAAGTAACAGGCCCCGAAAAGCGTCGCCTCTGGAGATGATCGCCAGCGTGTCCCTCGTCCACGCCACATCTGTCGGTATGCGTAATGGCGGTTCGGTCCTTGCACTCTGCCCCGACAAGTCGGTTTCGGCAGCGAGAACAATTACCGCGAAAAGCAAGGTCGCGATCGCTCGGAACATTCTGCGGTTTATCCGTGCCGAAGCAGCCCGATTACCTTGGTTCACAAGTTCGCCTTTCTTCGGGAGTTAGCGGGGAAAACTTATTCTCAGGGATAACGTCAAGACGGCCTCTCATCGCGTAGTGGCCGGGGCCGCAGAATTCATGACACGGAATCTTGAACTCTCCCGTTTTTGCAAAGGTAAAGGTCGCTTCGGTAACAGCGTGCGGAACGGCCTTAAGCCCATAATTCGTGCCCAGGAAGCTGAGCATGTGCGTCGCATCAGCGCTCGTTATTCGAAACCGTATGGGAACATCAGCAGGGACGACAATGCACTGTGGCACGAAAACATATTGCTGCGCAATCATGCGCACCGTGAAGGTCCCCTTTGGATCTTCGGCTATCCCTAGATTGCTCTCGACGAACTCTCCGCGCAGATGGAGCGTTGCCGGATCGGGCGCGTTGCCCCCTCCCAGGATGTGCCACACCGGCAAATCAACCATATAAAACCGCGTGGACAAAAGTGCAAACGCAAATAACGCGATTGCCACTCCGAACCCGATTCTCTTCTTCATTGACTCTCGGTCTCCGTAGTCCGTGCCAGGGCTGATGCCGCGTCAGTCAGTGCAAGGCACAATCCAAGATCCCGGAATGCTGAGATTAATCCTCGCAAGCATTGGGTTACAACAATTTTGCATGCAGTTAGGCCTAGCACCGGACTGGAAGGTAAGAAAAGTCGGCGGAGTCTGTTCTGTCAAAAACCTCGTTCAATCTTCCCAAATGCCCGTCCTCGCCTCCCCTTCGCCGCCACTGTCAGCTACTGAAACTATGCAATCAGGACAGTGTGCCTTGCCCATGCAAGGATGGTGCTGCGATGTATCTCTGGGAATTGATTGTGCTACCTAGCGTGGTGAGGCGCTCGCAAGCTTCAATTTGCGCCCAATCTCCGGTGCGAATTCTCCTATCCAGTTGGACAGCATTCCAAATTCGGCTTGAGTTACAACCCCGTGGTAACCTTCCGTCCAGAGCTTGGTTTGCGGCCTCCAGACGCTAGACAACATTCCGGCTCCGAGTGCAGCTCCGTAAAGAGCAAATTGGGGACGTAACTCGCTCTCCGTCTGGTTATACGTCAAGAAGTTTCTAAGAAGCGCATGCTTCGTTCTGGGACCTAAGCCTAGGCAGTGACAACGATCGTAGCGTGGCTCGTATTGCAGTGCGGCATTTCCGGTGGTAGAAAAGACGTTTTGGATTGAAGATCGCCCATAATTGGATGCCATCCGGCGTTCGTAACCTTCAAGACCTCCTCCCCATTCGTAGGGCTTTCCGCTTGCCTGATCAATCAGAGAAAGGAAGGCGCTTTTGATGTAGATACCGGGCGTGGTGAAAGTCTGCCGGACGAAGAGCTTCGCTCGTTGGTGCCCCGTCAGCGATTCCAGCCGCGCCTCTTTGGGAACATAGGCACCGTAGGCCCAATGCACATTTAGCTGCTCATTACTCGCTGCGCCTAGGTCTGTAGCTTTTTCCTGACTCCAGCCCTGCAGCACTAGCATAAAAATGAAAAGGCAGAGCCCCGAAAACTGAAATTGGCGAGCTTGACGGATTTGGGTTTGGTGACTCAAGAGATTGCGCTATTCCGCCTTTCCCTTGGCTGTGGCACGCAGGGGTGAATCCGGTAGTTCTCGACCAAATACTTTTGGGCTCTGACAACCGTTCCTGCCATGTGTGACCGCGTGAAGAACTTAACCCGACACAGCATGCAGCCAGCAAGGATCGATGGTTGGCGGAGGTACTTGAGTATACTGAAGCCTAGTTCATCCATATAGAGTTGCAGAGACTGCCAAATCGATCTCATGTACGCCGATCGCGTTGGCCAGATTTTATGGCCGGCCTCGATTGTTCCGAAAGAAACGAAGGTGACTGTACCGCAGAGCAGGTACTTAAGGGGGACGAAGTTCCATTTTGTTATTGAGACTTACCACCGGCATGCATACGTGCGGCAGGTTGCCCGCAGCGTCAGGCCCGCAGGGACATGTCAGCCTAGGCACGTTTTGGCTCGGAAGGCCCTGCGAAATACAGCGGACTCGAGGTCATGGCGCTATGACGCCGGATGGCTTCACACAGAGTATTGGTGTACGCTTTCACCTAGTCGAGAGCTCCAAGGAATTGCATCGCACGCGGTTTGGAACCACGCAGCAATTCCTTTATTACTACTGCCGCCTCAACTAGAGCTTGACTCTGTTTGGTCCTGCATCGCGCATATATCATATGCGTGATGCCGAAGCCTCGCCGAAACACGCCGCTGGCTAGTGCCGCTTTCCCGTTCAAGCAGCGCAAGCCCGTTCCGCACCAGTTCGTCCTCGACGCGATCGCTCCGCTGTCGCCGTACACTCGGCCAATGTTCGGCTGCCTCGCCATTTACGTGAAAGACAAAATCGTTTTGATCCTCCGCGACAAGCCGGAGAGCATCGCAGATAACGGAGTGTGGCTTGCCACGAGCGAAGAGCATCACAACAGCTTGCGCAGTGAGTTTCCCCAAATGCGATCGATTCAGGTATTGAGGAAACCGGTAACCGCTTGGCAGGTGCTTCCAGCCGATGCACCGGATTTCGAGGAAACAGCCCTGCGTGCCTGCGAACTCGTCCTTGCGGGAGATCCTCGAATCGGAAAATCGCCCGGGTCGCGCCGCCCCGGAAAGAAAAAGACAAGATCGTCGGGGCCGAAGGCGCGCAGCGTCACGAAGCGTCGCACAAGTTCCTGACCAAGAGGTGCGCTCTTGGCACCGGCCGCAAACTGCTCTCGTCACACGCCGGAAAATATGGTCTAAAAACGGCTTATCGACCGGCGAGTTGCCATGCCTCCGCGACACTTCGGCCAGTGTGCAAGGCATCTCAACCCCAACTGGTCCCCCATCCACGAGCGCAAAGGTCAGCTGGCGGCGAATTTCCTAAGTTCATCCGCGGCAAAATACTGCGTGCCTTCGATAGAAGTTGCGCTCACTCTGGACCGTATTGGGGCCCGACTTTATTGGCTTCAAGCGAGAGGTCTACGGTTGTTACTGGTTCCACCGTTTTGGGTTGGGAACTTAGGAGAAAATCTAGGTGAGCACGATTACCGGTGAGGGATGGCACGACAATCTACTACAAAGACCGGGCGAGGGCCCGGCCGTCACGTTTTCGCACGGGTGGCCATCCCCTCCGAGTGAAGACCGCTGCCAACCCCGAGGGGATCCCGATCGCCGTGTGCACCGGAACCAGTTGCGCGTGCCTGCACGCGTCGAGATTAAAGTGGCTATTCGGTCGACTTCATGCACGCGCCGCGGACGGATTGCTGCTCGTCGCCGTCTTCAACGAGCCTGAGGAAACGTCCCCGTCTGCACAAACCGTTACAGACAGTTCGGGCTCCCGGGGGCTGGCAATTTTGCCAGTTCCGCACTGCGTGGGAATTTCCCTAACCTCTGGGGAGGGCGGACGAAGCGGTTTCCGAGTCAGTGGAGCTTCGATCGAACCCAGCGCTGGTCGCTACTCTGAGACCTGCCATCAAAACAATCGGAGAGACAAATGATGCAACCGAAGAAGACTATCAAAGCTGTGCTCGCTATCGGCGTACTGTTCCTGTGCAATCTGTCGATATTCGCTCAGTCCCCGCCCCCCCCGGCGCAGACTGCTTCGGGCGCGGGCGGACAAAGCAATAACATTAGCGACCAAGACATCGAGATGCTGCGGCAGGACTTGCGCGCACAGCGCAAACAGATCACGGCACAAAACATGACTCTCACCGCCGACCAAGCCACCAAGTTCTGGCCCATCTTTGACCAGTATAGACAGGAAGCCATCAAACCCAATGACGAACGCTGGGCGCTGATCAAGGAGTATGCGGCCAACTATAACACCATGACCGATGCGCAGGCAGAGGATTACATGAAGAGATCGACGGCCATTGAACAGCAGCTCCTCGCATTGCGTATGAAGTATGTTCCGATGTTCGAGAAGGTTATCTCGCCCAGGCAGACTGCTTTGTGGTATCAGATCGATCGCCGTATCGACCTTCTGATTAATTTGCAGTTTTCCTCTGCGATTCCGATGGTCAACCCCAGCCAGAACCAGTAGATGCGTCGGTGTGGCATTCCCTACGGCTTTTCGCGCCGGTTGCTGCTTTCTCGGCTACCTCGATGCACCTCTACGGAACTAAGCCAGCGCAGGGACATAGGGTGAGTTAAATGCAGCCTTCGCCGTGTAGCGCCAGCCTGGCGGAGAAGAGAAGCCGCTCGCCTCGGGCATTGGCTAACTTTCCCATCCGATCTTCGCCGCCAGATGCGGCAATACTGGAGCGATGAAGAAACGTGCCCAAGCTCACGGCAGACGAGATTAAGCAACTGCTGAACTTACGACCGCTTCCGCTGGAAGGTGGCTATTATGCCGAAACCTATCGATCCTGTGACGTGATACCGGAGACAGTACTTCCTTCCGGATACAAAGGCCAACGAGCCTTTAGCACCGCTATTTACTTCCTCCTAACGTCCAACAGTTTTTCTGCGATGCACAAGCTGCCAACTGATGAGGTCTTTCACTTTTACCTGGGGGATCCCGTCCAAATGCTGCAGATCGCTCCTGATGGTACTGGCAGAATTCTAGTCATGGGTCAAGATCTTACCTGCAATCATCTTCTCCAGGTCGTCGTGCCCGCCAATCATTGGCAAGGAACCAGCCTCCTCAGGGGAGGAGCATGGGCCTTGCTCGGCACCACCATGTCACCCGGCTTCGAATTTGAAGATTATCAGCACGGTGACAGATCATTATTGGTTACGCAATTTCCACAGCTTGCGGAGCTAATCATCTCGCTCACGCGTGATTGACCGCACTCGCTATCGGTCGCGTCGAGTAGTTTGTGAACACACTGCGGCCTAGCGGCGACCACTTTAACGGTTGGAATCAGACTTATCCGGGCAAGCTCGTTGTTGCAGCGGCTTCAACCCAGCGCGATTTTCGGCAGCAGCCACCAGCTCATTTCTTCCGCACCAATTCTGGATCGTTCGTGGGATCAAAATAGCGCGTATCCGTCGGACCAAGACCGCAGACATGCACGATTACAGGCTCGTCTGTCGTACGGGCAAAGTGGTTGACACCTCCCGGCTCGGAATAGATGCTTCCCGGGGGAAGCATCTTCAACGTGCTTTCGTCAAAATGTGTCCCGTAGCCAAGCTGCCACTTTCCCGACACAACAGTAGCCATGCGATCGTCACGATGAGAGTGAGCCTGAATGGTCGTGTGTGCGGGCACGAACAACAATATTGAGTAGAAACCTGCGGCGGCAGGATTACCTACAAGCACCGTTGTATGAACCCCAGCGACCTTGGAACCGCCGATCTGGCTATCGCCTTTATCGCCGCTTCTCGCTTCGGTCGGTGTGATTCGGATTTCCTGCATTGACGACACGGGCCCGCCGAAGCACACGGCAGAAAATACGATGGCAAAGCCCAAGAGCTTCTTCATAAAGCACCTCGCTTCCAAGCGGCGTTCAGATCGAGGTCGAGTTGCATTTCACTCGTGGCTTTGAATCCAAGTCGTTTGTATAAAGCCCGTCCGTCGTCACTAGCGTGCAGCGCCACACTACAGAATCCGCTTTCTCGGCACCACGCAATCATTCTCTTCATCAGAGCGTTTGCCACGCCTTGACGGCGAAACTCCCGTTCCACATACAGGTTGAGAATCATCGCCCGCTTTGGCTGAAGCTGCCCCAGCACACCGGGCCAGGGGCTGATGACGATCCCACCTCCCCCGATTACCTTGCTGCTGGTCGAATCAACGGCAAGAAAGCCACGATAGCAACCCTGGAGCAGAGCTTGCGAAAAATATTCCGTTGCTGCCCTTTCCATCATGTCGAGTGCGCGTTCGTCTCGCCGTCCCATATCCCACCACATGAGGCGTCGGTGCCGTAGCAATACGGGTATGTCGGAACTGCTTGCCTCGCGGATAATCAACCGGGCCATTTGCGCCGTCCCAGGTTTCATCTTGGTAGAGTTTACGAAAGAGTCCCATCCCCGTACATAGGAGCCAGCCGGGTTCGAGAAGGCGCAATCGCGAGCGAAGACGAACAGCCGAATTCGGTCACTCCCTGATATAGTTTTGTATACAAATGGCCGGCAAGAACTCACGAGTAATCGTAAGAATTCGCGAAATGATTTTGCACGGCGAACTCCCTCCGGGCGAGCGAGTCCGAGAGGTCGAACTGGCGGCGAAGCTGGGGGTTTCGAGAACTCCCGTCCGTGAATCCTTGCCCATCCTCGCGCAAGAGGGTGTGCTCACCCAGCTGGATACTCGGGGTTTCGTTGTGCGTGCATTCACGCCACAAGAGATCATGGACGCGATTGATGTTCGCGGCGTGTTGGAGGGCCTGGCGGCTCGCATGCTCGCCGAACAAGGACCACCGCGTCGACTCATCCACTCGCTTCATGAGTGCCTTCGCGAGGGGGACGGGATTTTCGCCAAAGGCCATTTGGTCCAAGCGGACGAAGCCCGCTACGGCGATATGAACAAGCAATTCCATTCCCTCATTGTTCAGGGAGCAGGCAGCAAGGTGGTATCGGAGGCGATTGGACGTAACGATCGGATTCCGTTTGCGGCCGCGCACGCCATCGCGTTCGATAAAATTGATCTTCCTCGCATGTACGATCACCTGCTGTACTCGCACCGCCAACATCATGCTATCGTGCAGGCTCTCGAAAACGGAGAAAGCGCCAGAGTTGGCGCGCTCATGGTCGAACACGCTCACGGAGCAAAGACGAGCATCAACATGACGCGTCCGGCTTCACGAGCAAGCGGAGACAATCCGGAACGTTCTCCTTTAGACCTATAGCCAAATCTAGTCTCCAGAGGTCGTTTGAGGGCGGAGGCCTTGCAAATGGCCGTTCGTCACGCTGCCGACCAGCTCACCCTGCAAGCCGAGGTTGTCTTCTGCGCAGGAGTGCGTCTGCGAGTGAGCGCCAAGAAAAAGATTCGGACGGCGGAAGACCAAGGTCCTGCTCGGCCATTTCACAAACCAACTGCTCCTGGCGCTGGGCTGCAGCCAGCGACATCGTCGGCTCGACGGCTACGCCCTGTAATGTCTGCGCAACTTCACGAAGCTCAGCAGCGCGCCTCTGGCCGTGTTCGGCAACCCGGCGGATCAGATAATCCGGGAGTTGATCCTTCCAGCCCATGTCAGGATAGGTGGCGGCGAGAGATTCGAGAACCGCATCCTCAGCGCCGTATTGTCGGGCGGCAAAAAGACATTCGACCGCCAATGCCTCCAAGCCCTTAATCATGACACTACGACACATTTTCACGGCCGATGCCACGCCGACTTGATCGCTCAAAGCTGTGGCATTCATTCCGAGCGATCGAAGCCATTCGCTGGCTGCCGCTGCATGCCGGCCACCGAGCAGCATGGGCACTTTCAAGCGCCTGCGGGGAACCGCTGCCATCACCGCTGCCTCAACAAAGTGCGCTGCGCCGTTATCAGACTTATCATGCTCGATACAGGCAGCTGCCTTTCGCTTGGTATCAGGTGAGACTGAGTTGAGGTCGAGGAAAACCTGTTTGCCATGGAGCACGGGTCCGGCCTCTTCCGCTACATCCACTGCGGAAGAGGCGGTGACGGCCGAAATTATGAGATCCGCATTGCGCAGGCAATCACTCAGGGTATCCTCGGCTTTTACTCCGCACGCCTCGACCTTCGTCATCATTTGCTGCCGATGCCGTTCGGAATGCAACAGAATGTCGAAGATCGAGACCTCAACGCCTTGCTTGGCGAAATCATTTCCAAAGATGCCGCCCACTTCACCAAAACCTATGATGGCAACTCGCGTGTTACGGAGTACGTTAGGCATGTTTGATTACCTGAGGGCATTCGGGTGGTCACTCCGGGATGCCGTCCCGTCCCAAATGCTCGCCGGAATCAGCACCTGGCCGCGGAATAGCGCACGCGCTGTCCGAATCAGGCTGGTGCGAACCACTCTGGGTTCATCGGCGCCGTTTTCCGCCAGTTCAAATTCGACCGAAAACTCGCCACTCGGATGCTCAACCGAAAGTCGCTTCACAACGCCGTCGGGCACGGAGACGATGCCAGCCGCGACCGAACCCGGCAGCACGCATGCGGTTCCGACCGTGACCGCTCCCAGAACCCCGATTGCGGTGTGGCATTTGTGGGGGATAAACGTGCGGGTTGTCAGGTGTCCGCCGTCTCGCGGAGGCGCGATCAAGGTCATTTTGGGAACCACTTTCGATCGCACGTCACCGAGACCCATACGCTCGCCGGCGAGGATACGAATCTCTTCCAGACACGCTTTGAACTTGCTGTCGGCGTCGAGGGCTGCAGGAGTCTCGTAGCCAGTCTTATCAAAGTCAGCGGCGCGCAGCACAACCACGGGCATGCCGTTGTCGATCAGCGTTGCCTCGATGGCACCGATATTGTCGAGGGAATGCCCGGTCGGCAGCAGAGCACCACATACCGAACCTGCAGTATTGAGAAAGTCGATGCGGATGGCCGCGGATTTACCCGGCACCCCGGCGATGAAAGCGTCTCCTTCGTAGGTGACTTGCCCATCGGGTGTCGGCACGTGCGCCACCGCGACGTTGCCGGTGTTGACCATGTAGATGGTGACTGAGGTCATGGGATGCCGTGCTGCGACAAGACCATTCTCAAGCGCAAAAGGACCCACACCGGCCAGCATATTCCCGCAGTTGGGTGTCACATCGACCAGGGGTCGATCGACGGAAACCTGCGCGAAAAGATACTCGACATCGATGCCCGGACGCGAAGAGCGGGATACGATTGCCGCCTTGCTAGTAAGCGGGTCGGCGCCTCCGATACCGTCGATTTGGCGCACATCCGGAGACCCCATCGCCGCCAGCAACACACGGTCTCGCAACGGTACATTACTCGGAAGGTCACTGGCCAGGAAGAAAGGTCCCTTCGAGGTGCCACCTCGCATCAGGGTGCAAGGTATGGGAGTTTGCGATGGCTTTGCCATCCAATTGCTTCCTCTTGCTTCCTCACAAGTACTTGAGGCCCAGTTGCTCAATTTTCGGGCGCATGTCGTAAATGTCGAGCCCGAGTTCTCCACGCGCCAGTCGCTCGCGGGTCGCGTTTTCTTTGCGAACCCGTTGCTCCGCGGCAGCCGCGACCTCGTGAGCCGCTGCTCGCTTCACCACGACGACTCCGTCATCATCGGCCACGATGACGTCACCGGCTTCGACAAGCGCACCTGCGCACGCGATCGGTACGTTTGCCGACCCGAGCGTAGCCTTCACCGTTCCCTGCGAACTGACAGCTCGGCTCCAAACGGGAAACTTCATCTCAGTCAGAGCTCGAATGTCGCGGCATCCACCATCGATCACGAGTCCCCTTACACCATGCGCCCGCAAAGAAGTTGCCAGAAGCTCCCCGAAGTAGCCATCCGTGCAAGGCGATGTCGGCGCCACAACCATGATGTTTCCCGGGCGGCAAACCTCGACCGCGACATGGATCATGAGATTATCGCCCGGCGGTAAAGAGACAGTGACCGCCGAACCCGCGATCCCCGTGCCGGGAAAGATTGGACGCACGTAAGGCGCGAGCAGACCGCAACGCCCCTGCGCTTCATGAACAGTCGTCACACCATATTTCTCGAGAGCTGCAACGGCGTCCGCCGGCGGCTGTTCCACTTGCCGAACGACTACGGATTGATTCATTGCAGCTCCTCCGTCACCTGCGGAAAAACACGCTGGTATGCTTCTCCGTACCTGACATTTCGATTCGAATTGCGCGAGGCCTGCACGCCACGCTGCAATGCCACCCGTTCGTAGTAATGCCATAGGTGTTCCTGGGCGTTCATTGCCTTAAACGCCTCATACTTTTTGGGCCAGACGGGGGTGATATCGAGCAGCACCTGCGGCTTCCAATCGCACTGCTCCGGCTGGTGTGGCTCAAACAGAAAAACCGGCGGCGCCGCGATCACAGGCGTGCCCGGCTCGTGTCCGTGCGCCTGGGCGACGATGCGCGCTTCCTGGGCGACCTGCGAAACCAGCGGGTGGTCGAAATTGTATGGATCTTTGAGCG
Source organism: Terriglobales bacterium (assembly GCA_035622455.1). Lineage (GTDB taxonomy): Bacteria > Acidobacteriota > Terriglobia > Terriglobales > Acidobacteriaceae > JAFAGX01. The sequence goes on from DASPVG010000052.1 coordinate 11,212, forward strand.
AGTGCGTGAGTATGAACTCCGGCCGAATTTGCCGGTAAAGGGCGGCCAGCCCATAAAGAACTGCGTCCGGTATTCGCATCGGGTAGTCGCCAATATCGAAGAACATCGTCTTGGCTCCGAGAATCTCGGCTGCACGGACCGCTTCTTGCTTCCGGTTCGCTTTCACTTTTTCCATCGTCATTCCGGGCTCACGCCAGAGCTTCGCGGATTCGCCGCGCTCCCCGTAGGACAGACAAACAACGGTGACTTCCCAGCCGCGCTCTGCGTACAATGCGATCGCCCCTCCCGCTCGCCAGACGAAATCCGCCGAATGCGCGCTGACGACCAAGGATGTCTTCTTATCGGTCATACTGTGAGCCACCGGATTGGCTTCAGGCAGCTCATTTCCCTCTCCTCCTCCGGGTGTCCAATAACTTGGAAGACAAAGAGACCAGCGGACACAGTTTATGCTTTGCTGACGGTTCCCACCGGAGGCGTGCCATACGTGTGAAACGACTCGATCGTCTTTAGGCCCCACGCCTGCCCTTTCTTCCGTTCCGCCTCGCTCCAGCGAATCGGCTTCCAGTCTGGCGCTAGAATCAGGCGAGCTCCGGCATTGCAAACTTCCACGCGGTTTCCCCCCGGTTCGTACACGTACAGAAAGAAGGTCTGCTGAATGGCGTGCTTGTGAGGGCCCGTCTCGATGTAGACGCCATTCTCCAGGCAGATATCTGCCGCCAAAAGCACTTCTTCCCGACTGTTGACGGCGTAGGTGACGTGGTGCAACCGTCCCTTGGTTCCGGTATGGTCGCGCGTGTAGGCGAAGTCATAGCTCTTGTTCGTACAGGTCATCCACAACGCCGCTTCCGAGCCATCGTCCAACACGATCTGCTCGGTCAAGCGAAAGCCCAGGTACCGCTCAAAAAACTCTCGGTTGGCTTTGATATCGACAGCGAGGCCGTTCCAATGATCCAGCCGGCGCACGTTGATGCCGCGCGCCGGAAAGCGTTGCGCTTGGTTCTTTAAGGCTGGTCGCAACTCAGGCGGCGGCTGATACCACTCTGTTTCATAGTAGAGCTCGATCTTATGTCCATCGGGATCTTGGCAGAGAAACGCCGGACCATGGGCTAGATCGCCATCCGTCCAGCCGATGTCGAAACCCGATCCTCTCAGCGCCGTCACGCGCCGTTCCAGTGCCTGCGGACTGCGGGTACGATAGGCTACGTGACCAAGCCCCGGCAATTTGGATGCTGTGAGTTTTAGCGAGTGGCGTTCATAGTCGTCATAAGCACGCAGGTAAGCGGAATCCCCTTCCCGGCCGGTTTCGGTCATGCCCATCACATCCACGAAGAACCGCAAGCTCTCCTCGGGCTTTGGCGTAAGCAGTTCCAGATGCCCTAAATGGGCCACATCCATCACCGGTTCATTTTGCATGCGCCACCTCGAGCCGAGGTAACTCAGAAACTAGCGCCGGGTTGCCTTTCGGCCAAGCCTGCTGCTGGCGGGAACAGGTCGAAGAACGTTAAGTGCACTCAATATACCTCTCACTTTTGTTTCCATGTGTCAAGCAAACCATACTCGGTCGACACCGTGATTTGTGCTTCAGCCTTCGGTTTGGGAGCACATCCCTGCGAGCGACCCTCACCTGTGTTTGGCTCAAGGCGAGCTTCATGAAATCGAGCCCAGTCTGGAAACCTCAGCATCGCGCTTGACAATCATTTCTCTTCGCACGAACCATGGAGCGAACTACATTCAGTATACTGAACCTGCTGCGCAGCGAGGATCGATCCGACAATGGCATCGTCCAGGCTCTCATGGATGTTTAGGGGCTACTCGATCGAAGTTAATCCCAGCCATTCTAAAGCCCTAGATGCGGCACTCGACCGGCTTGATCGGGGAACGGAAGTTTTTCTCCCCTGGATTCCCGGCGCCAATCCGCTCGATACGATCCAGCCTGCGGCCCGGCTTCAGCGCGCCGGGCTCTTGCCCGTGCCTCACGTGGGTGCACGCCATCTCGAAAGTTCGGCTCAGCTCGAGCGGTTTGCGACACGTCTGGCTGGTGATGCCGGGGTGGATCGTATTCTGATTATCGGAGGGGACCGAACCACGCCGGCCGGGCCATATGACTCAAGTCTGGCCGTGATGCAAACCGCCGTGTTTCAGAAGGCTGGTATCGGCCGCATGGCCATCGCCGGTTTTCCCGAGGGCAACCCTAACATCTCGGACGCCGCTCTCGATCAGGCACTCGCCGCCAAGCTTGATTTCGCCCGCAGCACCGGGCTGCGGCTTTCTTTGGTTACGCAATTCTGTTTCAAAGCGGAGCCGATCGTGGACTGGCTGCGACGCATTCGCGGCCGAGGCATCGACCATCCCATTCGCATTGGCCTCGCTGGGCCAGCCTCGTTCGTCACCCTCGTCCGCTACGCGGTGCGCTGCGGAATTGGGAATTCGCTGCATATGCTGACCGACCATCCCTCACTCGCGAAACTTCTCACCGAGAGGGGACCCGAACCCATCATTCGAAGTATTGCCGAACAGGCGGGGCCCGGGAAAAACAGCAGCCTGCCATTCGACATTGCCGGCCTGCATTTCTTCAGCTTTGGCGGGTTCGAGAAGACCGTCGACTGGATCAACGCCGAGCGGGCTCACTAGTTGCCACGGCTTGGGCCGTGCGCCAACCTTTGGCGTAGGTTTCCCGTGCGACTTTGGAGTACGGCACAGAGCTGACGATGGCTCGAATTTCAATCTGCTTGTGACGCTCGATGGTGGTCTTCCGCGAACCGCCTCCGGCTTCACCCCACAGGACGGCGACTTCGGCACCGGGCTCGACGTCTGGGTCCACAACTCCCAGCGACAGCATCGAGCGCTCGTTGTAGCTGTAACCACTAAACATCGAGAAACCGACGGTCTTCCCGTTTCTCAGCACGGCGTCGTACGACGCCGATGCGTAGTTGGACAACGGCAGATCGATGTATTTGTAAACGTCCGTCGGCTGCAACATCGATGACCATACCTTCACGACATCCTCGGCATCCCAGGCGAAAGTAACCTTCCTCCGTTGCGGTGTGCCGACGATTTTCTCGAGCGTTTCCCGGCCGATGAAATCGTGATCGAATTTGACAAACGGCCCGTAGCCCAACGCATACGGTGTCAGATAGTAGTCTTCAATGTTGCTGGAATCGAAGCTGCCACCCAGCGAGCCCGTTCCCTCATAACCGTCGGCCGGCAGCCACTTTCGGTAGGCCTTCATCTTCTCGCCCGTGTAGACCGCAGGCAGCGGTGACGGAATCCATCCTGACTCAAGCGTGTTGGTGGCGTAAGCTCTGGCGCCCACTTCACGCAGGCCAAACTCTTGGCCGGCACTGACAATCGCTTGTCTGATCTCCTCGCGCTCTTCATACGGTCCCCAGACCTCTAATCCGGGAGCGCCGGCCATGCCATGGCGCAGCGCACGAACCTTGCGCCCGGCGATCGTAATGACATCCATGTTGAAGAACTTGATGTCGGAAACTGGGCCGCCATTCAGCTTCTCGAGGATCTGGGGAGCGTTGGGACCTTGAATCTGATAGCGGTAACAGGTGCGAATCACCGCCTTGCCTTTTGCGTTGGAAGGCGATCGGTCGTCCTTTTCGATCGTGACGTCGAATCCGCCGGTTTCGGCATGGAATTGAATCCAATTGGCCGCCGGCGCTCGCCCGACGAAGACCACCCGATTCTCCTCCAAATGAAAAAGAATGCCATCACCGATCACAAAGCCGTCGTAACTGCAGGGAGCGAATTGCTTCGCGCGGTTGACCGGAAATTTTCGGAAGCTGTTGGTCGCGAGATAAGAAAACATAGGAAGGGCGTCGGGACCGTCCACATAGAGGTTGGCCATGTGGTGAGACTGGTCGAAGAGAACAGCCGTCTCTCGCCAGGCACGTTGTTCGTCACGCCAATTGGAGTATTCACTGGGAACAACCGGATAGACGTAAGCGCCGATCTGTGAATTGCGCAGCATCTTGACCGGATTCCCAACCTCCTGCAGCACATCCTCGAGGCTCTTTTCGCTCATCTTTCACCTCCGCACGGGGCGAACATGCTAGAATCCTGGCGACGTGACGTTCAGTATACGGAACGAGCGCGAGTTTTGCCATGTACGGTGGAGGAGTTGGCGCGGTGCCCAAGACGGTTACTTTCGAAGAGGCTGGTTTCATCGGCGTGATCCAATTGGATAACCCCCCGGTCAACGCTATCAGCCATGCGGTGAGAGCCGGCCTCGCCGATGTCATAACCCAAGCGGTAAGTCGTCCTGATATCAGGGTTTTACTGATCATCTCGGCAGGCAATCTGTTCAGCGCCGGCGCGGATATTAATGAATTTGATCGTCCCGTCGAGGAGCCCACCCAGCAAATGGTGCAGGCCACGATCGAGCAGGCGCGCCTGCCGGTGGTCGCTGCCATCCACGGACTGGCCTTGGGCGGCGGTCTCGAACTGGCAATGGCGTGTCACTACCGGGTGGCGCAAGGCAGCGCGCGGCTCGGGTTGCCCGAGATCACCCTGGGGCTTATTCCGGGCGCGGGTGGGACGCAACGACTGCCTCGGCTCATCGGCGCTCGCGCGGCGTTGGATCTGATCCTGTCCGGCACGCCCATGACGGCATGCGATGCCAAGACCTGCGGCTTGATAGATGAGGTCGTCGAAGGGGATCTGCGCGAGGGCGCAATGCAGTTTTGTCGTCGTCTGGTCGAGGACGGACGGGGTCCACTGCCAACATCGACCCGGGCCGTGCGAACCGACGGTTTCGATGAAGCCGGCATCGCGGACTCCTTACGTGCCCATTCCCGAACCTTGAAGGGACGAATGACCCAGATTCTGGCGATCGAGGCAATCCAGGCGGCGAGATTACCGTTTTCGGAAGGTGCGGCGGTCGAGTCCATTCTCGCGCAAAAATCGCTGGCGATGCGGGAAAGCCAGGCGTTACGACATCTCTTTTTTGCCGAGCGCGAGTCCGGTAAGGTAAAGGAGCTCACCAAGCCAGCCAAACAACCGGAAATCAAGCGGGTCGCGATCATTGGTGCAGGTACGATGGGCAGTGGAATTGCCTTGGCGTTTGCCGACACCGGTCGGGAAATTATCCTCATTGATAATGCGGAAGCAGCACTCGCCCGTGGGCGAGAGACGATTCATTCATCCTACGCGTCCAGCATCCAACGCGGCCGCATCAGCCCGGCCAGCGCCGCGGAGCGAATTGGCCGAATCAAGAGCAGTTTAACCCTGGCGGATGCTGCGAATGCCGACCTTGTCATCGAGGCAGTGTTTGAGGACATGAATCTCAAGAAGGAGGTGGTCTCCAGTCTTGACTCGATTCTTCCCCCCCAGCGGCTGATCGCTACGAATACCTCGACGCTTTCGGTCACCGAGTTGGGCCGCGCTACCGCGCATCCGAGCCGAGTGTTGGGCCTGCATTTCTTCGCCCCGGCACACGTGACGAAGTTGCTCGAAATTGTGCGTGGCAGCGACACGTCGCCCGAAATGTTGGCAACGGCACTCGAGGTGGCAAAGCTGCTTAAAAAGATCCCTGTCGTTTCAGGTGACACTTTCGGCTTCATCGGGAATCGCATGATGCTCGATGGTTATTTTCGTGAAGCTGAGCAGTTGCTCCTGGAGGGGGCCTCGCCACGGCAGGTCGACACGGCACTGGAAGGGTTTGGCTTTGCCATGGGACCACAGCGGGTGAGCGATCTCGGCGGGAACGACGTCGGCACCAAGGTACGTATCCAGCTTTATCGCCGTGAAAGCCGTGCCGATCCGTACTTCGTAATTGCCGATCAGCTCACGAAACTCGGAAGGCTTGGCCAGAAGACCGGTCGCGGCTTTTACCGGTACGAAAACGGCAGCCGCGAGGCACTGCCAGATCCGGCAGTGACCCAGCTCATCGAAGCACTCTCGGCTGAGCGAAACATTCGACGGCGAGAAATCAGCGAGCAAGAAATCGTCGAGCGATGCACTTTGGCGCTCATCAATGTGGGAGCGATGGTCCTCGAGGAAGGCGTGGCGGCCCGCGCCGCTGACATTGATGTGGTCTGGACCAGCGGCTACGGCTTTCCACGCTACCTTGGCGGCCCAATGTTCTATGCCGACACACTCGGACTCGACCACGTTGCCGAACGCATCCGTCACTACCATGAGAAGCTCGGCTCCTATTGGCGTCCTGCGACGCTGATTGAGCACTTGGCGGCAACGGATTCGAGTTTCCAGCGGTGGGATCGAGGAGTATGAACCGCCGGAGCGAGCTATACCTCTCCGCTGAGGTTTTTATGCTGATCAATCAAAGAACGGTACGCATTGAGTGGGGGGACTGCGATCCCGGCGGAATCGTGTATTTTCCTCGCTATTTTGAGTGTTTTGATGCCTGCACCAGAGCCCTGTTTGAACGCGCCGGGCTCTCCAAGCGAGAGATGATGAAGTCCTACGCGATGAATGGGATTCCCTTAGTGGACATCAAGGCACGATTCCTAATGCCGTCGCGATTTGGCGATGACGTGGTCGTCGAGTCGTCGGTAGCAACGTGGGGGAATACTAGCTTTGTGGTGCAGCACCGCCTGATGAAAGGCGAGGCGTTGGCAGTTGAGTGCTTCGAGACGCGCGTGTGGGTAGCACACCCGGGCGGAGATCCTGAGAAGTTCGAAGCACGCCCGATTCCAGAAGAAGTCAAAGCGCGCTTCGGAGGTGCCCAGTCAGCAGAATCCAACAGGAATTCCCGCGTCGAGTCAACGAGCGAATGAACGCGAGTTATGATTTCGCCCCTGCGGGAACCCGCGGTCGAGCGGCGCGCGGCTTTCTTCGTTGTTCAAATGCACGAATTTCTTGAGGAGCTGTAGAAACACCTTCTGTTCCTCCCTGTTCAGCGCCTGCAACAGGCGGCGGGCCAGGCGCTCGCTGCAGGGCACGAGTCTCTTCAGTAGGTTCGTTCCTTCCGGCGTCAGGTGCAGCAGGCGAAAGCGTTTGCTCTTCACCGGCATCATCCGACGGACAAGCCCGCGTTCCTCCAAGCGCACGGCCAAGTCTGCGGCGGTTGAAGTATCCAGGCCACAGAACTTGGCGAGCGTGACCTGGTCAATTCCCGGATGCTCCTGGAGAATACGCAATACACAGTACTGGACGGGTGTCACCCCAGGCCCCATCGTCGAGTGGAACATCGATACCGCGATCTGTTGAGCCCGCCGGATCAAGTGACCCGGCTCGTCGTAAACCTCAAGGGGTGATTCCATGCGTCGGCCCGTGCTGTTCGAAGATCGTGCGCCACGGCGCTTCATGTTCGGTTCCGAACCATGTCCTTTCTAAGCCGGTGGGGAGGCTCATCATCCCCTTGCGATGGCAAATGACATCGATTAAGCTTCGTAGGCGTTGAGTGCACTGAAGGTCAGAAAACGTGACGGTCCTACCCCACTGCGGCCGGTGCGCTTCTTTTCGCCCGATGTCGAACTGACGCGACGGAGCGGTGGCGCCTGGCGGATGCAGTCGGTCGAGCCGTTGGCGGAGTACGACCATCGCGTGGGCGACTGGCTGGATTACTGGGCACGCCAAGCCCCCGATCGTACCTTTCTGGTGGAGCAGACGAGCACCGGGGAACGGACCATCTGCTACGCCGAGGCCCGCGACACGACTCAGGATCTCGCCGAGGGCATCCTTGGCTGCGGACTAGGTCCAAACCGTCCACTCGCAATACTCGCCGCGAACGGGATCGATCATGCTTTGATCATGCTGGCTGCGCTTTACGTTGGAATTCCAATCGCACCGATCGCACCCGCATACGCGCTGCAAAGCACTGATTATATCAAGCTCTCCCATGCTTTTCGTTTGCTGACACCCGGCCTCGTCGTCGTCGACGATGGTGTCGAATATCGCAATGCGATCGAACACGCGCTTGGTTCTGAAGTTCCTGTCATCGCCCTCCGCAACTCCTCGGGATCGTCTCAGATGCGTGACCTGGCGTCGCTCAAGGGGAACGGCGGACGGAGGGATGCGGTCGCGGCCGCGGCCGCACGAGTCAGTCGGAACACCATCGCCAAGTTTCTGTTCACCTCCGGGTCGACAGGCATGCCGAAGGCAGTCGTTAACACCCACGGCATGATCTGCTCTAACTCCCAGATGAAACGCCAGGTCGCGCCGTGTCTTGCTCAAGAACCGCCCGTGATGGTGGATTGGGCACCGTGGAACCACACGGCGGGCAGCAACAGCAATTTCAGCATCATCCTGCACAACGGCGGCACTCTCTATATCGATCCCGGAAAGCCGACTCCGGAATTATTCAGTGCAAGCATCGAGCTATTGCGGCGTGTGTCGCCGACGATCTACTTCAATGTGCCGAAGGGCTACGAGTTGTTGATCCCCCAGCTCCAGTCCGATCGCGCATTTCGCGAGCACTTCTTTCGGCGTCTACAGTTTCTCTGGTACGCAGCAGCTTCCATGCAGCCGGCAACCTGGTTCGATCTCGAACGGCTGGCCGTCGAAGCGGTCGGGCACAGAATTCTCACCGTCAGCGGGCTGGGTATGACCGAAACGGCTCCCATCGCGCTGTTCGGCAATGTGCACGCGAACGGCCCTGGCGTAGTCGGTATTCCGGTGCCCGGAGTGGAACTCAAGCTAGTACCGCACGACAATAGCTTTGAAGTCCGCTATCGTGGTCCGAATGTCACGCCGGGTTACTGGCGCGATCCGCAAGCAACGGAGGCGGCCTTTGACGAACAGGGATTCCTGCGCTCCGGTGACCTGCTCAGTTTTATTGACCCGGAACGGCCCAAAGCGGGTCTTCGCTTCGATGGAAGAATCCATGAAGATTTCAAGTTAACCTCGGGCACGAAAGTCAGTGCCGGCAAGCTGCGGCTGGATGCCCTGGATGCTCTTCGCCCGCTGGCGAATGAGGTGATCGTTTGCGGAGCCGACCGAAATGATGTACGCCTCCTGGTCTTTCCCGATTGGGAGGTTTGCGCCGCCACGGCGGGTCTGGATCGCGCCGCCACGCCTGCAGAAATCGGCTCAACCAAGGCGCTCAAGGCAATCTTCCAGGAACGGCTGATTCAACTAGCTGCCGCCGGAACGGGCAGTTCTAACCGGATCGTCGCAGCCTTGCTGGTTGAGACCCCTCCGTCAAGCGCCGCGGGCGAAATGACGGAGAAAGGCACGGTCAACAGTCGCGCGTTTCAGCGCAATCGTCCGGAGCTTCTAGATATCCTGTATGGCGATTGCAATGATCGAGTTCTGCGCACCGATGAAGCTCTAGGATCGCGCGGCGCGATCCCTGGTTTAACGTCAAAGTAGGTGATTTCGCCGCTGGGGTTCGAGAACGGCTGAGAGAATCAGGGCCGGTCAGCGCTTTCACGCGACTGAAACCCCTTGAAGCTCTTGGGTTGTGTATGAATATGCATACATTTTGGGGCATAGGGTATGGCTTCTGCGCCGATTTCCTCTTGCCAGCTAAGTAGCCGAAAAATTCAACGTATACATTTTTATGTTGACAGAGTACATTTTGCGGTGATAAACACTTGCGGCGGTTCCGGTGAGGGATCGCAGGCGCCCCGGCCCGCATACCCCTACCCGGCGTCGAGAGCCCACGTTCTTTCCATCTGTGGCAGCAACATTCTCAGGAGGCGGCCATGAGGAAGCACCCCACAGTGCAGCTCTTGCTTGTTGTAGCCATTTCCTTGTGCAGTACGCATTTGGCCTTTGCCCAAGGCGCCGTCGTTGCTAACGCGCAGTTGAGTGGCACGGTTTCGGACCAGAGCGGGCATGTCGTCGTGGGGGCGTCGATCGTCGTCCGCAACACTGCGACGGAGACTGCCTACACGGCGACGTCCAATAGCAGCGGCTTCTATGCCTTGGCAAATGTGCCGCCCGGCACCTACGAGTTGAAGGCATCCTACACTGGGTTCGCCAACTATACGCAAACCGGTATCGTGCTTACCGTTGGCCAGGTGGCGACGGTCGATGTAGCGCTTCGAGTCGCCTCCCTGGGTGAAGTGGTTGTAGTGACTACTGAGGCTCCGACGATCGAGCCGACCAAAACGGAAATCAGTCAGGTTATCGCACCCCAACAGATCCAATCGCTGCCCACAAGCGATCGTCTGTTCACCGACTTTGCCCTTCTGACGCCGGGAGTGACCCTTAGTCGCACCAGCTTGGGAACTACCGTGACGGAATTCGAGACCACACAGATTTCCTTCGGCGGAATGAGATCGTTTAGTAACGAGATCACGGTCGATGGCGCAGACTTCGTCAATGAAGTCAGCGGCGTGCAGCGGTCGACTCCCTCCCAGGAGTCAGTGCAGGAATTTCGCGTGGTGAACAATAGTTTTGGCGCGGACTACGGGCGCACGGTTGGCGGCATCGTGAACGTCGTCACCAAGTCGGGAACGAACACTTTTCATGGGTCTGCCTTCGAATATTTCGAGAACAACGTTCTCAATTCGCGCTCCCTGCTGCAGCCGCGACCATTGCCAGACGTGTGGCGGCAAAATCAATTCGGCGGCACTGTGGGCGGTCCCATTAGAAAAGACAAAACCTTCTTCTTCGCTAGCTATGAAGGGCACCGGAACGCATACTCCCCGACGTTTGCTCCCGACTTATACAACAACATCAACACCATTGACACCGCCAAAGCGTATCTCGGGCTCAACCCAGAAGGTGGTGCGTTTGGCTTTCCTGGCCTGCAGCGGACTTTGCGGACGGGAGACAATGACTATGGGTTCGTCCGGGTCGACGATCAATTGACCAGCAACAATCGGCTGGCAGTTCGCTACAACATCGAAGATGCGCGCGATCTTGGCGAACTGATTGGCCTCACCTTGGATGGCGGGGGCATCGGTACTCCGAGTGGGGGACGCAATCTTTTCGTGCGCGATCAATCACTCCTGGGTACCTTCAACACGGTGATCACGCCCAGCCTGGTCAATCAGGTCCTGGTCCAATACGCCCGGCGACATTACAGCTTCCCGGGGGCGACCGGCGAGCCTGATCTGAGCGTGGTGAACGATCTCGAGTTCGGGCACAATTTCGGCACTTACGACGCCATTTACGAAACCCGACTCGAAGGAGCGGATTCGGTTTCGTGGGTGAAGGGGAACCACGTCGCGAAGTTTGGATTCGACGGAAACTATCTTTGGGATCAAAATAACTACCCCGGGTTCGAGCCCGAGCGCATCCTCTTCCCCAACCTGGCTTGCCTCTATTCTTTCTCGGACACGGCGAACGCAATCACCACCGGGACCTACGGCTCGCTTGCAACGGCGGGTTGTCCTTTGCCGATACAAGCGGACGGCGTAGAGTTCCTCTATCAGGGAATCACGCTCCCCAGGACGCTGTGCCCGGATTTAACGCCTTGCTCGAACGGATTCTATAACGGCTATGTACCGCCCCCGCCGACCGGAGCAGGGTTCGGCAAGGGCTGGCCGTACGCGACGCCAACCAACCTCACCAGCAATTTCAACTTCCATCTGAATCACGGCTATTGGGGGATCTTTGCCGAAGATCAGTGGCGCATAAAACCCAACCTGACGCTCAACTACGGTCTACGCTGGGATATTGAAACCGGGCTGGGTTACGCCATCGACTCGTATTTCAAAGCGGTTCAGCCACGGGTTGGCATCGCCTGGTCCCCTGACAGCAAGACCGTGGTCCGAGCGGGTTATGGCTTGTTCTTTGACCGCAACAACATGACGTTTTTCTTCGTCACCGGAAACCAAAAAACGATTCCGGGATATTTTTGCGGCAACGGAGCGGCGTCCGCCGCGTGCGGTGCGGCCGGGCTCTCGCCCGTGACCGTTCCCATGATCAACAATCGCGCTGCCCAGGGAGGCTGGCAACTCGGGGGGCAACCGGGCTATCCGGGTACGCCGTCGCTTCCGTGCGCGGTTTTTGGACTGCCAGCTTCGGCTTGTCCACCGCAGCAAGGGGGGACACTAAGCCTGGCAGCATTGACAGCATTTGGGGTTCTTGCAGGACTTCCCTACCCGGCTGAGACACTGACTGGCCCCTGCACGCTGGTGCATGGCGCCCCGACGGGCGCCTGTGGGGTAGGCGCAGGAGGAATACAGAAGAACGGTGGCTTGCCCTATGCCAGTCAAGCGAGCCTCCAAATTGATCGTCAGTTTGGACACGGCCTCACCCTCAGCCTGGGCTATTTGTTCGTTGATGCCCAGGATCTGGTTCGCGGGAACAATATCAACGTGCCCTGTCCGCTCGGCACGAGCAAGCCGGGGAACCCTTATTACGCACAAGGCTGGCTGAATCCCAACGGAAGTCTCACCCCGTGCCAAGGCACGCCGACGCTTGGGCCTTTTAACCTGGGACCCATCTTTGGAACGTTGGCCAACCCTTCAGGTCTGGAATTCGGAGTACCGAGCGCAGCCAACCCAAAACCCACAATCAGCGCTGGCTTGCTTGACTACAATAACAATGTCGCCTATGCGAATTACAACGGTCTAACCGTAACGGTACGAGAACAAGCCGGCAAATACTTCTTCTTGACTGCCAACTATACCTATTCCCACACGATTGACAACGGGAACTTTACGACCTTCATTAACTTGCCTCCAAATCAATTCGATTACGGCGCCGAAAAATCCAATTCCAACCAAGATCTGCGCAATCGTTTTGTGGCGAACTTCACCGCGAACGCGCCTTCGACCGGCTGGTATCGAAATTTCATTCTCAGCAGCATTATCACCCTGCAATCCGGAAGCCCCTTCACGCTCTTTCCCGGGGCCGACGTCCTCGGCGACCTTGCCGGCCTCAGCACAGATCGCGTCGGAGGCTCACCGGTCCAGACCAATTGCGTATCCGTGCAAAACTGCCAGACGATGGTGCCTCGAAACACTTATATTGGAGATCCCCTCTATACCTGGGATTTCCATTTAGGCCGATTCTTCCAGCTTCGCGAAAACCTGAGGTTGGACTTCGGTGTGGATGCGTTCAATTTCCTGAACCGCCAGAATGTGGAAGAGATGCAATCGGTGTACGGCTCGCCTGTATTCTGCGGCTCCTCGCCGGTGATTCCGAAGCACTACAACGACGCTACCACGCGCGCTATTCAGGCAGGTCAGATATCCTGCGCCACGCAACAGGCGCAGAACGTGGGCCCGGGCCCCCTCGATTTCAATGGAGGGGCGTGGATCGCAGCCGGAGCCTTGCCTGTAACCATCCCCGACACGCCGAACCCTGTCTTTGGTACGCCGAGGACCGTATTCAACCCGCGGCAATTTCAGTTCTCGCTGAAGTTGCAGTTTTGAGAGATGTGCCGGTGACCTTATCGGTAGGGCATTCTCCCCCACTGCGCCTAGCCAGGGCGGTCAGGTTTCAGAAGCGCGCCCGCCGCCGAACCGTCGGCCGCTTCGCATCTTTGCCGTGTCCAGCAAGATTCTTCGCGGACAAACCTGGCCCACGAAGATCAGATGCCGGTGAACAAGTATCTGAAGTCACCGCAGAGCAGTCGGCCGCCGTGCCGAGCACTTTCTGGTATGAACAGGAGGGATCATGGCCACGACAATAGCCTCGGAAATCCAAACGAACGTTACTGAGTTCCTCCGCAAGCCGCGCAAGATGCTGATCGGAGGCAAATGGGTCGAAGCTGTTTCGGGCAAAACCTTTGCGACCTACAATCCGGCGAGCGGCGAAGTCTTGGCCCACGTGGCGGAAGGGGAGAAGGCGGATGTCGATCTGGCGGTGAAGGCTGCTCGCCAAGCCTTCGAGTCCGGTCCGTGGCCTGGCATGTCGCCTTCAGAAAGAAGCAAGCTGCTTTGGAAGCTGGCGGAACTGATCGATCAGAATCTCGAGGAGCTGGCCGAGCTAGAGACTCTCGACAACGGCAAGCCTGTGTTTTTCTCGCGCGCGGTCGACGTCCCCACCGCGTCCGATGGGTTTCGCTACTACGCAGGCTGGGCGACGAAAGTAGAAGGTAGCACCATTCCAATCTCCGCGCCTGGGGCAAACTATCTGGCCTACACGCTGCGGGAGCCGGTGGGCGTCGTCGGGCAAATCATCCCCTGGAATTTTCCCCTGATTATGGCTTCTGCGAAGCTCGCACCCGCCCTTGCCGTCGGGTGCACGTGCGTTTTGAAACCAGCCGAGCAAACTCCGCTCACCGCGCTGCGTTTGGGAGAATTGATTTTGGAGGCAGGGTTCCCCGACGGTGTGGTCAATATCGTTCCAGGTTACGGTGAAACCGCCGGAGCCGCCCTGGCGGCACACCCCGATGTCGACAAGATTGCTTTCACCGGTTCGACGGAAGTTGGAAAGCTCATTGTGAATGCTGCCAGCGGAAATCTGAAAAAGGTCTCGCTGGAGTTAGGCGGCAAGTCTCCCAATGTCGTCTTCTCGGATGCTGATTTGGAAGCTGCTATCCCCGGCTGCGCCATGGCCATCTTCTTTAATCAGGGTGAGATCTGTGCTGCCGGGTCGCGTCTTTTTGCCCATAAGAACATTTTCGACAAAGTGGTAGAAGGAGTCGCTGGTGTGGCCAAGAGCTTTAAGATTGGCCCGGGAATCGATCCCGCCAACAACATGGGACCCCTGGTCTCAAAGGAGCAGCAGGAGCGGGTTTGCGGATATCTCGAATCGGGTGCCGAAGAAGGCGCCAAGGCTGTGATCGGCGGAAAGAAGATGAGCCGCCCCGGATATTTCGTTGAGCCGACGGTCCTGGTTGACGTCAAGCCGGCCATGAAGGTGGTTCGCGAAGAAATCTTCGGGCCCGTGGTTACGGCGATTCCGTTTGCCGACGGGGATGAGGTTGCAAGCTTCGCCAACGACAGCGTCTACGGCTTGGCCTCGGCCGTCTGGACGCGCGATATCAGCAAGGCGCATCGTCTCGCAAGCAAATTGAAAGCCGGCACGGTCTGGATCAACTGCTACAACGTATTTGATTCTTCTCTGCCCTTTGGCGGCTACAAACAATCCGGCTGGGGGCGCGAGTGGGGTAAGCCTGCGCTGGATTTGTATACCGAGACCAAATCTGTTTGCGCGCAAATCTGATGTGTGATCTCTTGGCTGAGAATCGAGCGTTCGGGATGAATGGGGTAACAGCACCACCGATTAAGCCTTACCGGCGGCCGCCTGCGGACAGCCAACCGGTTTCGCTATACGAGCCTTATCGCGCGACCATCAAACGCGCCCCGTTAAAGCCGCTCATCGTGTTGCCCCATACGCTCTCAGAGATTACCGGACCGATTTATGGGCATGAAAAAGTCAGGGAGAACGACAACGATCTAACAGTACAGCACGCCGGTGAACCAATCGGCGAGCGCATCATCGTGAGTGGACAGGTGCGCGACAGCAACGGACGGCCTGTCCCGAACGCCCTCATCGAGATCTGGCAGGCCAACTCGGCGGGACGCTACCGACATACCAAGGATCAGCACCTGGCACCGCTCGATCCCAATTTCAGCGGCGCAGGCCGCGCTTTGACCGATGCGACCGGCGGGTATCGTTTTATTACCATCAAACCGGGTTCCTATCCCTGGCTCAATCATTTCAACGCGTGGCGTCCGGCCCACATTCATTTCTCGGTCTTTGGAAATGCTTTCATCACCCGTCTGGTCACACAAATGTATTTTCCCGGCGATCCGCTGCTTGCCTACGATCCCATTTCCCAATCGGTGCCGGATCCGAAAGCCAGAGAGCGAATGATCTCGAGATTTGATCTCCAGACCACGCAGCCGCAGTGGGCAAAGGGTTACAAGTTCGACATCGTGCTGCGGGGTCCCGAGGCTACCCCATTTGAAACCTGACATGGACCTGATTCCCACTCCGTCACAAACCGTCGGCCCGTTTTTCCAGATTGAGCTGACCACGGAGGAACACTCTGTCAAGCGCCTGGCAGGCCCGACGGCAAAAGGTGAGCGCGTGTGGATCACTTTTCGCGTGCTGGATGGCGATGGTGCTCCGGTTGACGATGCGATGCTGGAAATTTGGCAAGCCGACTCCGGCGGAAAATACAACCATCCTGATGATCTGCAGCCCAAGAGGCTCGACGAGGGCTGGGTCGGCTTCGGGCGACTCGCAACCGGAGAACATGGCAGTTGCCTGCTGGAAACCATAAAGCCGGGATGCGTGGGGCCCAACACGCTGCAGGCACCGCATCTGACAGTCGCGGTTTTTGCACGCGGAATGCTCAAGCAGCTCTACACACGACTTTACTTCGCCGGGGATCCCCGGAATGAAAATGATCCGATTCTCGCCCTGGTGCCGGCAGATCGGCGGGATACGCTGATGGCCAAGCCGGACTCCGCTCGACCGGGGCATTGGCACTTCGATGTGCGACTTCAGCAGGGACAGGAAACGGTGTTTTTTGACGTGTGATTTGCACGTCCGTATACCTCATGCAACTTGAAGCTAGGAGACCCAGGCTCGGCCACGCAACCAGACTTCTTCGCATCACCCTCTTTCTGGCAGTGATTTCCACGGCGTGCAGTCCGGCAAGGGTTGCTCGCCATCAACCCGGCAGACCTGCAGATGTGAACGAGTCTCGCCTCCTCCAGGCGGATCTGGAGCCCGGCAACTGGATGACCTATGGCCGCACCTATAACGAGCAGCGCTTCAGTCCCTTGCATCAGATTAATGATCGCAATGTCTCGCAGCTCAGGCTCGCCTGGTATTACGACTTGGACACGAAGCGCGGGCAGGAAGCCACACCCATCGTCATTGACGGCGTAATGTACTTCACAACCGCGTGGAGCAAAGTGTTCGCCTTGAATGCGGCGACCGGACAACTCCTATGGTCGTTTGATCCCGAGGTTCCGGGCGAGTGGGCGGTAAATGCATGTTGTGATGTTGTGAACCGGGGGGTTGCAGCCTGGAATGGCAAGATCTTTTTCGGGACCCTGGACGGACGCCTGATCTCCCTTGATGCCGCGACCGGCCGGCGCGTTTGGGAAGTACTCACCATCGACCCTAAGTTCCGCTATACGATCACCGGCGCTCCACGCGTGGTCCAAGGCAAAGTGATCATCGGCAACGGCGGGGGGGAGTTCGGTGTTCGAGGTTACGTTTCCGCCTACGATGCGGGAACCGGCAAGCTCATCTGGCGGTTTTATACCGTACCGGGCGATCCTTCAAAGCCATTCGAAACCCCGATTCTCGCAAAAGCTGCCCAGACTTGGAGCGGCGACTGGTGGAAATTTGGTGGCGGCGGCACGGTGTGGAACGCCATTGTTTACGATCCGGAACTCGATCAACTCTATATCGGTACCGGCAACGGCACACCATGGAGCGAGAAATTCCGCAGTCCGAAAGGCGGGGACAATCTTCTCACGTGTTCGATTGTCGCGCTCAAAATGGAAACCGGAGAGTACGTGTGGCACTACCAGGAAGACCCTGCCGATGCCTGGGATTTTGACTCTGACGAAGACATCATTGTTGCCGACCTAATGATTGATGGGCACTCTCGCAAAATTCTCATGCAGGCCCCGAAGAATGGCTTCTTCTATGTCCTCGACCGCACGAATGGCCAACTGATCTCCGCGAAGCCTTACACTTTCGTTAGCTGGGCGAGCGGCGTTGATGGCAAGACCGGTCGCCCGGCAGAGACCGCAACTGCCAGATACGCGGGGTCTGACCCTGCTCCTATCGTACCGGGACCCGTGGGTGCACACAGCTGGCAGCCTATGTCGTACAGTCCAGTCACCCGGCTGGCGTACCTTCCGGTAAATGATGGCGGATTCAAATACAAGACCAGCGACAGCTTTGCGATGAAGAATCTAGCTCCTAATTACGGGATCGATCTCGTTGCGGCAGGCCTGCCGCAAGAACCTGAGGTCAAAAAAGCGATCTTGCGGACCGTGAAAGGAAAGTTGGTGGCCTGGGATCCGCTACAGCAGAAGGCGGTGTGGACGGTTGAACGTCCGGGCCCCTGGAACGGCGGTACGCTCGCAACGGCGGGCAATTTAGTTTTTGAAGGAACAGCAAGCGGAAGCTTCGAAGCGTATCGCGCCGACAACGGCGAGAAGCTGTGGTCCTTCCCGGCGCAGACAGGAGTCATGGCTGGTCCGGTGAGCTTTGAGTCCGGCGGGGAACAGTATGTCGCTGTCCTTGCCGGTTGGGGTGGCGTATTTCCGCTGGCTGCAGGTGAAGTCTCGTTTGCTTCCGGACGAGTACGCAACATTAGCCGCATGTTGGTGTTCAAGCTCGGCGGGAACGCGAGCCTACCGGTCCTGCAGTCGGTGGACCCACCACCCTTGAAGGCCTTACCCAATCCTGCCGATCCTGCCACGATTCGGAAAGGCGAAAAGCTTTTTCAAAGCTATTGCTCCGGATGTCATGGCGATGTCGCCGTGAGCGGAGGTGTCCTACCGGACCTGCGGCGCAGCAGCGCCCTCACTGAGGACACATGGTTCGATATTGTGCTGAAAGGGGATCTGAAATCACAAGGAATGGTTTCCTTCTCGAAGGAGCTTTCTGGCGGGGATGCAGCCGCGATCCGCTCGTACGTGATTTTCCGCCGGAATCAGGACGCGGGTCGAAACCAAGCAGGAGAACAGAATTAACGGTGCTATCGTCCGCACAAGAGCTTCAATCGTTGCAGAGAGGGTCGTTTGGGATGAATCGAACTTGGTCTGATGCGGGCTATGCGCCGACCAGTTCTTGATCCAGGTTCCGAGTAGGGGTTGAGTACGAAGGAGGTTGGCATGTATCGAAGTGATGTTGTCGGAAGCTTGTTGCGCCCTGCCTATCTGAAGGAAGCCCGTGAAAATCATGAGGCCGGCCGGATCAGCCATCCAGCGTTCAAGTCTCTGGAAGACCGGGCGGTCGACGAAGCCGTCGAATTGCAGAGGCGAACCGGGGTGGAAGTCCTTACCGATGGTGAGATGCGCCGTTATGCGTTCTTTGGACACTTGATCGATGCGGTTGAAGGTTTCGACAAATTCGGCGGCTGGGCCATCCCGTTCCGCAATGAAAAAGGTGAAGAGTTGGTGCAGCCGCGACCCGTAGTGGTGGCGAAGCTTCGCCGCAAGCGCCCGCTATGCGCTGAGGAGTTCATTTATCTACGGGCTCACACCAAACATCCCGCGAAAACCACGATGATTAGCGCCCAACAAGCAGCCGCCTATTACGACAGCAAGAAATCATCGGGCGCATATCCAAGTATCGACAGCTATCTGGCCGACTTGGTCGACATTCTGCGGGATGAAGTAGAAGAATTAATTCGTCTGGGGTGCACCTACATTCAGATCGATTCGCCGCAATATGCGGCCTTGCTCGATCCTCAGTTACGCGATGGATACCGTCAACGTGGCAATGATCCCGATCGGCTTCTCGATCTTTCCACCGAATTGGACAATGCGGTGATTGGCAATCATCCGGGGGTGATGTTCGGACTCCACCTGTGCCGGGGCAACAATCAGAGCCGGTTCTATGCCACAGGCGATTATGGCCCGATCACGAAGGTGTTCCGAAAGACGCGATTCCACCGCTTTCTCCTCGAGTATGACGATGAGCGCTCTGGTGGATTCGAGCCCTTGCGCCAGGTTCCCGAGGACCGCACGGTTGCATTAGGACTGGTCAGCTCCAAAAAGAGGACCTTGGAGAGCAAAGACGAATTGAAGCAGCGTATTCAGCAGGCGTCGGAGTTTATCCCGTTGGAACGGTTGGCGATTAGCCCGCAATGCGGCTTCGCCTCGACCATCGAAGGCAACCTGTTGACTTCGGCCGATCAGGAAGCCAAGCTGCGACTCGTCGCCGAAACCGCACAGGAAGTGTGGGGCACAACGGCATCCGCACGCAAGCGCGCCTGAGTAGCCTTCGGGAGGTTCAACTCCATCCTGTCATTGATTCAGTCCCCCCAGGTGCACTGAACCGATTCCCAATTAGGAGCCAGTGTCAGCTGATGAGCTCATACCCTTCAGTCCGCTGCTCAGAAACTGATCTCCTCGAAGGACCGCCGTGATGGCCGGCAAAAGCTCATCCACGGCATCCGCCTTGAGCACGTACCCTCGGCCCCCGGCGCTCAAGGCCGCCCTTACTAGATCCGGGTCGCTCTCTTGCGATACAAACAGTATTCTTGAACCGAGCGCAATTTGCTGTATCCGATCGGCCGCTTCGATACCATTCAACCTCGGAAGTCCAATATCCAGTAGAACCAAATCGGGATGCATTTCTTCCGCTTTTCCAACCGCCGCTGGCCCATCCACGACTTCGCAGACGATTTCCAATGCGGATTCCCCTCCGAGCATGGAAGACACAAAACTCCGCCAAGGTTCAAAATTATCTGCCACCATGACTGATATCCGACTGACCAAGGCTCCTCGCCTTCTGATTCGCGCAAGGGGCTTTCCCGAGCACACGATGCACAAGGCTAAGGTATTGAAGCACTGACAAGGAAGCAACTGGCCAAAAGAGCAGAAAGGCTGTGTAAAAGTACCAGTAGCCACGAACGGCAAGCGGACAAGAAACCATACGTTTACTATCCTGTCTCTAGGTTGACGGGCTAAGAGAGGGGTAGGTTTGCAGATAATCGCCTCATAACCTGAGTTGTCCGTGACCGTTGGCGAGTGACCGACAGGAAAAGCTATCCCAACCGGTCTCGTGTCTGTCCGGCCCGCTGACTGTTTCCCCCAGCTCATTCTGGGAATGCAGGTGGCGCAAGTGCAAGCCCCGAACCGCAGGCGAAGAAGAATTTTGGCAGATCATCTCTGCGCGCCACCCGCTTAGCCAAACTCAAGCGATGGTCAAACGTCTTGGAGATCGGAACAAGCTGTTCCTCACCAGCCACTTTCCTGCAAAACAGATCGGCACGCCCTCGCCGTCCAACCCGCTGTTGGGGTTGCCGCCCTTTTTCGCATGGATATGCAGGTGCGGTTCAGTGGTATGTCCTGAGTTCCCTACTCTACCAAGGATCTGCCCGGTCGTTACCTGGTGACCCACCCGGGCAGTGACGCTGCCACACATCAGATGGGCCAGACAAATATACATCTCATCCTGCATGCGAATGATCACGTGATTCCCTGCCAAGCGGGTACGGTCCACTCTCGAAGGGGGAAGGTCTGGTATGTCGTTGACCACTTTGGTGACTTCTCCGTTACAAGGACTGCAAACCTCTTCGCCATAAATAGAGTACCGCTGGCAGTCGGCGGGATAGAGACCCGCAGCGCGCGCACCGCAACGGTTTAGCTTCACAATGTCGAGAGCATAGCGCTGCGAACGAACCGAGGAATGGCGGTTCAGCAATAGCGAATTGCCGCCATGTGCGACGTAACACGTCCCAGCGACCAACGGAAAGGATACCTCGATGCGGGGTATCTTTCGCGGAGCCCGGCCGAGAGTAAGGGCAAACACAAATAACGTGGCCGCGAACGCGAGAACGCATATTGAGGTGTCCTTCACGCCCCAACGAAGATAGACGATGAGGAACAGAGCGGCGACAAAGAGATACCGTAGATAGAAGGAGGTTGCATCCCACCTGGCGATGAACCAATAGATAAAGAAGATGGCGGTGGGAAGCCAAACGTCAGCTCCCGACACCAAGACATACAGGCAGTAAAGTGGACAGAGCACACAGGCAAGCACGCCGGCATACACCATCAAACAAACCGGAAGTGAGCGCCCGGGTTGGACAGCCATAGTTACTTGGCCGCACACAGACCTAACCTCATCGTGCCACAGAGATACTTCCTGGCCACGAACGGGGCACCTGACATCATGATTTCCTCTGTTCATTCGAAACCGGCGTGAGCCTCCTCATTCGCTCATGAGAAAAAGTAGCGGGCGCGCCTTTCCTTTCTTCGTCCATTCCCAATAGCGGACAAGGATTGTGTAGGCCAACAAACCAACCTCACCTTCTCCCCAAAACAAGTAGGAAAAGGACTGTTTCATCAGGTTCTTGCTCGTGAGCATCAGAATAATGCTGATTGGATCGAGCAACTCGCTAACGTAAGCGATGGCATTGGCCACCGCCACCGCCCCGGACACCTCGATCAAATAACGCTCATCCTCACGACGAATTGACAGCCGTAAAGTTGCAAAGAATTCACTGCGATTGTCCTGCAGCTGAACATGAAGAAAAGCCAGCGGACCGCTTAATACATAGTGTTCGCGAACCTTCTGTTCAACTTCGTTGCGATTCGATACATGGCCGTGCGGTATAAGGTTGACCTTTTTGCCCGTAATCGAATTCCACAAGGCTGCCGACTCCTGGTCCGCCAAGGTTAATTGGGTAATTCGCATTTCCGTAGATCGGAGCGACCGGCTGATTCCACTTGCTAGTAAGAGCAGAAATATGAATATCGAGGCGATGATGATTCCTTCCGGTCGTCCCAGAACGTTATCGCCGAGTGTGTAGATAAAAAGCAAAGTGATCGCGAAGAAGTATGCGGTCAGCAGAATACTGAGCGGATTCCGCAGTTTGCACTCTTTGCTCAGTGCTACCGTGACTGCCACGGCGGCAGAGAGCATCAGGACCAAGACACCGGTTGCATAGGCGCCGCCTTGCGCTTCGACGCTAGCCCGAAATACCAGGGTTATCACGATGTTGATAACCAGAAGAACCAGCACCAGAGGGCGTCGGTATGCCACCCAGCGGGGCGCCATACCAAAGCGTGGTAGGTAGCGGGGAATCAGATTTAAGAGTCCGGCCATGGCCGAGGCCCCAGCGAACCACAGAATCAAAATGGTGGAGAAGTCAAAAAGCGTGCCGAACTTGTCTCCAAAGAAGCGATGAGCGAGATAGGCAATCGCCCTGCCCGCGGCAGCACCGCCTATCCGATACTCGGATGCTGGAATCAACAAGGTGGTGACAACACCGGAGAGCAGCAGCATTACGCTCATAATGCCCGCTGCGGAAAGCAGGAGGTAACGGGTTGCCTTGATCCGACCACCAGGGATTCCTTCTCCGTTCGATCGTCCATCGTTCGAAATCAGTGGCATGACGGAGACCCCGGTCTCGAACCCGCTGAGGCCCAGAGCCAGCTTTGGGAAGAGTAGAGCGGAGACAATGAAAATCGCGGTCCAGTCTCCGTGGCTTGCAAGAGTAAGCCGCCAGGCACGAATGGCTTCCGGATGTCGCACCAGTTCCCACACTCCTCGAAGCAGAACGATGAGATTGAGCACGAGGTAGGGAATAGCAACGACCTGCGCGAGGCCGATCGCCTCGCTGAACCCGAGAAAGAATACGATGGCGAGAAGGACCAACAGGCCGAGGGTCAACCCAACCGGCGCATCTCCGACGTAGTGATGAAGGTAGGAATTCGCAATCGCATGCCGCGCGGCGTCTGCAGCAGACAGTGTCATCGTGATGACGAAATCAGTGCCAGCGAAACCAAGCAGCACCAATACAAATAGCTTGCTCTTCCAACCGGAGAACAAGTTCTCGAGCAGAGCAATGGAACCCTGCCCGACATAAGATCGTTTTGCCACTTGAGAGTACACGGGAACGGCAGCGAGCAGGGTGACCACAACTAGGATGGTGGTGGCGGAGATGGAAAGTGCTCCCGCAGCGAGCAGAGCTATCCCCGGCTGGTAGCCAAGCGTCGAGAAGTAGTCGACACCCGTAAGCCACAGCACTCTGAACCACGGATAGGTCCTGTTGGTTTCTTCTTCTTGATCGACACGATGCGCGCCAAGAAAAAACCGCCCCAATTTGGTCTCCGGGCGAGCTTCGGCGCGCGTTGGAAGACGCAAAATAAGCGAATCCGCAGAAGTGGCGTTCATGATCACGCTCTTTGGTTTCTTACCCTGTGCGCTGGCATCCGGGTTAAGGTTGATCCATGGGTTTGTGTCCCATTTTGCGCATCATTCTATATGGTTAACGTTTAAGACCGCTTGTCCCAGAAATCGGGGCAAAGAGTCATAAGGTCAGGGTGTTGCGGTGCAGTGGAATGAGGCATTTCTCTCGGAGGGGCCCGGCTGACATTAGAAATGGTATGCGATCTTCAGTAACCTGTCAGAATTGACTGTCGGGTGAGGTTGGTTATCGGCCTCTATGGCAAGTAGTCGACCGACCTTTGCAATGCGGGCGGTGACAGTGCCCGTCGCCGCAACTACTCAGTCAAGGCGAATCGATTTTGCAAACTCCAGGCGACCCAACCAGGGAACCGGGTTGCCCAAGTTCGTGTCTGATCTGATCCGAATTACCTATTCCGCCGTTGTTCGGCTCACCACGCATAATGTACCTGGTACGTCAGATCTTTCTCGGTGTCAGCCGGAACTTGCACTGTGAACGCCAGCGTCTGGGCGTCCACCTTTTTGTACGGATCTGAGCTTTTGCTAACGTCCCATGTCGACCAGCGGTAAAGATGTTCAACAATCCGAACTTCTACTGGCGTAGTCTTATGATTTCTGACCTTGATTTCAAAGCTCTCATCTGCCCACCGTGCCGCGCTATTCAGCTTGAAGTCCACTCGGTGACGTTCTCCCGTCAAGTCAAAGGCGTTCCCTGTATAAATCCGGAGCATCTCGTCCTTTGGCGTATGATCAATCTCGTTCTCGCCAGTGAATTCGAGCTGCCCGTCGTCGTCCCGCCGGTAAAATCGTACTCTGCCCTTAGGTAGCGGCAAGCCGAGGTGATTCTCACTGCTGTTCTTAAATTCCTGCATTACCCACACTTTCGAATTGGACTGCGTGCCAAACGCCTCCTGCGTCCGAATCGTCTCCATGGGCCAGCTCCTGTAGTTCGCTTCCGTCTTCCAGCCGTCGTACACATAGACGGTCTTCGATTTGAGCCCCACCGCACGCACAAACTCCACCTGCTTGGTTTCGCGGTCGTACAGCGTCGTCGGCCGGTCCAGGGTGTAGAGGTGATATTCATCGAACGGCTTCTCTGTAACCTGCGACTCCCCAACTCCTCCCGTGCCAGCGGCAGAGGCCATGGCTTTGGCATAGATCTCGGTCGGCCGGATCTTGTTTACATCTCCCGCCATCAACTTAATCCGTGCATTCGGGAACGTCTTTCCGCTCTGGTTGTCCAACGTAACCCAGCCCACCAGTTCGAGCTCCCCTTCTTTGCTGGACGACACCGCGTTGTAGCTGGCTTCCCAATTCATCCCGCCGGTCACGTAGCTCAGCTCCGCCGCCGCTTTTCCCGCCTTGTTCGTCTCCAATTCCCAGGAAAGCGTCGGCTTCAGCACGGTGTCGTCCGTCAATGCTGGAAATAGGGGCTGCCCTGGCAGCGTGAATTGCAGCTTCTGGTTCACTTCTATCACCGGCTGCTCGGCTCCCTGTTGTACATAGGCTGCCTGTGCCTGGTAATACCTCTGTCCGTACATCATGGTTGCGTGCGGAACAAACCCGCTGCGAATAATTTTCCCTTGCACAATGGTCTTGTCGGGCGTCTGAAACTCAATCGTCTTGCCTTCATATAACGACAGCAGCAGCTGCTCGGACACAGGATCGTTGCGATAGTTCTGCTCCAGAATCTGCAAGTGCCTTCCTTCTTCCAGCGATCGCAGGAATACGGAGTCGGGCTCGAGATGCCCTGTAATGTCCGTTACCTCCACATGGTTTTGCCCCGCTTTCAAGTCCAGAGCCAAGCCATGGCGGACCACGGCGAATTGCTGGTTATAGATGGTCAGTGCCGGCGCCATCACGCTCGTTGCCGCATCTCTGACTTGCCCTGCGGCGATGCCGCTCATCGTAACCTGTCCCGCCGCCAGCAGACACATCATGGTCACAAGACTCGGTCGATTCACCTTCATGATCGCCTCCGAAAGCACCCTTCGTCTATAACGTTCCGATGTGCTCATCTTGCGATACATTACTTGGGACTACTACAAAATCCTGCTCTTGCGTTACCCTTCGGTAATGGGTCGCCGGGTATAAACTCGAGCTCCGGCCTTACACTGTTTGTGATGGGCATCCGCTCGCGGCGATCGGCTCCCGTAGCGCTTTTAGTTTTTGCTTGGGTATCTGTCGGGGTATGCAGCAACACGTTCGATTCCCAACACGGGCAAGCGCTGGTCGCTAATCCGCCGGGCGTTCATTTCACGATCCTGCCCGACTCTGGCCAAACGACCTTCCACATCGGAGACGACATCCGCCTCAAATACCAATTCACGGCGGATTCTGCCGATCAGTATGTTGCCGGAGCACGCTATCTCGATTACAGTCAGCGTTCCGTCCTCGAATCCTTTGTTACCGATCGGCCCGCCGATGCGCGTGATCCTCTGGAGGACTACTGGGTCATTCACGGTGCAATGGCTGGAAATCTTTCAGCACCCCGCGAGCCGAATCTTAAGCTTGGCGTTACGCCGCAGTTCGATTCGGTCGAACTCACCCACCATTTACGCTTCTTGAAACCCGGCCGCTACCGCTTATATGTTGTCACGCGCTCAGTTCTATCCCGAGGCGCTGCAGTCACGGAACACGGCGGTTCCCCCATCACCTCGGAGAACGTCGTCACAATTCAGATCCTTCCCCAGGAACTCATAGCCGCCTCTCGAGAAGTTGATCAAATCGTCGCGCGAGCCCATGAGCAACCGCTCCCCCGTTTCACACCTGTTGAAGCGTTCCGCCTTTTCGAGATCGCCACACCCGAAGCCCGTAAAGCCTCGGCTTCTCTTTACACTCGTCGAAACCCCTCGGTGTGGTCCGACGACATCGCGCTTGCCACCATTCTTGCGGCGCCCAATCTCAGCGAAGCGATTACTTTGTTGCGCGGGCGTCTGCGGGAGACCTCGCTCGTTGCCGATGAGCGACTGATCACGGAGTTGTCCCTGGTTGAGTTCCTGCAACAGAATCCTGAGCTCACCGCCTCTCGGATCCGCAGTGCGGATCGCGCGGCCATTGCTGCCTGGCAGGCGGAATGGTCGAATCGTGTCGCGGCCAATTGGCAACTGGTGGCTGCCAGCATCGACCATCGTGCCCCGGACATCCGCGCCTCCACACTTCATTCCCTCGATCACATGAGCACCTATTATTTTGGCGCTCAGTTGCTGCCCATTCCCACAGCCGATCGCGACCGTATCCGCTACCAACATCTCGCTGCCATGCCCGACCTTCCCTATCAGGAACTGGCCAACGATCTTCTCAACTTTCGCTGGGCCCAGACTCTTCCCTCCGACCAAGTGCTTGCGATTGTTGTGCACATCTATTCGGCTCCCCCGACGCAAAATGCCTCCTTCATCCGTGAAATAGCCCTCAAGGAAATCAGCAAGCTCGACCAGGAAAAAGCTCAGGCTCTGTTTCGCGAACATGTTCTCGACCTTGATACCCCGCTCGATTGGAATCGTCTCCACTCCATGAACCTCCCCCCCAGCGCGGATCTCGACGCCGAACTAATCCGCATTCTCGAAGATCGCTGGACGGACCGCATGTCTCGGGTCGCACCCATCATCGGCCTTTACGCCGGTGATTCCATCTTGCCCCGTGTGAAGAAAGTCTATGAAGTTTACGGGCCGGACTGGCCTTGCTCGATCGAGGCTGGTCTGCTTACCTATTTCTTGCGTGTCGATCCCAACTATGGCGGCGAAAAACTGGGACCCGCACTGTCTGCTTACTACAACCGAGGCGGCAGTGATTGTCATCAGATGAATTTGCTGGTTGATCTCGCTGTTCTTCGCAACACCCCAGAATTGCGGCCTTTCGTATTTTCTGCTCTGGAGGATCCGCGGCCTACCATCGCCGCCGCCGGCGCACGCGTGATTGCCTTTGGCGATCAAGCTAAGATTCCCCTGCAGCCCCTCGTGGCGCGTCTGCAAGCCCTTCATGACGAATGGCCGGACTTCACGACGCGCAGTCAAGTGGAGCCCGAATACCTGCAGAAATGGAATCGAGGTTACAACGAACTCGAGCGCATCCTCTCCACTGATTTCGCCAATTCGGGAGACACGCCAGAAAACTCTGCCTATTGCAAGCAAGCCCTGGATTTCTGCGTCACCGATGCTTGCCGCAATAACCTTCAGCAACGTATTGCCCGCAGCCGCTACTAATCACTTGGCAGGCAATCCAAGATTTGCACCTATTGAACCCCGGTGGCGGAGCTTCCAAACTGGCATGCCGGGTCACAGCAAATGTACGCCAGGAAGTGTCAAGGAACCAGTTCTGGGGCGGCCTTCCGCGGGCGCACCAGGTGTGATCCTATCTCGCAAGTCTTCTGAGATGGGACTCGCCGAGCGCAGCGGTGCTGGCGAAGCGATTTGTGAGTGAAAACGAGCGAGTTGAGGGGCGCCACGACTGCAACTTTTCCGCTGGCAAGTTGACCATCAAGTCCTCACGATTAAAGTGCAAGGAACTCCTTTCAATTGCGAGCGATCTTCGAACCCACAATTTCCATCTATGATTGTCGCGTCTCTCCGGGCACTGGAATGCTCAGGCGGCGACCTGAAGTCCTCTCGATGCCACCAGTCTAGGTATAATCGCCGTTCATGCCTCTGCTCTCAGGAACGCGACTAGGACCTTATGAGATTCTGGCCCCATTGGGCGCTGGGGGGATGGGTGAGGTGTACCGCGCCCGCGACACGCGCCTGGGGCGGGATGTTGCGCTCAAAATCCTTCCGGAATCCATTTCGCGGGATGCTGACCGCCTGCACCGATTCCAACAAGAAGCCCGGACCATCGCGGCGCTTGATCACCCGAACATCCTGGCAATCCACGACATTGGTGAAGAGAAAGGGTCGCCATTCATCGTTTCAGAACTGTTGGAGGGAGAAAGTCTGCGGGCCGAACTCGAGAGCGGTGCGCTCTCGCAGCGGAAGGCCGCCGAGTACGCAATCCAGATTGCCCATGGCCTGTCCGCAGCACACGACAAAGACATCATTCACCGCGATTTGAAGCCGGAGAACATCTTCATCACGCGCGATGGCCGCGTAAAAGTTCTCGACTTTGGCTTGGCCAAGTTTACCGCGAACCGCTCCAGCAATGAGGCTGGGTCCGCGAGGACCGCCACGACTCTGGCCACCGAGGCGGGCGTCGTCCTGGGCACAGCGGGATACATGGCACCGGAGCAGGTCCGGGGTACCGAAGTCGACTCCCGCACCGACATTTTTGCTTTTGGCGCCACACTCTACGAAATGCTTTCCGGCCAGCGTGCGTTTCGCCGCGACACCGCTGCGGAAACCATGACGGCCATTCTTAAGGAAGATCCGCCGGAGATTATGCAACTCGCCCCGGTCGCGCCAGGAATGGAGCGCATTATTCGTCGCTGCCTCGAGAAACAACCAGAGCAGCGCTTCCAATCCGCAAAAGACCTTGCATTTGCACTGGAGGCCTTGAGCGGAGCGACTACCAGGACGGGTGCGAGCACGGCCATGGTTAGCAGCCACACGCCTGGGTGGCGCCGTTGGACCGCCATTGCTGCCGCCGCGGTTCTCGGCTTTGCGGCCGGCGGCTTCCTCTTGTGGTACTTGCGTCCGGACCCCAGGCCGGCCGCTGCTTTTAAGCAAGTTTCGTTCGACAACGGCACGATATTTCGAGCCCGCATCGCGCCGGACGGAAAAACAATTGCGTACAGCGCCCGACTGAACGGTGGCGCGATCGATACCTACGTGATTCGTCAAGACTATCCTGGTTCGGTCGCGGCAGGATTGCACGGCGCTGCGCTGCTCTCCATCTCGAAGGACGGCCAGCTGGCGGTGCTGACCCACCCGAAATTTTTTGCCCACCGCGTCTGGTCGGGAACACTGGCGACGGCACCGATGAACGGGGGGGCCCCACGGGAAATTCTCGAAAACGTCTTTGAGGCTGACTGGGCGCCGAATGGCAGTGATCTTGCCGTGATCGATCACGGCACTCCCCAGTCGTGGCGGCTCGAATATCCTATCGGAAGGATCTTGCTGCAAGATCCCGGATGGCTCAGCGATTTGAGGCTCTCCCCGGACGGAGAGCACGTGGCGATGTTCCGTCATCCCAACCCGCCCGATGACCGCGGCGACGTCTTGGTCGTCGACAAGTCCGGTCAGGTGCATGTCGTTTCTTCAGGCTGGGAATCGCTGGCCGGCCTGGCTTGGTCGCCGTCGGGAAAAGAGCTTTGGTTTTCAGCAACGGAATCAGGCGAGGACTATTGTATCCGGGCGGTCACGCTGTCAGGACTCCAGCGGGTGGTGTATTGCGGAACAGCGCCAACACGGATTCTCGATGTTACGCCGTCAGGCACCTCACTGGTTGCCGGAGAACATAACACGTTCGGCATGATCCTGGTGGAGCATGGATCAACAGCGCCGCGGGACATTAGCTGGCTTGGCGCTGTATTTCCCAGACTTGCGCGGGACGGTAATGGAATTCTCTTTACTGATGTCTCCTCCGTGGCGGGCAACAACTACACGGTATACCTTCGCAAGAATGACGGCTCAGCACCTGTTCTAATATCCTCCGGCATGGGGGTAGATCTTTCACCGGATGGAAAATGGGCATTGACGGTCGATGTTAAGGACACAAACCTTACCGTTGTTCCCGTTGGACCCGGCGAAGCACGTGTCTTGCGTTGGGACGGAATCCAGACGCGATGGGCAAGATGGTTTCCGGATGCTCACCACATCCTGCTGTACGCCGACCAATCCGGACAGCCCCGCACCTTTGTAACCGACGCGGGCGGCTCGGCGCCAACGCCGGTGCCAGTGCAGAACTTTGTGACGGAGGAAGCCGGGGTCGCGGCCGATGGAGACACGACTTTCGACCAACGGAATGGCGAATGGGTACTTCTATCCCTGAAGGACGGGAGCACCAAGCCTGTTGCTGCCATTCGGCCGGACGAGACACCGATCAGCTGGGCGGAAGACAGCCGCCACGCTTTCGTCGAAGTCCCCGACAGTTTGAACACATCGGTTTCGATCTACAAAGTAGAGCTTAATTCGGGACGCCGAGAATTGTGGCAGGTGATAAGGCCATCCCTGACAAACTTCAACATTGCGGTCGAGAAGGCTGCGATTACCCCTGACGGCCACTGGATGGTATACGCCTACCGTTTCAACGCAGGTCAACTCTACCGCAGCACCAACCTCCGGTGAGTCCTGTAGATGGCTCAGCAGAAGCAATCGAGCCGTGCTCGGGTTGTCTGGATTTCAAACCTGTGGTCGCGTATCTTTCGTCTCTGAAAGGACGAGTCGACGACTCTTGGAAGCGGTGAGCGTTGGCATTGCCGACGGTACGTCCGCAGGATTGCGCTTAAGCAAAGTCTCCGCGCTCAAGCATTGCTACTCTAGCCGTGTGGCGGGAATGCCGGAGCGGTTTTGCCATGCGCCAGGGCCAGTGCCGCACAAAACCTCGTATCGCCCCCTTGAACTGTTACCATCGGCGAGGCAAAGCGTCCAAATATCCATGAGAACCTCTATTCGAGCCTAGGTCGCAACGATTATCCTGTTACACCATGACAATCCTGACAAGCGCCGACACCATCGCCGCCAACTTCAGCAACCCAGCAGCTCCTCCCCCAGCTGCCTTCGGCCCATCCAACCCTTTTTATGCGTCGAGTACACTCCCGTTCAAAGCGCCCCCCTTCGACAAGATCAAGGACGAGGATTTCCAGCCGGCAATCGAGGCCGGCATGGCGGAGCAGCGGGCCGAAATCGAGGCCATCGCCAATAACCCGGAGGCCCCGACGTTCGACAACACCATCGTCGCAATGGAAAGGAGCGGCCAATTACTGGATCGGGTTATGGCCGCCTTTAATTGTGTTACCGGCGCGAACACCAATCCGACCCTCCAAAATGTCCAGACCGCCGAAGCTCCGAGACTCGCGGCGCATGAAGACTTCATCTACCTGAACACGAAGCTCTTCGCGCGAGTAACTGCCATTTACAAGCACCGCGGATCGCTTACACTGGATCCCGAGTCGAT
This sequence comes from Terriglobales bacterium, assembly GCA_035622455.1. Taxonomy (GTDB): domain Bacteria; phylum Acidobacteriota; class Terriglobia; order Terriglobales; family Acidobacteriaceae; genus JAFAGX01. The sequence continues at coordinate 42,919 of DASPVG010000052.1, forward strand.
TCGGCTGGTCGAGCGCTACCATGACCGGTTTGTGCACGCCGGCGCCAATCTCTCGGAAGCCGACAAAACCGAATTGAAAAAGCTCAACGAAGAGGCGTCTTCTCTCTCCACCGCCTTCATCAACAAGCTCCGAGCAGCCACCAAGGAGGGCGCCTACGTTACCGCCGACAAAGCCGCCCTTGCCGGACTTTCCGGGGATCGTGTGGCCGCCGCCGAACATGCCGCCCAGAGTCGCAATCAGGAGGGATTTGTTATCCCGCTGCAGAACACCACGCAACAGCCCGACTTGGTGTCCCTCAGCGATCGGGTCACCCGTCAAGCCATCTTCGAGCATTCATGGAATCGCACAGAGCGTGGCGACGCCAACGACACCCGCGACCTCATCGCCCGCCTCGCCCAGCTCCGGGCTCAGAAGGCCAAGCTCCTCGGCTTTCCCACTTTCGCGGCGTGGAAGATTGAAGACCAAATGGCAAAAACACCTCAAGCCGCTTTGCAGTTCATGGATGCCATCGTCCCGTCTGCAACCGCAAAGGCTGAGCACGAAGCCCACGACAATCAGGCGATCATCGATGCGCAACACGGCGGCTTTCAGCTTCAGCCATGGGATTGGAATTACTACGCTGAGCAGGTCCGCAAAGCTCGTTACGATCTCGACGATGCCGAGGTAAAGCCCTACTTCGAGCTGGACAACGTTCTCGAGAACGGCGTTTTCTACGCGGCCACTCAACTCTATGGGCTCACGTTCAAAGAGCGGCACGATCTCCCCGTCTATCATGCGGACGTGCGGGTCTTTGAGGTCTTCGACTCCAACGGCAAGCACCTGGCGATTTTCTACTGCGATTATTTCAAACGGGACAACAAGAATGGCGGGGCGTGGATGTCGTCCTTCGTCGAACAGTCGCGCTTGCTGGGCAACCTTCCCGTAGTTTATAACGTCGCCAACCTGCCCAAGCCGGCCGAAGGGGCACCAGCTCTGGTCAGCTTCACCGACGTCACAACGATGTTCCACGAGTTCGGGCACGCACTCCACGGCATGTTTTCCGACGCGCAGTATCCCATGCTGGCGGGGACATCAACCGCCCGCGACTTCGTCGAATTCCCCTCGCAGCTCAACGAGCACTGGGCCCTCTATCCTGCGATCTTCGCCCACTACGCCAAGCATTACAAAACCGGTGCTCCGATGCCGGAAGAACTAGCGGAGCGACTCCGGAAAGCCGAGGGATTCAATAAAGGGTACGCCATGACGGAGCTTCTGGCCGCCGCCGAACTTGACATGCAATGGCACATGCTTCCTGCCGACACGCCGCTCCAGACGTCGGACGAGTTCGAGAAGCTGGCGCTCGAAAAGACGCGCCTTCAGATCAGCTACGTGCCACCCCGGTATCGCTCCACCTACTTCAGCCACATCTGGGGAAGTGACGGCTACAGCGCCGGCTACTACGCCTATCTGTGGACCCAGATGCTGGCCGACGACGGCTACCAGTGGTTCCTTGATCAGGGCGGCCTCACCCGAACCAACGGCGACCGATTCCGGCAGATGATCCTATCCCGCGGGAACACCCAGGACCTCGCCAAGATATATGAATCCTGGCGTGGGGCGCCACCGAATACCAAGGCGATGTTGAAGTACAGGGGCCTCGAGGATTCCGGTCCATCTAAATAGCGGGCCGGGCTCCTCGCTCCGTCAAGCGTTTTGTATCTTCTTCGCGAAATCGGCCGCGGATCTCGGGGTTGACGGCAATCGGCGAGGAACAGAGACAGCAGCCCGTGGAATTGTACCAACACTGAGATCGATTCTGCTTTCAACTCCGCTCGTTGTATGCTGGTGCCGCTTCACGAGTGCCATTTCCAAAGACATCCAAAGGAACAGAACAGCCATGCGATTCCGCTCGATTGTATTCCCAGTACTGTTTATGGCGCTGATGTCATGTTGCTTCTCGCCATGTACCAATGCGCAGCAACCCGCCGCTCCTACTCCGCGCCCGATTACGGTGGATGACGTTTTTGAAATCCGCGAGGTACGCGATCCGCAGATTACCTACGACGGGAAGTGGGTGGCATACACGGTCTCGACGATGTCCCTGAAAGAGGACAAGACCGAGGTGCGCATTTGGATGGTGCCGGCCGAAGGCGGTGAGGCCATCGTGGTCACTGCCGAGAAGCAATCCTCGTCCCATCCGCGCTGGAGTCCGGATGGAAAGTATCTTGCATTTCTTTCCAAACGGGGCGAGGGCAAGACGCAAGTTTGGCTGCTGAACCGTATGGGCGGCGAGGCGCTGCAACTGACCGAAGCCATCCAGGATGTGGAGGATTTTGCCTGGTCGCCAGACAGCAAACATATGGTACTCGTGCTCCGGGATCCGTCCCCGGAAGAGTTGGAAGAAGCCAAGACCAAAGATAAGGAGAAACCGGGCAGTGAGACGAAGGATAAAGAGGCGAAGTCAAATAAACCAAAGACGCCGCGCCCAGTCGTAATCGATCGCTATCGATTCAAGACCGACACGATTGGATATCTCGATCGTCGGCGTACTCATCTGTATGTCTTGGATGTTGTGACCAAGGCCGTGTCCCAGGTCACGTCGGGCGATTTCGACGACGCGCAACCTGCCTGGTCTCCCGACAGTAAACTGCTTGCATTTCGAAGCAACCGATCGCTTCCCGACCCCGACCGCAGCTACGATACGAACATTTGGGTCGTATCCGCGGACAACACCGACAAAGGCGCGCATTTAACCCAGGTGACAACGAATCCCGGCGCAGATGAACAGCCGTCGTGGTCGCCGGACGGAAAGTGGATCACCTACGTCACTAAGCTTGATCCCAAACTTTTCCAGTACGGGACACTGCACGTGGCGGTTTCCCCGGCGACAGGAGGTCCGGCCAAGGTATTGACGCAGAGCTTCGATCGCATGTCGAGATGGCCGCGATTTTCGCCCGATGGTCAGTTCATTTATTTCACCGCAGATGATGACGGCACCGTAAATCTGTGCCGCATTCCGGCGGCGGGGGGAGAGATTACCCGCAGCATCTCGGGACGAGTGGTGGTTTCCACTTACAGCATCGCCATGTCCGGCGAGCTGGCAGCGCAGGTTGCCACGGCGGACCGACCAAGCGAAATCTTTAGTCTTCGCGGCTCCGGTTCCCAGATGACGCGGATTACGCACGTCAACGACGCCTTCATGGCAAAGATCAAGCTGGTCACGCCGGAGTATGTGAAGTTCAAGAGCAAAGATGGTACTGCGGTCGCGGGCTATCTTTACAGGCCGCTGGACTACACGAGCGGGAAGAAGTATCCGACCCTTCTGCACCCACACGGCGGTCCTGTGGGAGCTTACTACGGTGACTTTAATCATTTCTCGCAGCTGCTTGCCGCGAATGGATACTTGGTTCTGGAACCCAATCCGCGCGGCTCGTCAGGGTATGGGGAAGCTTTCTGTAAGGCCATCTACGCTGATTGGGGAAATAAAGACTTTCAAGACGATATGGCGATGGTCGACTACGCGACCGCCCAAGGAATTGCAGATCCCGACAAGTTGGGCGTAGGCGGATGGTCATACGGAGCGATTTCAACCGATTTCATCATCGCGCAGAGCACGCGGTTCAAGGCTGCGATCTCTGGAGCAGGTTCCTCGTTCTTTGCAGCCCTGTACGGACATGACCAATATGTTCTCGACTACGACACGGAACTTGGCCAGCCCTGGGTGAACCGCGCGTTGTGGGACAAGATTTCATTTTTCTATAGGGTCGATAAGATCACAACCCCGACGCTGTTTATGGGCGGCGAGATCGATTGGAATGTTCCCATCGTGGGCGGTGAAGAGATGTATGAAGCGATGAAGAGTTTGGGGCGAGAGACTGAATTGGTGGTCTATCCGGGAGAATACCACGCGTTTAAGACACCGTCGCACATTAAAGATCGGCTGCAGCGCAACTTGACCTGGTACGCACATTATGTGAAACAGGATGGAACACCGGCCAGACCGCCGGAAAAGAATAATTAGCGTTGTTTCCCTGAGAGAAATCTGTTTGGTCGACCACTAGCAACCGTGGATCCGCACCATTACTCGGATCGCTTGCCACGCCGGGGTTGATTCGCGAACCCCGGAGCGCGGGAATTGCACAGGCTGCGAGTGTAACACCAGCGAGCACCACCGCTACAGCAACGAATGTGAACGGATCTCGCACCCGAACACCGAACACCAGGCTGGACAGGGTTCGGCCAAGTGCCAGGCCTAGGACCAGTCCACCGCTAATCCCAATCAAGACGACCTTCATTCCTTCGCCGACAATGAGGCGCAACACGCTGCCAGGCGTAGCGCCCAACGC
>DASPVG010000053.1:0-8621 GCA_035622455.1 Terriglobales bacterium
GCCGGGGGCGCCACGAATACCTGTCCAGTCCTTGCCCCCATCGCTCGAGCGCAGGGTGACGATGCTGGCGCTGTAAACCACATCCGGATTTTTCGGATCGACTCTCAATACCGGGAGATCGCCGCCACCGATCCGCATCGCGGGGCGCGGATCTTCGGTGGCCCGACGCCAGCTCTCTCCGGCATCATCCGAGCGGTAAACGCCTAGTCCAGCGCCGGATTCGTAATCTCCCTTCTCGGTGGTTGCCACGCTGACGTAAATCCGGCTTGGCCGGCTGGGTGCGAGCGCAACATTGACCTCGACGGTGTCATTGGGTAACCCGTTGGTCAGAGGTTTCCAGGTGGCTCCGCCGTCGGTCGATTTGAAGAGGCCTCCGCCGGTTCCAGCAAGAAGGTTATTGTCCTCCCAGGGTCCTTCCCGCACTTCCCACAGCGCCGCGTAGAGCACCTCGGGATGGGAGGGGTCGATGGCAACGTCGGATCCTCCGGTATTTTCGTCCTTGTAGAGGACCTTTTGCCAGCTTACCCCTCCGTCGAGTGAGCGAAAAATGCCGCGTTCCGCGCTCGGACCATACGGGTTGCCGAGCACCGCGGCAAACAGCCGGTTGGGATCTCGCGGGTCCACCACCAGGGCGGGAATCTGGGCGCTGCCTTCGAGACCGAGATGTTTCCAGGTCTTTCCCCCGTCCGTCGACCGATAGATGCCGTTCCCGACCGAAAGATCAGGACGATGCAAGCCTTCGCCGCTGGCGACATAAACGATATCGGGATTCGACGGCGCTACCGCGATGGCGCCGATCGATTGTGTGGGCTGGGAGTCAAAGATCGGATTCCAGGTGCGCCCATAGTCATTGCTTTTCCAAACCCCTCCATTGACCGCACCGATGTAGAAGACGTTCGGCTGACTGGGCACGCCTGCGGCGGCCCGGGTTCGACCGCCGCGAAAAGGTCCGATCATCCGCCATTCGAGCTGTTGGTACGTGCCCTCCGGGTATGGCTGTGCCGAGCCGAAGCCAGCCTCCATGACCAACCAACCCAACCAGGCCAGCCGCATGGCGAGACGATAAGCACCCATCAAGGTATCTCCTTCGGCTGCAAAGAATAAATGAAAACCTCGCAAAAAACGAATGGGCGCCAACCGGGCAGGGCAGGACCAATCCTCCCGCTGATTGGGCCTGGGTTAGCACTGTTCGGCTAAGGGATGGCACACTCGTGCCCTTTACGTCTTCAGCCAGTCAGTTTAGTTTCATGACTGAGCAGTTCTGGGGGAGGGCTGTTCAGGCGCCCTGTGACTTAAGCGAGTCCGGGGCGCCTTTTTTGTCTTTGCCGGCCGAACTACTCCAATGATCTAAGCAGGAGGGTTGCTCAGGGAACGATGACGGCCGCACCATCGATCGCGTCGTTCTTCACGGCTGCAAGCGCCTGGTTCGCCTGAGCCAGCGAGAACACGGTGACTTTCGGCTTCAGTCCGATCTTGGCGGCAATCTTCAGGAAGTCCCGAGCATCGTTGCGCGTCATGTTGGCTACGCTGCGAAGTTGACGCTCGCCCCACAGCAAGCGGTCATAATCGAACTGCGGGATGCGGTCGAGATGGATGGCGTTAATGGCAACCACACCGCCTTTGCGCAGGCTGGCGAGCGCCGCGATCACCACCTCCCCGCTGGGGGCAAAGGTGATCGCGCGATCGAGTTCGACGGGCGGTTGATCGCGCTCTCCGCCAACCCAATCCGCTCCCAGGGAAGAGGCCAGCCGGCGATGAGATTCTCCCCGGGTGGAAACATAGACTTTGCATTTCCAGGAGTGCAAGACCGCAATGATCAGGTGCGCCGATGCACCGAAACCAAACAATCCCACTCGCTCTCCCGGCGCTACCCCAGCCACGCGCAAGCTGCGGAATCCGATGATACCGGCGCAGAGGAGCGGCGCGGCGTGGAGATCGTCGAGAGAATCATGTAGGGGGAAGATGAAATCGGCGCGCACCAACGCGCATTCGGCATATCCGCCATTGACGGAGTAGCCGGTGAAGGTGGGAGAGTCGCACAAGTTCTCGAGACCCTCCCGACAGTACCAGCAGGTGCCATCCACCCCGCCCATCCAGGAGACACCGACGCGGGTTCCGACCGGCAGATCCGGCGATCCGCCCTCTAAGATGTCTGCCACAATCTGGTGGCCGGGAATCAACCTTTCCCGGCGAGGCGGCAATTCGCCTTCGACGATGTGCAAGTCGGTTCGGCACACTCCGCAGGCGCGGACCCGCAGCAGCAGATGTCCGGGAGTCAGAGTGGGCGGCGGGACCTCATCCATCCGTAAAGGCTGCTGGGAGATCTTCGCGGGTGAGGTAAGGATTGCTGCTTTCATACCTACCGTCCAAGAACTCGGGTGTGAATATTTTAGCAATCACGTTGCGATTAAACGGAAGCTTTCGACTGCGCCAGGTCCGTGCCTAATGACCGGCGCCGACTCCGCGTCGGCCCGCGGTTTTTTTCAGGGCAAGCGCGACAGGGATGCAGGCAAAGCACAGCAAGGCCATGTAGCGAAAATCGTCCACATACGACCAAAGCAGTGCCTGCTGATTTACCGTCCCGTTGATCAGGCCATAAGCCCGGTTGAGAGCCTGCGAAGCCGAGGCTCCTTGTGTCTGGAAGAAATGCTCGAGGGCGTGCAATTCGCCGACCACGGTCACGTTGCCGGAAGTGACCGAATGCACCAACTCGGTGCGATGCAGCTGCTGGCGGCGGGCGATCAGAGTGTTGACCACGGCAATCCCGATGCCGCCGCCAATATTGCGCAGCAGGTTGTACAGTCCGCTGGCATTGCCGATCTCCTCGTTCTTGAGGCCCGCCATCGTCGTCGTGGAGAGTGGTACGAACACACAGCCCGAACCGAAACCGCTCAGGATAATCGCCCAGAGAAAGCTCCACTCAGAAATCCCGAGGGTGGCTTGTCCAAACCGCAGGCTGCTGACGGCAAACAACAAGAATCCCGACACGATGAGCCACCGGTTATCGATTTTCGCGGTGAGCATGCCGATGATCGGCATGGCCAGAATCGCTCCAATCCCGCGCGGACTCACCGCCCATCCCGCAGCCAGGGCCGTGTAGCCCATCAACTCCTGGTAGAAGAGCGGCAACAGGGTTACCAGCCCGTAGAGGGCGGCGCCAAACATGCCGATCAGCAAACATCCCAAGGTAAAATTACGGTGGCGAAAAACCCGCAGATTAACGAGCGGCTTCTCGATGCGAAACTCGCGAATCAGGAAGGCCACCAGACAGACCACCAGGATCAGGCTTGCCCAGCCGATCCAGGTGGCCCCGAACCAGTCGTCTTCCTGTCCCTTGTCGAGGATCACCTGCAAGCATCCCAGCCAAACCGCGAGCAGCCCCAGCCCGATTCCGTCCAGCTTTCCCGGTTTCGCCTCTTTGATGTAAGGCGGATCCTCCACGTAGCGGAGAATCATGAAAACGGCGAACATGCCGACGGGGATGTTGATGTAGAACGCCCAGCGCCAAGAGTAGGTGTCGGTGAGCCAGCCTCCGAGCGTGGGGCCAAGCACCGGGGCGACCACCACGCCCAGGGCAAACACGGCCATCGCCAGGCCACGCTTGTCGGCGGGAAAGCTTTCGAGCAGGATCGACTGAGATAGCGGCTGCAAGGCGCCGCCTCCGGCACCCTGAACAGCGCGGGCGATGAGAATGATGGCCAGGCTCGGGGCCGCCCCGCAGAGGAAGGATGAAATCGTGAAGATGACAATGCAGGAAACGAGAAACCGCTTGCGCCCGAACCGGAGAGAGAACCAGCTGCTGGCGGGAAGTATGACCGCGTTGGCCACCAGGTAACTGGTCAGCACCCAGGTCGCTTCGTCGTTCGTGGCAGAAAGACTCCCGGCAATGTATGGCAGAGCAACGGCCGCGATCGAGGTGTCGAGCACCTCCATGAAAGTGGCCAGCATGACCGAGACCGCAATGAACCAGGGATTCGTGGCCGGTCGTGTGGGTGCCTGCTCAGCCGCCATGGGTTATCTTTTCCCAGGCCCGGGGAATTCCTGACAGATGCCGTCGCGGCGAACAAGGTTTCAGCAAGTTAGGTAGTGACGGTCTGACGATCAATGGCATGCTTTCAAGCTGGTTAAGCTTGGGTGAGTGCTTTGAGACGACGTTGAGACATCGACCAAGCCGCATGTGACATGGTCGCACACTCGGCCGAAGCACCCAAGAGGCGTGATTGAAAATCGGTGACCGAGTGCGGCTGCTGCTTTGCCTTGACACCCAGCTCGCCTGCGACGAGAATTCCAGTTCCGCGAGGTCTCGGATGCGTTCCTGCCTGTTCTCGGTCGTGCTATTGCTTTTCTTCCGCTCCGCCTTTGCTGAGAACCGGGCGCATGCCCGTTCCATGGTGATCTCCCGCTATGGCATCGTTGCCACCAGCCACGTCCAGGCTTCGGTGGCGGGCGCCCAAATCTTGAGTCGTGGCGGTTCCGCGGTCGACGCCGCCATTGCCGCCAATGCCGTGCTGGCGGTGAGTGAGCCCATGATGTGTGGAATGGGTGGGGATCTGTTTGCCATGTATTGGGAGGCGGGGAGCGGAAAGCTCTATGGCATCAACGCGAGCGGCTGGGCCCCGCGCGGACTGACCCCGCAGTACCTCGCCGCCAAAGGGGCGCGCTCCATGCCTCAGGCTGGCATTGATGCGGTGACGGTGCCTGGGGCGGTGGCCGGGTGGGGTGCTTTGCAGCAGCGTTTTGGGCGCCTGCCCTGGAAGGATCTGTTTCAATCCGCGATCTTCTATGCCGAGGAAGGCTATCCCGTTCCGGAGGTCATTCACGACTATTGGCAGACCTCTCGCGACTGGATCATCGGGGATCCTGAGAGTCGCCGCGTCTTCTTACCCGGCGGCAAGGCTCCTGAGGTGGGAGGGGTATTCCGCAATCCCGATCTGGGCAAAGCCTTGCGCCGAGTGGCCGAAGGAGGACCCGACGCTTTCTACAAAGGCGATATCGCGCGCGCCATCTTGGCCACTTCGCAATCGCTCGGTGGCACGATGGCCGCCGATGATTTGGCCGAATTCTCCCCCGAATGGGTGAATCCGGTCTCTACCACCTATCGCGACTGGACGATCTATGAACTTCCCCCAAACGGGCAGGGCATGGCCGCGCTTGAGATGCTCAATCTCATGGAGACTTCTCCGGCTTCGCCGGATGGGCCGTCGAACGTGCCGGAACTGCATAAGAAGATCGAGGCCATGAAGCTTGCTTACGCTGATCTTTACCGCTACGATGCCGATCCTCGCTTTCACCCCGTCCCGGTCGAAGGGCTGTTGTCGAAAGCCTACGCCAAAGAGCGCGCTCGATGGATCAACCCTCTCGAAGCCGATTGCCACGTTGCGCCGGGCAAGCCACCGGGAAGCGACACCACGTATCTCTCGGTTGTGGACCGCCAGGGCAACATTGTTTCCCTGATTCAGAGCAATTACGAAGCATTCGGCTCTGGGATCACCGTCAAAGGCATGGGATTTGTCCTGCAGGACCGGGGCGGGCTGTTCTCGCTCGATCCCTCCTCGCCCAATGTTCTGGCTCCCCGCAAGCGCCCGTTTCATACCATCATTCCCGCTTTCATGGAACACGGAGACCTGCACATCGGTTTTGGCATTATGGGAGGAGCCAACCAGCCCGTGGCCCACGCCCAATTCGTCTCGAACCTGGTCGATTATGGGATGAACCTGCAGGCAGCCCTCGAGAATCCAAGGTTCACCGTCAGTTCGAAGGGCGGCTGCAATATCGTGATCGAGTCCCGGGTGAAAGCGGAGGTGATCGACAAGCTTTCCGCGATGGGACACCAGCTTGAAGTCGAGGGTGAGTATTCGAGTGCCATGGGCCGGGGGCAGGCGGTAATGCACGATGGAAAAACCAAGATCAACTATGGGGCATCGGACGCTCGCGCCGACGGCTCGGCTGAACCCGAGCCTCCTCCGATCTGAGCCGGGCGGGCACGAATCAACTTGCCTCGTCACCGGGAGACAGGCTCGGCTTGCCCTCCGCGATCGGCAGCAGGATTTCGACCACGGTGCCCCAGCTGCCCGAGCGAATTTGCATTTGACCGCCCAGGTTTCTCACCCGTTCCCGCATTCCGCTGATGCCGACGCCGAGCACGGGACGTTCTTCGCTGTCTGCGTGGTTGAGCGGCAGGTCCATTCCCTTGCCGCAATCCTCCACCTTCAATCGAACCTGACTGGGCGACTTCGAAAGCGTAACTTTCGCGGTAGGGCTTTCCGAGTGGCGATGCACGTTGGTAAGCGTTTCCTGCACAATCCGGAATAAGGCGAGCTCGACATCGTGCCGGAATCGCCCCAGATCTTGCGGCAGGTCGAGCTCGACTTTGATCTGGCTGCGCTCGGAGAAGCCCGAAATATACCACTCCAGCGCAGAAGGCAACCCCACCTCGTCGAGCAAAGGGGGATGCAGAAGGTACGACATGGTGCGAACTTCTTTGACGCTTTGCTCGAGCAGGCTGGCGAGACTTTTCAGGCACTGCAGGCTGCCAGGGTCGGGGAAGGGAAGCTTGCGTTCGACCATCGTCAGGTTCATGGCGGCGCCGGCGAGCAACTGGCCGACGCTGTCATGCAGGTCCCGGGCCAGGCGGCGGCGCTCTTCATCGCGCAGACTGAGGAGGCGTCCGGAAAGCACCCGCAATTCGTTCTCGATCTGCTTGCGGCGAGTGATATCGGTGTCGAGCTGGAACCTTCCGCAAATTCGGTCGGATTCGTCCCGCCAGAGGGCCCATCGGCTGGCCACAGTCACTCGTTGCTCGTGCTTGGTGGTCTGTCGCAGCTCGCCGTCCCAATAGGTCTCGCTGCGCAGAATATTTTCGATCTGCGCCGCTGGCCGGGGCAGCTCGGTTTTCAACAGCTCGGTGGGACACCTGCCGGTCGCCTCCGGTGGACTCCAGCCATAGAGCTGTTCCGCACCCCGATTCCAAAAGATGATGGCACCGTCGTTGTTGAGGATGAAGATGGCTTCTCGGGCGAGATTGAGCAACTCGCTCCCCTGGCTGCCCGTCGGTGGCCCCTGGCCGAGGAATGCGAGCTGCTGCCCGCGGGAAAGGAAATTGTCCGGTCGAACGGCAGCCGGGGAGGAACGCAGTGCGTTTCGACTACGATGAGCCATCGCGGACCCCTCCTGGAGTCGATTTCATCGTTGTGGTGAGACCCGCAAACGTTATACTCCGGATCGCAGTGCGTCTCGCATACAGAGAATCCTGTATGGACAATCGGTAAACATTCCCGGTAAACATTCGAGGAGCGATTGCCGGTTGTTGGGTCAAAGCGTGTTACCTTTGCCAATAACTCGGTATTATGTTCGTGGGATCGTTCGACAGCGCAAGTTGAGATACGAGACATGACCCACTCCGCGGCCGCCCCCCGCCTGCTGTTTGTGGATGATGAAGCCAATATTCGTGCCACCTTGCCTGCGATCCTGGGGAAAGCGGGATTTGAAGTGCACGTCGCCGAGAGCGTGGGGGATGCGCTGTTTGAAATCAACTCCCACCGATTCGACATTCTGATTTCCGACCTCAACATCGGAGAAGAAGGCGACGGCTTTGTGTTGATCAGCGCCATACGCCATCTCCAGCCGCAATGTCTGACCTTCATTTTGACGGGATACCCTGCGTTCGAAACCGCTCTTCAGGCAATTCAAAATCACGTCGATGACTACCTGGTGAAGCCGGTGGACATTGACTCCCTCATGGACACTTTGTGGGAGAAGCTTCGTCGCCGCATCAAGACACCGGTTGGCGGGAAGCGCCTGTCCGCGGTGCTCAAGCACGAAAGCGAGGGGATCGCAGGCCGGGTAGCGCGGGCGGTGAAACCAAACGGTGAAGATGGCGGCGGTTTCGAGCAGGAGTTGACCCAGTTCCTCGATGCTCTGGTCGAGCAACTGGAGCTCGAGCAGGACGAACCGAGCCCCGAAGCTCTGGGTTCGGCATCCGAGTTCGGGAAAAGACAGATCCAGGCCAGCCTCGACCCTGTGTCTCTAGCTGCCCTGTTCCGTTCGCTGGAGCAGGAGGCCTACGGCGCGATCGAGAATCATGCGACTGGCTTGGACGTCTCCACTCTGCTATGCGACCTGCGAAGACTTACGGCCGGCCTGCATTTGCTGCTTGAGGCGTCACTCGACTCCTATGCGGGGCGAACCCGCCCGAGAGGCAAGAAAGTCATCGACGAATTGGCCGGGAGGACAAAGTTTCTCACCACCCGGGGTTGAGGTCGATGGGTTGCTCAAGGCTCCGCCTGCCGAATCCCGCCGAACGGTTCTGTCGAAAGTGGTTAGTCCACCGTGTGCCACGCTGCGTTGGCTTTCCTGAGCTGGCGCGGGCCGCAGAAGAAATAAGCGGGTTCGCGCAACCATCGAGCTAGGGCGCTGGGATGGCGGATAGTCGAATGGCAGAGGGCAACTCGGACTCACGCTCGGTCGAGATCCGCAGATAGAAGGCCACGGCGATCGCCCGTTGCCAGAAGCGCGAAGCAAGCAGCAGCAGCAGGATGGCCTGGCTCACCAGAAATGCCCCGAGCACGTTGCCCGGTGGCACCAGGGCGTGCCAAAGCAAAATTCCCGCCAGCAGGATGAGG
>DASPVG010000054.1:0-3176 GCA_035622455.1 Terriglobales bacterium
CGGAAGGCAGGCAGGAGGGGGCTGAGGTGCAGGACTTCGAGGTGATGCAGCGCGACCTTCAGACCTGCCGCCAAACCATCGCCCGCCTAAGCGGCCCTGCCCCCGGCGCGATTCACTAATCACCGCGGGTGGCGCTCACCCGGCAGCAACGTTTCGCGCCGAGCACTTAACCTCTGGACCCGATTGGTCACCGGTGCCGCAGAGTACCGGCAAACGAACCGGATTTTCGACCGTTTCTGCCCCTTCCTGACCGCGCGCGTTTTCGGTGAGTGTCTAACAGCCAAAAGGATGGTTGGTAGGGGCGGTGGGGATCGAAATAACTGTTTTGCTGCAAACAAGAGAGTTTTGCGGCGCACCCTTGCTCCTGAATATGACGCACCAGATCACCTCTAACCTGGAGCTTCGGGAAGCACTCCGGGCCATCTCGCGCAACATTCGGGAGGTCGTGCAGTGCGATCTCGCGGTCATTTCACTGCTCGAGGGGGAGTCAGGGAATCTCCGCTTGCATAACTCTCCAGGTTGCCAGCACTGCAAAAGAGTCGAAACTGCGCTCCAGGAAATTGGGGATTGGATCATGCAGCGTGAATCGCCCTCTTGCACACATATAGTCAGCCCGGACGGCTCCGCACTCAGCTACGCGCCTGCGCGCGCGAACCGCCCCGACGTGGTTGTGCGCATTTTTATGGCCCACCGGCATCAGTGGGGCCAGCCCTCAGATGAATCCGAGGAGCGCTGCCTACGGGAAATCGAGCAGGCAATCACCGAGCCCGGTGCGTACAATGGAGGGTGGAGTGAGCCGTGAATCGCATCATCTGCGTGGCTGCGCCGTTTCACAGTCGCCTCTTCAACCGAAAGCCCGAAACGGATCGCGGGAGTTAGACGATCGCGATTTGACCCGTCAGCGAAATCATGTGTGTGACGGCGGTCACAGAGGGACCCTTGTAAATGTGCGGGAATATCCGCGAGTGTTTTGCATGTCAGACAAATCCCTAGGGGACCTGCATCACGAAAAGTGGAAACGCGAGGAGCTTAAACCATGACATCGAGAGCACTAGTGGAAGATCCCGCGTCGCTGTCGCTAAGCGCGTATGGGAAAGCGCGGTCCACGGTTCAAGGTACACCGTTGACTTCTGAGGAAGTGAGGAAGACGCACGCGTACTGGCGGGCGTGCAATTATTTGGCGCTCGGAATGATCTATCTCCAAGCGAATCCATTGCTAAAAGAGCCGTTGAAGCCCGAGCATATCAAGAACCGCCTGCTCGGACATTGGGGATCGAGCCCCGGGCTCTCCTTCATCTATATCCACCTGAATCGCCTGATCAAGAAATTCGATCTCGACATGATTTACATGGCTGGCCCCGGGCATGGCGCTCCCGGCGTTTTGGGGCCGGGCTATCTCGAGGGCACCTACTCGGAAATCTATCCGGAGAAGAGCGAGGACGAACTAGGTCTGCGCGAATTTTTCAGGCAGTTTTCCTTTCCCGGCGGGATTGGCAGTCATTGCACGCCGGAAACTCCCGGTTCGATTCACGAGGGAGGCGAACTGGGTTACGTGCTTTCGCATGCCTGCGGCGCGGCGTTCGACAATCCAGACTTGATCGTCGCCGCGGTTGTGGGCGACGGCGAATCCGAGACGGGTCCGCTCGCCACATCCTGGCACATCAGCAAGTTCTTGAGCCCTGTTCGCGATGGAGCAGTTCTGCCGATCCTGCACCTGAACGGCTACAAAATTAACAATCCCACACTGCTGGCCCGGATTACGCATGAAGAGCTGGACGACCTGTTACGCGGCTACGGATGGACGCCGTACTTCGTGGAGGGCTCGGACCCGGACGGCATGCACCAGGCAATGGCGGCGACCGTGGAGCATTGCATCCTTGCAATCCGGAAACAACAGCAGGAATGCCGCGGGACCGGAATAGCGAAGCGGCTGCGCTGGCCGATGATCGTCTTGCGCTCTCCGAAAGGCTGGGGCGCCCCGAAAGAGGTAGGCGGTCACCGTCTCGAAGGCTTCTGGCGTGCACACCAGGTGCCGCTCGCCGAAGTAAAGAAGAATCCCGAACAGCTGCGCACCCTGGAGAATTGGATGCGCGACCTGAAACCGGAAGAGTTATTCGCCGAAAACGGCAAGCTGATTCCGGAACTGAAGGAGCTCGCACCCAGCGGCGCCCGGCGAATGAGCGCGAACCCGCACGCCAACGGTGGCAGTTTGCGGAAAGCGCTCCGCCTGCCCGACTTCCGCGATTACGCGCTGAAGGTGGACCGCCCCGGATCAATAGAGGCGGAAAACGTGCCCCCGCTGGGAAATTTCCTCCGCGACGTGATGAAATTGAACGCGAACAATTTCCGCGTGTTCGGACCGGACGAAACAACATCCAACAAACTCCAGGCGCTCTGCCAGGCAACGAAGAAGTTCTGGATCGCCGAATATTTTCCCGAAGACCAGGATGGCGGCGAGCTAGCCACCGATGGACGTGTTATCGAGATGCTCAGCGAGCACACGATGGAAGGCATGCTCGAGGGCTACCTGCTGACAGGCCGGAACGGCTTCCTCTCTTCCTACGAAGCCTTTGTCCACGTCATCGATTCCATGTTCAACCAGTACGCCAAATGGCTTTCTATCTGCAACCATTTGTCGTGGCGCCAGAACATCGCCTCCCTGAATCTTCTGATCACCTCTACGGTCTGGCGGCAGGATCACAACGGCTTCACTCACCAGGACCCCGGCTTTTTGGATGTGGTGGTCAACAAGAGTTCGGCGGTCACCCGGATTTATCTCCCGCCGGACGTAAATTCGCTGCTCTCTGTGGCCAATCATTGCCTAAGGAGCGAGAACTACGTAAACGTAATCGTCTGCGACAAGCAAATGCACCTGCAATACCTGGACATGGAAGCCGGCATCATCCACTGCACCAAGGGAATCGGGATGTGGGAGTGGGCCTGCAACGATCAAGGCGGCGAACCCGATGTGGTGATGGCCTCGGCAGGAGACATTCCGACGCAGGAGACTCTGTCGGCCATTTCACTGCTCCGGGAGGAGTTTCCCGATCTGAAGATTCGCTACATCAATGTCATTGACCTGTTCAGGCTGCAGCCCAGCACGGAGCATCCGCACGGATTGCCCGACCGCGATTTTGACTCGCTGTTCACCGTAAATAAGCCGATCATTTTTAATT
>DASPVG010000055.1:0-15902 GCA_035622455.1 Terriglobales bacterium
TGGTGGCCAGGGACGGAGTTGAACCGCCGACGCCAGCCTTTTCAGGGCTGCGCTCTACCACCTGAGCTACCTGGCCATCCTCCGGGTCGGTTGCCGAGTCCGTGTCCTTACTGTCAAGGTCCGACGGTCGGGAATCAGTTCGTAGACTTTGCGACAAGACGCGCAGAACAACTCGGATTATAACAACCGCTCAGGATTCCCTCAACGAGAGAGACCGCGCGGCATTGGCGTGGCATCGGTTGATCGAAGTGACGCTGGAGATTGATAGAGATCCGGACACTCCCGAAAAAACCACTAAGGCTGAGAGAAGTACGATCCGCGGTCGATTTTCACTCCCTTCTGCTGGAACCAGCATCGGTTAGCACCAAACCGTTGAGTACCGTAAAGGTGCAGCGACTTGATGCGAACCAATAGGGCAGTTCGCGATAATCTTGGATCTCAAAAACCGCTAGGTCGGCGTCCTTGCCTGCCTCCACCGATCCTTTACGATTCCCGAGACCCAACGCCCAGGCTCCATTGATCGTTGCGGCTGCAATGGCTTCGGCTGGCAACATCTTCATATGAGTGCAAGCCAACGAGAGTACAAACGGCATGCTGGGGGTTGGAGAAGACCCCGGATTGTAGTCGGTCGCCAATGCCACTGCCACACCTGCATCGATCAGTTGTCGCGCCGGAGGAAATTTCTCCACACCCAAGAAATAGTTGGCGCCTGGAACCAACGTAGCGATCGTGTTATGCCCAGCCAGTTTTCCGATATCCTGCTCGTTCACATGATCCAGATGGTCAAAGGATGCAGGATGAAAGCAAAGTAGTGGCTCGAGGGGAGTTGCGCTCATCTGACCGACGTGGGCCCGAACCCCCAACCCGCTAGCTTCCGCTGCCTGAAAGATTCTCTCGGTGTCTTCAAGACTAAATGCGCCGCGATCGGTAAACACGTCGACGAACTCCGCCAGCTTCTGCTTGGCTGCTTGCGGAATCATTTCGGTACAGACCAATCCGACATACTCTGACGAACGACCTTGAAATTCCTTAGGTACGACGTGGGCGCCCAAAAGAGTGCTAATCACCGTGCCCGGCCAATCTGCGGCGGCGTCGCGAATGGCCGCCAGCGACTTCAATTCGGATTCAACCGTAAGACCATATCCTGATTTCGCCTCGATTGTGGTCGTACCCTGTTCGTTCATTTGCCTGAAGCCGGCGAGGATCATCTCGCGGAGCTCAGGCTGGGACGCTCTGCGCACGGCGTCCACGCTCGATCGGATGCCGCCACCAGCTTCGGCAATTTCTTCATAAGTGGCCCCGGAGATACGTTGCTCAAAATCCGACAGGCGAGGATGAATGAACGCAGGATGAGTATGAGAGTCTACGAAACCGGGAAGCACGACTTGCCTTTGGCAGTCGATTTCAAGGACCTGACCAGGATTTTTCTTGAACCCTCGATCGCGAAGCATCTCTCGGGTCTTGCCGACGGAGACGATTTTGCCATCCGCACAAAGAACTGCGGCATCCTCAAGAATGCCGAGCTCTTGGAGGTCCCGGCCGCGACGCGGGCCTCGATGTTCTTTCGGTTGGCGTAAGGTGAGAAGCTGGCCGATGTTGATCAGCAACAGGGAACGGTGATTTCGAGAATCGGCTTTCTTGGGGGAGGGCATCTTCGGAAGTTTAGCAGCGAGCGAGGATCGGAACATGCATGATGCATGGTGGATGTAGCTGCCCATTTCCAACCGCCCTAGCCCAGGCGAGAAACGGCTACGACTGCATGGGAACCTTCACATTCTTCCTCTTTGCGAATTCCTTGGCTTCATCGTAGCCGGCATCTACATGCCGGATAATCCCCATACCGGGATCCGTGGTGAGGACGCGTTCGATGCGCTTCGCCATGTGGTCTGTGCCGTCGGCGACCGTAACTTGCCCTGCGTGCAGGGAATAGCCGATACCTACGCCGCCACCATTGTGGATCGATACCCAGGAGGCTCCCGCAGCCGTGTTCAGCAAGGCATTCAGCAAGGGCCAATCGGCGACGGCATCGCTGCCATCTTTCATACCCTCGGTTTCGCGGAAAGGAGATGCGACCGAACCGCAATCAAGATGATCGCGGCCAATGACGATGGGTGCTTTGATTTTGCCCCGCTTGACCAGTTCGTTCATAGCCAAGGCGAAGGGCGCGCGCTCGCCATATCCCAACCAGCAGATTCGTGCCGGTAGCCCCTGAAACTTAATGCGCTTGCGTGCCAGTTCAATCCAGCGCCGAAGGATTCGATTTTCCGGGAACAACTGCAGCACGAGGTCGTCGGTCGCATGGACGTCGCTGCTTTCCCCTGACAACGCTACCCAGCGAAAGGGGCCGCGGCCTTCGCAGAATAAGGGACGGATGTAGGCCGGGACAAATCCTGGGAAGTCGTAAGCATTCTTTACGCCGCGCTCGAAAGCGAAGGTACGAATGTTATTGCCGTAGTCGAAGGTGACGGAACCCATCCGTTGCAGGCGAAGCATCGCTTCGACGTGCTTGGCGATAGCATCGAGAGAACGTTGCTGGTATGCTTCCGGATCGCGTTGGCGTAGCGCCAGTGCCTCATCGAGTGTCATGCCATTGGGAACGTAGCCGTTCAGGGGATCGTGGGCAGATGTCTGATCGGTCAGCAGGTCGGGTACAACCCCGCGGTCGGCGAGCTCTGGAACAATGTCCGCGCAGTTTCCTACCAACCCCACCGAGATGTTTTCTTTCCTGCGAACCGCGTTCTTGAGGATCCGCAATGCCTCGTCGAGGGTGGTGACCATGAAATCGCAGTAGCCGGTTTTGAGTCGCTTCTTAATGCGCTCAGGGTCCACATCAATGCCCAAAAAGGCTGCCCCAGCCATGGTCGCGGCCAGCGGTTGAGCGCCGCCCATGCCGCCCATGCCACCGCTCACGATCAACTTGCCACTGAGATCACCACCAAAATGCTTGTCGCCGGCGGCCGAAAATGTCTCGTAGGTACCTTGAACAATTCCCTGCGAGCCGATGTAAATCCAAGAGCCGGCCGTCATCTGGCCATACATCATCAATCCAGCGCGCTCCAGTTCGTTGAACTTCTGCCAATTCGACCAGTGTCCGACGAGATTGGAGTTCGCAATCAGGACACGGGGTGCATACTCGTGGGTTTGGAAGATCCCGACCGGCTTCCCTGATTGCACGAGAAGGGTCTCGTCGTTCTCGAGGTTCTCGAGCGAGCGAACGATCGCGTGATATGCTTCCCAGCTGCGCGCAGCCCGCCCGGTTCCACCGTAGACGACGAGATCGCGCGGTCGCTCGCCAACCTCTTCATCGAGGTTGTTCATGAGCATGCGCTTGGCCGCTTCTTGCTGCCAGCTCTTGCAGGAAATCGAAGTGCCCCGCGGGGCGCGAATCGGCACGTAGGTGGACGGCGTGATTTCAGTTTCGACGGGCATCTAGTCTATGGTAGTGCTTTCCGGGAGAGGGTTCAAACCCGGCTGTCCGCGATCAACCAGTTATAAACCAACGTGTAGCTGTGTGCTGTGTTCATTACCAGGTGTTGTATGGAGTGCCGTCGCTGCCCACGGCTGAGGAGCCGCTGTGCACATCGACAATTCCGCCTTCATCTCCGGCTTGCTGATCCACAGACATAATTGTGTCTTGTTCCTCATCGGGGACCCACGTGTCATTCTTGCCGGTGACCGGGTCGGTAGGGATTTGCTTGAGATAACCGGAGGAGACCAGGTCTTCGAGGGCCTGGGGCGCTTTTTGTTTGTCCAGGGTGTATTGGGAAATGACCGAGCGAAGTGTAAATAAGTTCTGCTTCAACACCGATTCTCGGGCGCGCAGGATGGATTGGTTATAAGCCGGGAGTGCGACAGAAACCAAAATCAAGATGATGCTGATGACGATCATCAGCTCGATCAGGGTGAAGCCGCGGCTCCGGTTCTTGCCGAGTCTTGCCATTACCAATCCTTGTACTGCGTCCCGTCCAGCCCGGTACCCTGAGACTTGGTGAACACATCGAAGACGTCCTGTCCGCCCCAGGAATCTGAAGTCGGATCATCCTGCATGGAGCGCAAGCCCCAGTCGGTGGTGCCGCTCATGGGATCGACCGGAATCCGACGAAGGAACTTCAGCTTCTTGCCTTGTACGTCGACACCTTTGACGAGGGTATCCAAATCCGGGGGGTATCCCTCGCTACCTACCTTGGGTTGAAACGCCCCGCGGTCGGCCGCATCCTTATAGCGATCGATGGCGTCGCGCATTTCCCATAGGTCGCGGCGCAGCTCACGCTCCTTCTCGCGCTTGATGGTCACACGCGCCAGGGGAATGGCGAGCGTGGTCAGCAGCATCAGAATGGTGGTGGCCACGATCAGCTCGACCAGGGTAAAGCCGCGTTGCGATCCTTCAATCGGGCGGTTCCTTGGAACTGCGAACCTCATAAGAAATCTTCTGTTAGAGGAACGCCCGGTCGGGCATTCCTTGCGGACAGAGCCATGCCTGCGCTTCGTACCTAACGAATGGTCACGGTTGCTGAAGCTCCCGCCGCCAGCGTGGGTTGCATGCCTGGGTCGCGCATACCTCCTTTCGAGATCGACAACGTGGACTGTCCAGGAGCTTTCGCCACAAAGGTCAAAGTCGCTACAGTTCCTTGCCCGGATACCCCGTTCGCTCCGGGCGGCCGGGTCGCAGTGACTTGCAAAGTACCTGTTGCATCGTCATCACGATGGACGAGCGCCACCGGTTGACCATCCTGGGATAACAGCGTCCCATTCGAGACATTGATCACCTGCAACGTTTTCGGATCGTAGCTGACTTGGAAGGGGATGGAGTAGGCGTTCTGCACTCCGTGGAGCATGATATTCACCGCGAATGTCGAACCCTGCGGCTCGAGGATGGCGGGCGGATCGAATCCAAAGCTGGTCGTGGCTGGAGGCGGAGCTGGCTGAGCCGGCCGCTGAGCTGAGGGATTGGGTGCGGCCGCCGGTGCATTCTCGGCAGGGTGGCTCACGCGGCGAAGGAAAATTGCGCTTCCCGTCCCCGCGTCCAAAGCCTCCTGATTGAGATCGTTGATGTTTTCTTTGCGCACGACGTGCGGAATGAGCGCAAATACAGTCTCCGTCTCGCTATGGTCGGTCGAGGTTTGGCTGAACAGATACCTCAAAATCGGGATTTGCGAGAGACCCGGGAACCCGGTCAACGATTTCGTCTTTTGGTCTTCAAACATTCCGCCCAGCAGGTTGACTTCGCCTTCTCGCAATCGGACTTCATGCTCGATCTTCTTCTGCCCGATAATCGGCTGGGTGATGCCGCCGATGTTGGAATTGCCATCGACTTCGGAGACCTCCATGGTGATCTTCAAAGTGACGTCACCGTTGGCGTGAACCTTGGGAGTGAGGTCAATGTTTACCCCAACATCAAGATATTGAAACTGCGTGTTTACGAGCGGGTTGATCCCCACCCCGCCGATTCCAGGCTGAAAGGATCCGGTTGCTACGGGCACCCTTTGTCCAATCTTGAGGCTGGCCTTTTGACCCTCGATCGCTCGAATCTGTGGCTTTTGAATAAGTCTGGTATCGCTGTCGCTGAACAAGGCTGTCGCCGTGGCCGGAGGGATGGTGACCGTAAAATCGGTTGCGTTCAGATTGCCCAGCGTATTCAGGTTAATGCCGGTGGGCGAGGTGGTGCTGCTCGTAGGCGTGTTGGTGGTAAGACCATTCGTGGGATTGGTGGTGGTGGTGGTATTAATGTTCGGCTGCAATTGGACGGTGGCGCTGGTGGGAGGATTAATGCCCAGGGTGCGTGATTTGTCACGGCTGATTTGCATGACCGCCACGTCCACCATCACCTCGGCCTTGGATTTGTCGAGGTCATTCACCAGCTTCTGAGCCAGGGCCATCTGGTCGGGGGTGCCACGGACAACAATCGCCCCCTCCGTGGGCAAAGTTTGAATTCGTTGAATTTCCAGGATCTGCCGTAGGGCGTTGGTGACATCCTGCAGTTCTTGCGGTTGGGAGAGGTTGGACAAGTAGAAAGTCTTGATTACGACCTGATCAAGATCTTTGCGCTTAGCAGGATTGTCGGCGGCGACGAAAATGGTATTGGGGGTCACCGGCCGCCAGAAAGTCTTGGTTTCGACCGCAATGATCTGGAGTGCCTCTTCAAGCGACACGTTGTTGAGCTCGATCTTGATGCGGCGCGAGGTGTAATCGGGATCGAACAGCACATTGATTCCGGCCAGCTTGCCGACGGTTTCATAAATGACTTTGCTGTCTTCGGTGATCTTTAGGTTGATGGGAACACTTGAGATGGAAGTCAATTCGACCGGCCCACCAGCTTCTTGAATCCGCTTCTCCAGAAAACTAGGGGCAGGCGCGGCCGCCTTGGGAGAGGACTTGGCCGCATCAATCATTTGTTGGGTCTGCTGCAGTTCCTGCTTGGCGATGGAGCTTGAGGGATCAATCTCTATCGCTTTTTGAAACTCTGCCGAAGCGGCATCCAATTGTCCGGCTTCTCGCAGCAGCTGCCCGCGATGGACATGCGATGCACCGGCAAGAAAGCGCAGGCGCTCATAGGAAGTCCGGTAGCTTAGGTTGGTTGGCTTGAGATCGTAGGCCTGCTTGTAGAACTCATAAGCCTGCTCATAGTTTTGCCGGGCTTCGGCATCACGGCCGTTCTTATAGAGAGTCTTAGCCCGGTCTGCGGCCGCGAGCGGAAATCCGATCGCCAATAATATTAATAAGATAGACGTCGTTAGGACAAGAGATCTCATGTTCCCAGCTTCCTGCTTCGATACCACCGCCCGGAGGCGGTCAACTTTGGTTTGCTCGCAGTCGCCGCGATCCACTGCTTGCACCGAGCAACTCTTTCCCGTTCTTCCACAAACCGGTGATTGAGTGTCGGCCGCGGGAGTTTTCGCCGCTGAAAAAGTTCCAGTAGGGAAGTCTCAACATTTGTGGGCTTTCCTCTTTCGCTGCCGAACACCCTTTTCGGGCAGGGGCCATCATCAACTGGCCTCTCGTAGCGCTTTGTCGCCCGAGACGACTCCGAGTCGCAGCCACAAGCTGTCAGTTTTGCCCGATAGTGACAACTCGAGTAACCTTTCCTCACTTGTACAGGCATCTTTCGATGCCCTTTTGTGCGCAGCTAAGAGGTGAATGCGGCGATTATAGCATCGCTTCAGATCCTGCCGAAGTATCTGTTCTGGTTACAGTTAACTCGTAGATCCTTGTCCTACGAGAACTCCCATTTCTCAGATATACGCCGGCTACTTTCTGGCCGGACCCTGGCATTCTTCCGCCATTCACCACCTGAATTCCGTAGAGCTTGGGGATCCGCAGGTTCGTTTGCGATAAGCTAATAGCACCCCATGCCGCGCCGGAGTACCCAACCAACCCAACCGAACCCGGAGAAGAATCCGCGCCGCGATCCCACCGCGGCCGGTCACAAAGATGCCGCTAACAACAGGATCGCCGCACATAACTACTTCTTGCTCGAAAAATTTGAGGCCGGCGTGGCTCTGACTGGCACCGAGGTCAAGTCCGTACGCGCGGGAAGGGTTAACTTGAAGGACTCCTATGGGTTGATCAAAGATGGCGAGCTGTGGCTGCTGAACTGTCATATCGGTCCCTACGAGCACGGCAACATTTTTAACCACGCACCCCTGCGCACCCGCAAGTTGCTGATGCACCGAGATGAAATCCGCAAGCTCGTCGGTAAAACGCAGGCGCGCGGGCTGACCCTGATCCCCACCCGGATGTACTTTAAGAACGGTCGGGTTAAAGTAGAACTCGCACTCGCCAAGGGCAAACAACTCTGGGACAAGAGAGAAACCGAACGACGTCGGACGGTTGAACGGGAGGCGAGGGAGGCCATGGTGCGAGGCCGCAAAGGAGTTTAGCGAGCTATTGCTCGCTGCTTTCCTCGCCTCGTGAGCTCCTCTCGGCCGACCTCGTTCGGCACATATCTAACCATTCATCACATTCTGGGAAACAAACTTTCGATCGCGATCGGATTCGCTTGGCCCGATCCCGATTGGGTCCGATCGATGAGCTCGAGCCTTGCGCTTTCCGGTGACGGCAGCGATACTGAATCATCGACCATTCCAGCAATTGCCATTATGAAGACCACACTTTCTCGATCTCCTTTAGCAGAAACCGAAACTGAGTGTTTGGTGGTTGTGGTCCTGGATCAAACGGAAGCGGACCGCAAAGCCAAAGAAAAAAGCGCCAAAGATAAGGACAAAGATAAGAACGAAGTGAGGGTCGAGAGCAGCGAACCGGCCGTACGCGAGGCGGCATCCGACCTGATCGCCGGCGGTGAGGTCTCAGGTAAAATCTTCGAAACCACCCTGTTGCATCGCCCGACTCGGCTCAAAGCCAAGCGCCTGCTTTTGCTTGGAGGTGGCAAGGCGGAGAATTTTAGCTCCTCGGTACTGCGCAAGTTGGCGGGCACGGCGGCTCGCTTCCTTAAGCAAAAAGGGATCGGTAGCTTCGTATTTGCAGTTCCCGAAAATGGGGCTGATGCAGCCAAGGCGGTTAAGGCGATTGTCGAAGGAACCTTCGTCGGCAACTTTGACCCGGACACCTACAAGAGTGATCGCAAAGATCAAGCTCTCGAGTCCCTGACGATTGCCGTGCGTGGAAACCAGGAACTCGAGAGCGCTCTAGAAGAGGCGCGGATCGTCGGCGAGTCTCAGAATTTCACCCGCGAGTTGGTGAACGAGCCGAGCAATCGAATGACTCCGACCATGCTGGCGGAACGCGCCCGCAGGATGGCGGATGAGGTCGGGCTGAAATGTGAGGTTTATGGCGCCGACAAGATCAAACAACTCAAGATGGGCGCTTTTTGGGGAGTGGCACAAGGCTCCGACGAGCCGCCTGCGCTGATCGTATTGCGCTACGAGCCAACCGATGCCCCCGCCAGTCCGGTGCTGGGACTGGTCGGGAAGGGAATTACCTTCGATACCGGAGGCATCTCGATCAAGCCTGCTGACGGCATGGAAAAGATGAAATATGACATGGCTGGCGGCGCTGCCATGATGGGCGCGATGCGTGCCATTGCTCTGCTCAAACCCAAGCTAAAAGTCATTGCCGTCATTTGCGCCACCGAAAACATGCCGTCGGGCAAGGCGCAGAAGCCGGGCGACATTCAGATTGCCATGTCCGGCAAGTCGATTGAAATCATCAACACGGATGCTGAAGGTCGCCTGGTTCTGGCCGATGGACTGCATTACGCGCGTCAACTCGGCTGTACCCATCTGGTGGACGCCGCGACCCTGACGGGGGCTGTCGTGGTCGCCCTGGGCTACGTGAATGCCGGCGCTTTTTCAAACGATGACAAATTCTATGAGCGTTTCAGCCGCGCCCTGGACACCTCCGGCGAGAAGTTCTGGCGTATGCCGCTGGACGATGAATATAAGGAAAGCATTCGGTCGAACATCGCCGACATCATGAACACCGGGGGGCGCTGGGGCGGGGCCGTGACCGCCGCCATGTTTCTGCGGGAGTTTACCGAGGACACGCCCTGGATCCACCTCGATATCGCAGGCACGGCTTGGATGGAAGACAACAAGCCATGGATCGCCAAAGGGCCGTCGGGAATTGGGGTGCGAAGTTTGGTGGAGCTGGCGAAGGACTTTCGTCGCTAAGCCAAAACCGCATGACGGGTTGAGGGGTCTCACATCATGGGTGGTATGCTGATTCCCAGCACGTCGAGCAAGCGGATCAATTCCCGGCGCACCACGGCCACCGTAGCCAGCAGGAACTGTTGGCGGCTCGCGTCCGGCTCGGCAAGGATCGGGAAGCGGTGATAAAAGGCATTGAACAGCTGCGCCAGTTGGAAAACGTGCTTGGCTACGTAGGCCGGTTCGGTGGTTGCGATTGCCTGCTCGACAATGGCGGAAGTCTTGGCCGCCGCCAACCAGAGCTCCCACAGTTCATTGGATTCTTCACCGCCTAAGAATCTCGAGAACTCCTTGCGAGAGACGTTCCTCTGGAGCTCTCGGGCAAATGCCTCGGCGTCAAGGCCGCCTTTGCGAAAAATGTTGGTGGCGCGAACCACCGCATACTGGGCGTAGGGTCCGGTCTCACCTTCAAAACTCAACGCCTCCTTAAAATCGAAGGCAATCAGGGACGACTTCGTGAATTTGAGCATGAAATAGCGAACCGCCCCGACGGCGATCTGCGTGGCGATGCTGCTACGTTCCGACTCGCTCCATTCGGCGTGGCGCGCATCCACTTCCTTCTTGGCCGAAACCATGAGCGCATCCATCAGGTCATCGGCTTTCACTCCGAAGCCCTTGCGGCCCGAAACCTCAATAAATGCACGGCCCTTGTCTTCTGCGGACAGTTGGTAGCCGAGCTCGGCGGCACAGCGGGGTGTGAGCGCGACCATCTCGTAAGAGAAATGGGTGAAGTGATCGGCCTGCTCGGTGTAGCCCAGGCTGCGCAGGGCTTCTCTGACGGTGTTCTGCGCCTCGGATTGGCGCGCATCGACGACGTTATAAATCTCTCGAACCTCGCCGAAGTGCGGATGTTCCGCCTCCCCCGTCGTGGCCGAAATCCAGCAATCGTGACCACTCGGATAGCGGTAGAACCGGCGGTAAGCGAAGTCACGCCCCAGCACTCCGAACTTCCACATGTGGTAGGCGATGTCCTTGCCAACATAACCAACGGTTCCATTGGAGCGGACAATCACTTTTTGATCTTCCTCGGAAAGCTCACTTCTTTCTCCGCTCTCTCCGTTCTCCTCTGATTTAGACTTTCCGGTTCCCGCCCTCCGCATGACCCAGCAACCCTTATTCTTGCCCTCGGTCTCAAAAAGCAGCACCCCGCGATCTTTCAACTGGCTAAAGGCGGCGTCCCAGAAGTGGAGATGGAGGATCTCGCTCTCGCGGGGTAGGAAATCGTATTCAATTGCCAGTCGCTGCATGGTTTCCAGGTGCCGGCGAAGAACCCGGGTCGAAATGAGATCGGCGAGGGCGGCGGTTTCGTTGCCGCCCTCTTCGATGGCGTGCAAGACGCGCTGGCGATTCAGCTGATTTTGTCGGTCCTGCTCGTACCATTGCGATACCCGTGCATACAGATCCCAGCAGTAGTAGTCGAAGCGCGGTTGGCGGGCGAGCGATTCGATTTCGGATCGCTCTCTCTTCTCGAGGCGAAGGAAGCCGACGACCACGTCTGCGACTTGCACCCCCGTGTTATCAATATAGTTCTGCACATCCACCCTTCGCCCCGAGAAGCGCAAAAGGCGAACGAAGGTATCGCCCAGGATCGCGTTGCGGAGATGGCCGACATGGGCCGCCTTGTTGGGATTGATGCTCGAATGCTCCACCAGAACCTTGCCGGGGCAAGCCTCGGGAAGGGGACTTCGGTCCGCGGCCAGGGCCACGGCAAGTTCTTCGCGTTCGAGGCGAGCATTGATGTAGCCGGCACCCGCGAGCTCGAACTTCTGAAACCCCTCGAGCGGCCCCAGCTCCTGAACAATTTCTTCCGCGATCTTGCGCGGAGGCTTGCGGAGTTTCTTTGCCAGTTCGAAAGCGAGCGGAATGGCGTAGTCCCCCAGCCCAACTCGTGGTGGCTGTTCAATGGTGATTTTTGCCAGCTCGAGATGGTAGGTGCGGCGGACCAGTTCAGCGAGATGTTGGGCTAGGCGGCGTTCAAAATATCGGTACAACGGTTCCCCTAAGCTGTTCAGGAAAATAGTGATTGTAGCAGAGCGCAGAGGGAATCACGGTTTGACGGTCGTGGCCGTGTTCCCTATGATGAAAAGGCCGGCGAATCACCCTGGGTTGTTCGCTGTTTGCTCTTCCTGAGCTGGTTTCGAAACGGTCGCTGACAACCTCTCGAACCAGGTACGGGGACGCCATCCATGCGCATTGCCTATCTCGATTGCTTCTCTGGAATCAGTGGCGACATGTTTCTGGGCGCACTGGTGGATGCAGGCGTTCCCGCCGCCCTCCTCGAGCAAACGGTTCGCGCCTTGGACCTTGAGGCAGAGATCAAGATTGGTCGCGTGAATCGCAGTGGCATTCACGCTACTAAGGTGGACGTCTATGCTCATGGAGAAGTGGATTTGCCGCGCGAGGTGCGAGCCGAGCATGATCACGAGCGGGATCATGGTCATCTGCCTCATGCGCATCGCCATGCCCCGGAACCGGGCGGGCGCAGCCCTGCCGAGTCCGGCTCAGCGTCGGCTGCGTCAGGGCCGGAGAAGCTGCCGCCCCGTGGCCTGGAAGAGATTCGCCGAATTATCAGCCGGGCCAAGCTTGGCGAATCCACCAAGCGTACAGCCATAGGAATCTTCGAAGCGCTTGCCCTCGCCGAGGCCAAGATTCACCAGGTGTCGGTCGACCATGTGCACTTTCACGAAGTGGGAGCGGTCGATGCCATGGTGGATATCGTTTGCGCCGCGGTTGGCGCAGAAGCGTTGGCGGTGGACGAACTGCTGAGCTCGCCGCTGAATCTGGGTAGTGGCACCGTCCGCTGCGCGCACGGGACCTTTCCGGTGCCCGCGCCCGCCACCCTGGAGCTGTTGAAAGGTGTGCCGGTGTACTCCTCGGGAGTTCAGGCCGAACTAGTGACCCCCACTGGAGCTGCGATTGTCAAGACGCTAGTTCGACGCTTTCTGCCTTTCCCGCCGATGAAGGTGGACAAAGTTGGGTACGGTGCAGGCACCCGTGACTTACCAGGGCAGGCGAATGTCTGCCGGATTACGGTCGGGGAGGCCCAAGCCGAGCATGCCTCGAAGCCTTCGGAGGAGATTATTACCGTCCTCGAGGCCAACCTTGATGATCTGAACCCGCAGATCTTTGGCTACGTGATGGATCGCCTCCTCGAAGAGGGTGCCCTCGATGTGTTTGGGACGACGGTGCAGATGAAAAAGAACCGGCCGGGAACGCGGCTTACCGTTTTGTGCCGGCCAGGTGACGCTTCTCGGTTGAGCCACTTGCTCTTTCGCGAGACGACCACGCTCGGCGTGCGTCAACGGCAAGAAAAGCGGGAGGTCGTCGATCGTCGATGGGTGACGGTCACGACCGAATGGGGCGACGTTCGCATGAAGGTCGCGAGCAGCAACGGAGACGTGACGAATTACGCACCGGAATATGAGGACTGCCGAAGGATCGCCGTGGAACGGCAGGTGCCCCTGAAGCATGTGATCGAGGAAGCAGTGCAAAGATATTTGCACACCGCGACCAGAAGCCATTAACCCCGAACAGCGCGAAGCGGCCGGAACCTGGCCGCTGGGTAGAGGTCCACGCTTGGCATAAGGTGGAAGTTCGCAATGAGAAAGTTTTACATCACGACACCGATTTACTACGTCAACGCTCGTCCGCACATCGGGCACGCCTACACCACGATTGCCTGCGATACCATTGCGCGGCGGCAACGCATGCTGGGTGCCGACACTTTCTTTCTCACCGGCACGGATGAGTACGGTGTTCATGTCGAACGAGCCGCCAGTGCAGCCGGGAAGCCACCCCAGCCATGGACCGACGAGGTCTCGGCGGCGTTCCGCCAACTCTGGGATCGTCTGGAATTGACCTACGACGATTTCATCCGCACTACTTCCGACCGCCACAAGCGTGGGGTTCAGGCACTTTGGTCGAAGATCCGCGACAACGGTTTCATCTACAAAGGCTATTACAGCGGGCAGTACTGCATTTACGACGAGCTTTACGTTGATGCCGCCGGTCCCGGCGCTCCCTGCCCGGAATGCGGGCGTCCGACGGAAACCGTGCAAGAGGAGAACTATTTCTTCCGCCTTTCGGCCTTTCAGGAAAAGCTCCTGCGACTCTACGTCGAGCAACCGGACTTTATTCGCCCGGAAACTCGTCGCAACGAAGTATTGGCTTTCGTTCGCGGCGGACTGCGCGATCTCTCCATCAGCCGTTCCAGCTTCAAGTGGGGTGTGCCGGTGCCCGGCGATGCCGGTCACGTGGTTTATGTCTGGCTGGATGCCCTCTCGAACTACGTCACGGCCCTCGGATACGGTTCCGACGACCCCTCGCTGTTTGAAAAGTACTGGCCAGCCGATTTGCACATGATCGGCAAGGAAATCGTCCGTTTCCATTGTGTCTACTGGCCGGCATTCTTGATGGCGGCGGGATTGCCTTTGCCGAAGACTATCCTGGCCCACGGCTGGCTTCTGTTTGAAGAAAACAAGATGTCGAAGTCGCGCGGCAACATCGTGCGCGCGGAAACCATTCTCGAAGTTCTGGGCGGGGATGCGCTGCGCTATTTTCTGTTACGCGAGATCGTCTTCGGACAGGACGGATCGTTTTCCTTCGATGCCCTGGTGCAGCGATACAATGCAGATCTTGCCAATGGCATCGGGAACCTGGCAAGCCGTACGCTCACCATGATCACCCGGTATTTTGAGGGGGAAGTTCCTTATCCTTCGCCGGTTGCGGCACACCAGACTTCCGACGACGCGATTCGGAACAGCGCCAATGAGGTCATTGCTGAGTACCAGTCGTTGTTCGACCGTTATCAGTTTTCGCGCGCGCTGGAGCTGGCCTGGGGTTTGGTCGGATCGATGGACAAATATATTGTGGAGAATGAGCCCTGGGCGCTGGGGGAAAAAACCGACGACGAGAGCCGTGCTCGCCTGGCCACCGTTCTCTACACCAGCGCCGAGGTATTGCGAATTGTTACCGCCCTGGTGCATCCCGTCATTCCTCATGCGACGGGGAGGATTTGGGCTCAGCTCGGACTGGGCCAGATCGCAAGGTTTGACCTGTCCAGTCTGCAGTGGGGCCAGCTGCAACCAGGAACCAAGCTCGGCAAGGTCGAGCCGGTGTTTCCGCGTGCAGACAGGAACGCCCTGGAAAGGATGCAGAAGATGGAAGAGGAAGTACCACGAGCCGTTGCGGCGGTGGAAGTGCAACCGGCGACGAAGCCTTCTGTGGGGCCGGTCGGACCTCCGGTCGTTCCCTCAGCGACGGTACCCGTGGCAGCCAATCACAAGATCAGCATCGATGACTTTGCCAAGGTGGAGATGCGCGTGGGAGAGGTGAAGGTTGCCGAGAAGGTGCAAGGCGCAGACAAGTTGCTGCGTCTCGAAGTCGATCTCGGGAACGAGGTACGACAAGTGGTCGCGGGGATTGCCGAAGCCTACACGCCGGAAACATTGATCGGACGCAAAGTCGTGATCGTGGCCAATTTGGCGCCGCGCAAGTTGCGCGGTTTGGAATCGAACGGCATGATCGTGGCGGCTTCGACCGAGGGAGGGAAGCCGGTGTTGGCTAGTTTCCTCGAAGATGTGCCGCTCGGGGCTCGATTAAAGTAGAGCCGAAAGGTCTGCCGTGCCTGGGTCGGATGAGGTAATCCGTCCGCTATCTTCTCCCATGTTCGTCGATTCCCATGCCCATCTCGACGGTACGCAGTTTCAGGCCGACCGCGAACAGGTCATCGCAAGGGCGCGGGAAGCAGGTGTCGAGACCATTGTAGCAATCGGCAACGGCGATAGCCCGGCCAGCCTCGAAGGAGGTCTTCAGCTCGCCGAGCAATACGATTTCATCTATGCGACGATCGGTATTCATCCCCACGAAGCCAGCCAGGCCAACCATGTTCTGTTCGAACACATGGAGCAACTGGCGCGACGTCCGAAGGTCATCGCCTGGGGGGAGATTGGGCTTGATTACTTCTACGATTACTCGCCGCGCGAGGTGCAGCAGCGAGTGTTCGTATGCCAAATGGAGCTGGCACGTTCCGCCAAGCTGCCGATCGTGATTCACTGCCGGCCCTCCGGCAGCGGTGAAGACGCATGGGAAGACTGCTTGCGGTTGATCAGTCAGCACTGGGCTCGAAGCGCTCTCGGAGGTATTCTGCACTGTTTCACCGGGACCTGGACGCACGCACAAAGGGCGCTCGATATGGGCTTCATGATTTCCTTCGCCGGCAACGTGACGTTCCCCAAGGCC
>DASPVG010000056.1:0-2191 GCA_035622455.1 Terriglobales bacterium
CCCTAACGATTAGGAGCGAGCCCAGGTTGGAAAGCGCAAACCATCCACGAGAGCGAAATGGCGCTCTTCTACGAGTGCAAACAGGAGTGTGCTCAAAAACGTGCTTGACACCGCCGACATTGTTAGAGATGGCGATTTAACGCCAATTGAAGTATGGCTTCGTAGCTTCCGAGTTGTGACGAACCAAGTTCTGGTCGAACCTCGAGAAGCCAGGGCTCTCAGATGCCGGTGTACCAGGCGTAGCCTGCCTCACACGCCGCAGACCCGCAGCCTTTACCAAACCCCTTCATGCTGTCTGTGACTGTCAGGCGAGTGATGAATTTTAGGTTCTTGTAGCCGATTTGCCGCGGGAGCCGAATTCGAAGCGGTCCGCCGTGCGGCACCGGAAGCTCGTTACCATTCATGCCGTAGCAAAGAAATGTCTGCGGATGCAGGGCATCCGCCATATCGATGCTGTCCCAGGTATCGGGTTCCATCGAGACGTAGACAATGTATCGCGCTTGCGGCAGGACCCCAACCAGATTCAACACGTGGGAGAGAGGCACACCAATCCACTCGGCAATATAGGACCAGCCCTCTTCACACGTGAGTTCGGTGATGTGGCTGTGCGATGGATAGCTTTTGAGGTCAGCAATCGAGAACGAAGCAGGCTGGGTGACCATCCCATCGACCGAGAGCCGCCAGTTAACAAATCCCGTAGCCTGATGGCGCTTAAACTCCTCCGTGAGGGGCGCGAGATCGTTCGGGAATGGACGCGACGAAATGCTGCTGCGCGGAAACTCGCGCGCCAATGAATGCCTGGTCAGCAGCCTGTGCGAGGCATAAGTTAGCGTTTCGCCCAGGCCGTAGATTCCGCCGTGGTCGGGGGGAATCAATCCATACTTCTGCGCCAGGCGCGCCACCACGGCTAAGCCCGATGCACCGGCGGTCGCCGCCAGTCCGGATACGATCAGTTTTCGGCGTGAGAGATTGCTCATGGCTCCTTACCAGTGCCGGTGCGGCCCGTTATCATCGCGCCTGTGCGGCTCCAGAATCCGGCCAGGCAAACCATCCCGACGTGGACAAGGAGGAACAGCACCAGGGCCAGCGAGACAAAGAAGTGAATCGTCCGAGCCGATTGACGGCCGCCCAACAGGGCAACCGACCAGGGGAAGGCGGAGATAAAGCCGAGCGACATCGCCAGGCCGCTCCAGATGACCAAGGGGAATAGAGCGAAGATCACAAACAAGTACGTGAGGCGCTGCACCCCATTGTAGGAAAAGGCCTCTGCGGCACTCGGCCGCTGCCAGCGCAGTGGTTTTGCAAAGGAGGTCAGCAGCGTCCGCCATGAGAGATCGGACCTACCAGGAACCAGGTCCTTTCGTAAGTGCCGGGTAAGCAGACCGGAAATTACATACAGCAACCCCGTCAGCACCACGATCCACGCCGCTTCAAAGTGCAGTGCCCGGCTCCACCCGTTCTGGTCGGGCAGTACGTAGCCGTAGCCCGTCGGCACCAATCTTCTTGAAGAAGGAATTGGCAGTTGAAACAACGGAGTCGTCAAGACGTTGCCCGTCTCGCCCCAGTAGAAGCGCGGGTGCGAGATCACAATTTCGATGCCACTGACCAGCAGGGCAAAAAAGCAGAGAGTGGTGATCCAGTGCGTCACGCGGACCAAGGCAGAGTGGCGGGGCGCAGGCTTCGTGACTAGCGCGGTCGAAACACGGCTCGGGACGGAAGCTTCCGCGGGTAGCTGCGCGGATCCCGATGTCGCCATTTTTGGCCTCCATCCGCCTAAGACTTGGCCCGGCAGGACCGGCATCATCCTACCACTCTATCCAGATGAGACGGACAAATCATGGGAAGGTAACCCACCGGCCTCATGAACACGGCTGGGCGGCATCTGGGGAAAGCCCAAGGGTCGAGAATTAACTGGCGCCCCCCAGGCAGTTGCAGACCGAGCTCCAAGCCTAGAAACGTTGTCGGTGACCTCGATTCGGAGGTTAACTGCCGAAATCAGGGATGTCATAAGCTTGCGCCGTCTGTTCGCCAAGGGATGGGCATTTTGAGCGATATTGATTCCATGACAATGTCGGCTCCAGTTCCCGAATACAGTTGGTGGTGCTGACCAACCAACAGGCTCGGGAGAAAGGAGCCGAACAATGATCATTATAGGAGTCGATTACCATCCCGAGTTTCAGCAGATAGCCTG
>DASPVG010000057.1:0-30253 GCA_035622455.1 Terriglobales bacterium
TCATCGCATCTCGTTGACTATCCATCGACTGCCGGAAGTCATGGACGGGAGGCTCCAGGAGTTGATCGAAGCCTTGGTCACCCATTTCCAAGCCGAGAAGCTCAAGCAGGAAACCGCCAACGCAGTCTAACCAGCCTGTCGCGTACTTTCCGACTTACCCCGGGGTTTCACGCCCTAGAACATCGACTCACGGACATGTTTCCCGGGCGCCGGGATCTGATCCTCAACAATCTCTCGCCCTAAGATTAATGATAGCGGCTCTCAATGGAAAAGCCCCCTGTTGGAGCAAGGGGCTTTCTGGGGGAGGGGACTCAGGCCTTTCGGCCCGTGTATCCCTTCTTACTACTGTTGTGCAGGAGCAGCAGCGGTCGAAGCATCGGCCGCGGACAGCTGCTCCAAGTCGTTCTTCAGCAGGCTAACTTCGACACGCCCGCCGCTGGTGCGATGCTCGTCCGTACTAGCGGTCTGCACCGGAGCATTGCCCATGCCAACCACGTAAATCCGATACACCGGGATGTCGTGATTCAGCACCAGATAGCGCACCACTGAGTCGGCCATCTTCTGGGAAACAGCGATCGCGGCCGTACCGTGACCGGAAGAGAAGCCTTGCACTTCGATGATGTAGCCCTTCTGGTTCTTTAGCGGGGTTGCCAGATCATCGAGAGCGCTCTTAGCATTGGTGCTCAGCACGCTCTGTCCGGGACGGAAACGAATCTCGGTCTGGTTGGTAGCCTTGTACTGATCAATGTTGCCGACCACGTTCTCGACTGTGGTCAGACGAGTATTGGCTTGATTCGCCGTCAGCTGCGCGGCCTGGGCCTTGTTGCCGGCATCGATGGCATGCTGATCCGCTTCGTTAGCCTTGGCTGAGGCAAGCTGAATGCCTTGCTGCGCCCGGGTGTCGACGTCCTTGATCATCTTGCTGTTCGACGCTGTGAGCTCATCGAGCTCGTTCAGGCGGTCGCGAATCGGTTGAACTTGTCGCTGCACATATTTCTTGCGGGCAAATGGGTTGATCCGGCCCCAGAACCCTTCGCGCGCGGGGGGCTGCAGCGGTTGCAGTGATTGACCAGACTGGTCTGCAGTGGTGCTCGAAGCACTCTGCATTGCCTGACCGGCGGTCGATTGATCCTGAGCAGTTGAGCTCGTTTGCGCTAGCGCAGGCAGCGCCAACACAAAAGCAACGAGCACGGCGACGACTCCACGATTCTTCATTTAAACTTCCTCCGATTATGAGCATGCTGCTGGCTCGAGTACGCCAATTGCAAGCGCGTCAGGGGTTTCGCCACCTTGCCTTTACCACAGAATTCATCGGCCAGCCATGCGAGTTTTTCGTGTTTCACAGCTGATCCTACAAGAAACCCTCGACTACGCCGCATTAACGCGGGTATCTTAGCCTTTCTATATCAGATATTATGCCAAAGTGACATCCCTCTATGTTCTTGTTTTTCAATCGGATCGGGACGCGATTTCGGCATTTGTTCTCCCAAAAGTTCCCATGCAGGGTAATTTTGACGAAAGTTGATATAAAAACTTCGAGCGCAGGTTGAAGAAACCGCGGCCGGACCTTGGCACGGACCGCTGAAGATTCTCATTCCGCGTACTTTGCCGTGCCGTGTCTCTCGTACTGCTGATAGATATAGTGATCGGTCATGCCCGCGATGTAATCGCACACAACCCGCGCCAAAGGCTCGGAAGTGGCTTTCTCCTGATAGCTCAGGGGCAGACTCTCGGGTCTTTCCATCCAGAAGTCAAACAGTTCCCGAATAACCCGTTCGCCTTCCTTTTTTTCCGAATCCAGGGCCGGACTGGAGTAAAGGTTCTCGTACAGGAAAGCCCTTGCCTGACGGCGTTCGCTTTCTAGTTCGGGACTGAAGGCAATCAGGCGTCCCGGGCAGGCCCGCACATCTTCCAGGCTTTTGACGCCAGCCCGCTCGATATTGGCTTGACTCTGGCGAATCAGGTCGCCCACAAAGCCATCCAGCATGCGCCGCAACGCCTCGTTGAATTTCAGCTTGTCTACCGCTGACGGCCAAGCCTTCTCGGCCTGCTGATAGAGGCGGGCGAAGATCTGGCTTCTGGCACGAAGGTCACCACAATCCAGCAGATGGGCTTCATATCCGTCATCCAGGTCGGCGGTCGTATAGGCAATCTCATCCGCCAGATCGATGAGCTGGGCTTCGAGAGGAGGCCGGCGGTCGAGCAGATACTCCGCCAGCTGGGGAAAATCCGCTGCAGAATAGTCGGCGGAGTGTTTGATGATGCCTTCGCGAACCTCGAAGGTCAAATTCAGTCCGCGAAAGGCGGCGTAGCGTAATTCAAAGTCCTCCACGATACGGAGAGCGTGCAGGTTGTGGTTGAACGAGAACCCGCGTTCGCGCATGGCAATATCCAAGGCTCTCTCCCCGACATGACCGAACGGAGGATGACCGACATCGTGGACCAGGGCAAGTGCCTCAACCAGGTCCGTATTCAAGCCTAGCTGGAGAGCTATCGTGCGTGCGATTTGCGCCACTTCGAGGGTATGGGTGAGGCGATTCCGAAAGTGATCGCAATACCGGCGGGTGAAGACCTGAGTTTTGGCCTCTAAGCGACGAAATGCGCGCGCGTGGATCACGCGATCACGGTCGCGCTGAAAATCATTGCGATAGGGGTGCCGCGGCTCGGGATGCCGCCGTCCCCGAGAATGCTCCACCCGCACCGCATAGTCGGCGAGCATGACCTCAGTTTATCGTACCGTCCGGGGGTGCGACCGCGTCGAGATGCGAGGGTCCACGTCCAGGCAACGGCTTGCTTTGAAACCTAGCCAGTCTGAACCTGGACACGATCCCTACTTATTGGTTGATTCTTCCTTGGCCAACTTGATCTTGGCCGACTCGAGCTGTTTCTGAACCGTGGCTACTTCTTCCGTGTCCACTTCCGGCGTTATGGTCTTGTTCCATTCCTGGAGCGCGAGTTCCCAATGCGCCGCCGCCAGCTTCAGACGCCCGGTCTTCTGGTACAGATCCCCGAGATGGTGCTGTACGGTTGGGTCGGTGCCCATGTGTTGGGAAGCCTTGGTCAAGTAGTCTTCCGCCAGCTCATACTTGCCGAGCTTGAAATAGGCCCATCCCAGCGAGTCCAGATAGGCACCATTCGCGGGCTCGAGATCGACGGCTTTCTTGATCATGGTGAGGGCTTCATCGAGCTTTTGGCCTCGGTCGGCGAGCATATAGCCCAGGTAATTCAGCACGGCGGCATTCTGCGGATCGCTCGCCAAGATCTGGCGGAACACCACCTCCGCCTGCTCATATTTCTTCTCCCGCTCGTAGGTAGAGCCCCGGAGGAACTCAACATACTGCTTATCGTCATCCCGGACTGAAAGCTGCTCTGCCTTGTCGAGCGCCTGCTCGGCCTCGTTCCAGCGCTTGAGACGGCTGTACATCTGCGCCAAGGTGATGTAGACGACGCGATCCTCGGGCTTGCCTTTGAGCAGCGACTGCACCAGCCGCAGACCCTCGTCGGGCTGACCCATGTCCGCCAGCTGCGCGGCATACACCATCTTGAGCTCGCGGTCGTCGGGGAACCTCTGGACCGCTTCCTTGGCGGTGTCGGTAGCGGCTTGCCACTCCTTGGCGGCGCGCTCGGTGTCGATAATCTGCTGGTAGCCCCGCTCGGCATTATCATCGCCGAGGGTCAGCATCTTACGGAAAGTTTCCACCGCCTTGGCGTTGTTGTTTTCGTCGCGATAAATGGTGCCTAACCGCTCCAGAAAGACGGCGCGGTTTGTCTTCTCATCTTTGCTGTAGTTGCCGTCCGGCTTCTCGGTTTTCTTGAGCAAGTCTTCGAGCAACGGGATGGCTTCGTCGTACCGCCCCTCGGCTTGAAAGATGGACGCCATGGTGTAGGGCACTTCCATCGAGTCCGGCACCATCTGCTGGGCGTCTTTCAAGTTTTCGATGGCAAGATCAAACTTGCCCTGCCGACGATAAATCTCGGCCATGCGCAGATGGGTCTGGGGGTCCTCGGGATTGGCATCTGCGATGATCTGGTATTGCTCAAGAGCAGCGTCGGTCTGCCCATCGTTCATCAGGTTCTGGGCCAGGCCGCGCATGGCATCAAGATTGTCGCGGTCGAGCGCGATGGCCTTGCGATAGGCTTCGATCGCTTTCTTGTATTCCTTCTGCTGTTCGTACGTGTAGCCGAGCACGGAGTAGATCTTGGCGGAGCGGGCGGCGTCGGGCACGCTGCTCAAAACCTCGGCAGCTCGCGCGGAATCGCCTTCCTCGGTGTACAGCAACGCCAGGGCGGTCACCGCCTCCTCGGAGTCTGGTTGCAGCTGGGTTGCGATCTTGAATTCATTCTCGGCCAAGCGCAAGTCGTGATTGCGGCCGTACAGTCTTCCGAGCAAGAGGTGATCGTCGACGCTGTCGGGCTCAAGCCGGGTGATTTGCTGATACTGCTCGATGGCCAGCTTAAGAATATCGTCAGACCCGCTGCCCGCCCCCTCAGGCTCATCTCCTAAGGAACGCAGGTAAATCCGGCCGAGGAGTTTGTGCGCCTCAAGATTGTTGGGATCCCGCTTCAGAATGTCCTGAGCTTCCACCACCGCATCGCGAATGCGTCCCGTTCGGGCATAAAGCTCCGCCAAGCTGGCAGTAAGGAACTCAGAGTTCGGATCGGCCTCGATGGCCTGCCGATATTCGTCGATCGCCCGGCTGGCCAGGTCGCTCCGTCCGTACATCGCCACTTGCTCCTCATACATGTGAGCCAGGGTGTAGTGGTAATAGGAGGCTGCCCGATCGGGCTTGTGAGCGGTCGCCGATGCCGCTGGGTTGGGGGCACTAGAAGTCGCCTGCGTCTGTGCCGCGCCCGGATTGGCAGTGATCACCAATATCAAAGCCGGCCAAAAAACGTTGTAAGTTTTCATTAAGGACCTTTGAATTGCCCGAGCCATAGCGATTGGATGCCGAACCGGGCTGGGGCGGGTGCTTTAAGTATTGTAAACCTTCGTCAGCGAGCGTGGGAAAGAACCACGCCTTGAACGAACCAGCATCGCTTACCCGGAAGTACAGGACCTCCCAGAATTGTTCCCACGTCACCGATTCTCAATGCCGAAAATGCCTTATGCCAGTAAAGATCATACTTAAACCGAGACGGTCGGCAGCTTCGATGACCTGTTGGTCGCGCACCGAGCCTCCGGGCTGGATGATGGCGGAGGCACCCGCCCTGGCCACCTCCTCTACGCCGTCGGGGAAAGGGAAAAAGGCGTCAGAGGCCACCACGCTGCCCTCGAGCGGCAAAACCGCCTTCATGGCCCCGACCCGACACGAATCTACCCGGCTCATTTGTCCGGCGCCGATGCCAACCGTCTGTCCATCCCGGGCGTACACGATGGCATTCGATTTCACATGCTTGGCCACCTTCCAGGCAAACAGCAAGGCCCGCTTCTCCTCCTCGCCTGGTGCTCGGCGGGTAACGATCTTCAGATCCTCCTCCCGAAGGCGGCGAAGGTCCGCATCCTGCAACAGAACTCCCCCCGAAATCGATCGCAGCAACCATTTTCGCGGGGCACTGGTGAGCTCTACCAGGCGCAGGTTCCGTTTGCTTGAAAACTTGATCTTGGCAGCTTCATCAAATGCCGGGGCGGCGATGACCTCGAGAAACAGCTTTGCCATTTCTTCCGCTGTTTCGCCGTCAACGGTGCGGTTTACCCCAATAACGCCTCCAAAAGCCGAGACGGGATCGCAATCGAGCGCTTTCCTGTAGGCTTCGGCCAAAGACCGGCCCACGGCGGTCCCACAAGGATTCGAATGCTTGATGATCGTGCACACCGGGTCTGCAAATTCCTGAGCCAGCTCCCACGCCGCATCGAGATCCGTAATATTGTTGTAGGAAAGCTCCTTGCCCTGAATTTGCCGTGCACTGGCAACCCCCTGGCCCGAGCCATCGCTATACATGGCGGCCTTCTGGTGGGGATTCTCTCCATACCGCAAATCCATGACCTTGCGGTACCAGGGACGCAGCACCGGGGGGAACCCCGCGTCGGCGACCAGGGCGAAGTGAGTGTCGGCGCTGATCTGCTCGAGGGTAGAAGCAATCGCAGCATCATAGGCGGCGGTGGTGGCAAACGCCTTCTGCGCCAAGCGCCATTTGGTCGCAAGCGACAGCTCCCCATGCGAGCTCAGAAGCTCTTCGGCGATGGCATCGTAATCGGCAGGAGAGGTAACGACGGCAACATCCTGAAAATTCTTGGCGGCAGAACGAATCATCGCTGGCCCGCCGATGTCGATATTCTCGACCAATTCTTCAAATTGGACATTGGCCTGGCTACGAGTCTGCTCGAAGGCATACAGATTCACCACCACCAGGTCGATCGGTTCGATGCCATGCTTCTCGACCGCCGTGCGGTGCGCCGGGTTCGCTCTACGATGCAAAATCCCGCCATGCACTTTCGGGTGCAGGGTCTTCAGCCGGCCATCCAGCATCTCCGGGAAGCCGGTTACTTCGGAGATGTCTTTGACAGGAATCCCGGATTCTCCGAGCAGCTTGGCCGTCCCTCCGGTGGAAATCAGTTCGATCTTGAGCCGAGACAAAGTGCGCGCGAACTCGACCAAACCGGTCTTGTCGGTGACGCTGAGAATGGCACGTTGGATTTTCGGCATGGTCCCTTCTCGGCACTTCGAAAAGGCAAGGGGAAATTTTACCAGCTAGGAGGGATTCGTCGGGCTCAACAGAATATCGGTCCCCGCAGATAGAATGCCGACATGGCGCTCGAGGCTCAGATCAACTCACAGCTCGGGTTGAAAGGCAAGAAGGCCTTCGCTGATTTCGCGTAGAGGTCGGTCGATCAGACCTTGGCTTTGGCTTTGAGGCGGACCTGGCCGTCCTGAGTTTCGACCGTGTATTCCACCGCTGGGCAGCCATACTGCTTGCGGATCTGTTCGGTTTTCTTTCGGACAAAAGACTGGAAGCTATCAAAACTGCCTCCACCGGCTTCCCCAGCCTTCTGCTTAGCCAGGGTCAGGGCCTGATACAGTTTCTCCACTTCCTGGTGTTCGACTTCAGGATCCGAGCAGAGAATCGTGAGACGTCCTTGCTGCTCCTGTTCGGCCGGACCTCCGCCCGTCGATGTTGCACCGGCATGCTGGAATCCGTATACCCGACGTTGTTCGGTCTCATTCTCCTCGGAGGAACGCACCCCTTGCACGGAAAGCAACGCATCCTGCGGACGGCGATATCCTTCTTCCCGGATGC
This sequence comes from Terriglobales bacterium, assembly GCA_035622455.1. Lineage (GTDB taxonomy): Bacteria > Acidobacteriota > Terriglobia > Terriglobales > Acidobacteriaceae > JAFAGX01. The sequence continues at coordinate 7,237 of DASPVG010000057.1, forward strand.
GCCCTTTCTTGCGCCATAGGTCGGAGTAGACGGCGTAGCGCTGAGCCATTTCGTTGTAGCGAAAGCGCTGCGAGAAGTTCAGGCGGCCGCCGTCGCTGAACTTGCGCAAGAGGCTGAGGACCTTCCACTCGATATCGGTTGGAGGCCGCTTCGTGGGATTACTAAAATATACTTCGTACTCAATCTTGAGACGGCGCAATTGTGTCTCAAGTAGATTCAATTCTTCATCAAGGGTCACGGACGATTCCCCAGACTTTAGTTTAGGCACCATCGGACTCGCTGGCGAGGTTTCTATGGGTCACCTTGGGGATCGTACCGAGGTCACCGGAGCCACTACGGATCCCATCTGCCCTCGACCGGCAACTCAAGACCGCCCGGTCTCGAGCCGTCCGGGTTTCGCCCCGCGCCCTGGGATCGGGATCTTCGCTCCTCCTGAACCGGCTCGGCTAGCGATTGACACCCTGGAGGCGCTCCCAAACAATCTATAATCGGAAATCATGCTAAGTTCTGGCTTTTGTTCTTGGCGCCGGTCCTATGCCTATCTCCTCGCCATCGGATTGGCGGCCGGGGTTTCGGTCGCCGCCAAGCATTTTGTAATGCCGGAAGCCCATCCGGCTAAGACCTATCCCGCCCATGACGAGCATCCGAATGAAGGCGTGACCCTGGGTGTTGATCCTTACGACATTGGGGATAAGACCAACATTTTTACCGTCCGCTACCACGACGTCGGGTTTCTGCCGCTTTTTGTGGTCATTACCAACGATAGCAATCAGCCAATCGCCTTGGCCGGCAGCAAAGCCGAATTTGTGACCCACGATCGCAGCAAGATCTTTCCCGCCACCCCTGATGACATTTTCCGGCGCATCGCGCGGCCCATCGGGGAGGTGTCTCCCAGTCCGTCTCCTTTGCCTTGGCCTAGAAAGGCCAAGGGCTCGGTCAGCAAAGAGGTACAGGAAGAGGTCGACAACTCACAATTTGTGGCGCGTGCCGTCGAGCCTCACAGTTCGCAGTCGGGGTTCATGTTCTTTGACGTTGCGGGCATTGACACCCCGCTCGCCGGAGCTCACTTTTATCTGACCGGTGTGCGCGACTCCAAGGGAAACGATCTCATGTATTTTGAGGTGCCGCTCGAAAAATATCTGGGGGCCCCGAACCCTTCTCCCTGAGAAAGACGAGCCGCGCCGAATGCCTTATATAATCGCATTCTATGGCGACTCTGCCCGAGATCTCCCCTGCCGCCCGGGGCAACTATGAGCCGGTCATCGGTTTGGAAGTACACGTTCAGCTGCTGACGGCCAGCAAGATTTTCTGCTCCTGCTCCACTCGTTTTGGCGCTCCGCCCAATACCAACGTTTGTCCGGTGTGTCTGGGTCTACCCGGAGCGTTACCGGTTCTGAACCGCAGCGCCGTCGAGTTCGCGGTGCTGGCGGCGCTAGCGCTGCATTGCCGTATCAATCGTACTTCGATCTTCGCCCGCAAGAACTACTTCTATCCCGACCTGCCCAAGGGATACCAGATCTCGCAATACGACCAGCCTCTGGCAGAGTTCGGCTGGATCTCAGTCGGGAGTGGCAGCGGGCAGAAGAAGATTGGCATCACCCGTCTGCACTTGGAGGAAGACGCAGGCAAAAGCCTGCATGAGGGCTTTGCCGATTCCAGCCGCACCACGGCTATCGACCTGAACCGCAGCGGCGTACCCCTCATCGAGATTGTAAGCCAGCCGGAGATCTCGTCTCCGCAGCAAGCCTACGAGTATCTCACGCGTCTCAAAGAAATCATCCTCTACACCGGAGTCAGCGACTGCAATATGGAGGAGGGGTCTCTGCGCTGTGATGCCAACGTTAGCGTGCGCTCGCGAGGCGAACAGCAGCTGGGAACAAAAACCGAAATCAAGAATGTGAACTCCTTCCGCTTCATCCGCGAAGCGCTCGAATATGAAGTCGAACGTCAGATCGGCATCCTCCAATCCGGCGGCCGGATTACTCAGGAGACGCGGCTTTATGAAGCCAGTCAAGGCAAGACCTACAGTATGCGCTCGAAGGAGGAGGCACATGACTATCGCTATTTTCCCGAGCCGGACCTGCCGCCGCTGACCATCGCCGAAGAGTGGGAGAGGCGGATCCGCGGCAGGCTCCCCGAACTGCCGGAAGCCAGGCGTAAGCGCCTGGTGGGGGAATATGGAGTGACGGAGTATGACGCGCAGGTTCTCACCAGCACGCGAGAGCTTGCGGATCAGTTCGAAGAGGCCGCCAAGGCGAGCAAGAACCCGAAGCGGGTCGCCAATCTGGTGCAGGCGGAACTGATGGGGAGGCTCAAGGCCCAAGGCCTCGAAATTACCCAGTCCCCCATTTCGATGAAGGGCGTAGCGATTTCGGCAGACTTGGTCGAAAGCGGTGCGATTTCGGGCAAAATGCTCAAGCAGCTCTATGATCTTTGCTTCGAACGTCAGAAGGACTTTCCTGAGGTCTATCGCCAGGAAAAACCCGAGCAGATCAGTGATCGCTCTCTGCTCGACAAGATTATTGAGGATGTGATTGCGGCCCATCCCCAGCAGCTCGAGCAATATCGCGCGGGAAAGAAAACCATACTTGGCTTTTTTGTCGGTCAAGTCATGAAAGCCTCCAAGGGCCAGGCCAATCCTGCGCTCGTCAATGACTTGCTTCGCCAGAAGCTGGAGTGATTTCAGAGCAAGAGCCTGAGGCTCTACGCGGGTTTTGCCCCGGTATGGGTCGCGATGTTCCAGGTATTGCCGAAGGCATCTTTAACCGTAGCCACGCGGTCGCCCCAGGGTTGGTCCGCCGGTTCTTCGAGGGAACTTGCTCCCGCCGCCAGCGCACTCCGGTATACCGCGTCCGCATCCGGCACGTACAAATAGAACATGGTCGACGTGGGCTGATAGGCACCGTGCGCCTCTCCCATCTCTAGCACGGAGGTGCCGATCTGCACTTGCGCGTGATGAACCACGCCATCCGGGGAGGCGTATCTGGCCCGCTCATGACCGCCGAAGGCGCGCTGCAAGAATTTGATCACCGGGTCCGCCCGATGTGGATGCAGGTAGACTTGTACGTCGTTCAAATCCTTCGGAACATAGCGAGGCCCCTTATGCGTGGCTATGTACCAATAGTTGCCCGCTTTGTCCTTCACACCCGCCGAACGCTCCCCGTACTCCATGTCCGCCGGTTCGTTGGTAGACGTTGCCCCGGCCTTTAAAGCGCGCTGATAAACCGCATCCGTATCCTTCACGTAGATGTGCAGCGCGGTGGTAGTCGGGGTCACACGGAATTCCTTGCCCGGGAAACCGCCACCAATCATGAGCATGGAGTCTCCGATCCGGACTTCTGCGTGCAGTCCGCCTGCCGAGCCGGTGCCGCGATAGGTCTCCTCGGCGCCGAATGCCTGCTTGGCAAATTCGAGTAGCGCAGGCCCGTCTTGCGCGATCATGTACGGTGTGATGGTGCGGAAGCTCTTGCGAATCGGATCGTGTCCTGGCATTTTTTCTAGCTCCTCGATGAGAATTCTGTTCGAGCGACGCTGCATTTCCTGGCGACTCACGACTTGGTTGCGAGTGGCGATGATCCAAACATGACCGAAAGGATCGGCCAGCTGTCCGGAGCGATCGCCGTGCAATTGATCTTCCACAGGCCGAATGATTTTTGCTCCTTGCGCCACTGCCCGTTCGACGAATGCGTCGGCGTCGGCGACATACAGATGCAGTTTGACCGGCGATCCGCCAAGAGCCTTTGGGCCAAGCGAGCCGTGATCGGGGAACGGGTCGGAGAGCCGGATGGTCGAATTTTCGATGACCATCTCGGCCGAGCCAATTTTTCCCCGATCCTCAACGGTGGCTCCAAACGCCCGCCGGTAAAAGTCGATGGCTTCGGCCGCGTTCTCGACGCTCAGGTAGGGCATGGCCGTTTGCCGAGCGGTGGGCAGGGCCTCGACCCCGACGGCCGCGAGCGCTTCCCTTTCGAGATCCGATTTCAAGCCTGCCCGAAACTGCGGCCGCGGCAAATGGCGCAGCCTGAGAGCGATGCGCAGGAGCGGAGCCAGGCGGTCATCGAACTCGGGAGGCTTCCCTCGCCCGGAGAAAGCGCGCTCGAGGGCTTCGTCTAGTTGTTCGGCCAAGCTCGGCTTATCCATTTTTCCCACCCTTAGGTCGGCTTTGCTTCGCGCCCTTTCGCGGCATTTGCCCCAGCTTCGGTTCAAATCGGGTCCGCAAGGTTTCGAGGCCGCGGAACTGCAGCTGTTTCACGGCACCCTCACTGCGCTTGAGACGCTGTGCGATGGCTCGGATACTTTCATGCTCGGCGAAGCGCATCACAATCACTCGTTTCTGGTCCTCGGGGAGACGATTGACCAGCCGAAACAGGCGCGCACCGTCTTCTACCTCCGTAAGATCGGGCTCGCTGCTCATCTCGGGAGGATCCTCAAAGCTCAACTCGCGTCCTTTTCGTTTTCGACGATCGTGGATCGCATTGGCGGCAATGCGCAGGAGCCAGGCTTCGAAGGGCACATCCCGCCATTCGAAATTTCGCAAATTGGCCAGCGCCCGGTGAAAGACATCAGCGGTAAGGTCCTCGGCAACATCACGATTGCCGACACGGCGGACAATGAACATATACACGCGATCGAAATGCAACTCGTAAAGCGCGGCAAAACCGGCCGGATCCCTTTGGGCAGCCTCCAGTAGCCCGCGCTCATCCGCCCGTACTCGAGATGGCTTCGGTGTCGACGCCATGAACGCTCCCTTAATCAACAACGATTCAACATGGGCAAGGTTACGGGGAAAAAACAGACACCCAGGCAGCCAGCTCGCGATACTCCACCGGCCGATTCCCACGGCTACGATATCAAGCGACGGACAGCCACTCAGCGCGCGGAAACGACGAGCGGATGGTTGATCAACGGCACATCAAGTTTGGTGGACGGCGTACAGCAGTTACTTGCCAAGCCGGCAAAGCCTAACCCTACAATCGAAGCCACTAGGAGACACCCGATGTTCCTAGATCCCGGCCAGGTTCCCGATTATAGCTTGGGATATATCTGGTTGCTTCCCGAGCTCTTCGATCAGTACTCTGGTAAATTTCACCTAGGTTCGAAAGCCGGCTTCCCTCTTTCTAAAGCTTCCCCTAACATGTTGACGGCCACGTTGGCGACATTTTTAGAGTGCACCTTGGGGGTCCGCATGAAGCACTTTGTATGGGCGGTCCTGACATGCCTGTCCGTGCCTAGTATTGCGCAGATAGCACCGAACACCGCAAAGCCTCTCACTCAGCTCGAGCACACCCTGGTCAGCCAATCGGAAGCGGTCGCTCGAGCACAGAAAACGAAGGATCTCGAAGCCTTACGGCGCCTGCTCACCGATGATTTTGAGCGGGTGGGGAGCGAAGGAGGGTTACACGATAAAAGAGATATCCTCGACGACACTCATGAGGGCAATCTCGAGGATTATCGTCTCTATGATTTCAATGTACTTGCAGTCGACGAGAATGTCGCCATCGTGACCTACGACGCCGTAATTCAGATGTCCGAAGAAGATGAGGGACCGGCACCCCGTTACCAGCATTTTTCCGATGTCTGGGTTAAGCAAGGCGACCAGTGGCGACTGCGTTTCCAGCAGGCCACGGCCAAACGTGCCATCGATTGACCCAAAACCAAAATTCCCTATCGCTTCGAAATCCAGGGTTTCCCTGGCCTAAGGTGCGTAGCTGCACAACCTGGAATGCTCGTTTCGCTACTTCTTAACCTCATCGCGCTCCACAACGCCATCTTTGATGTGGATGATGCGGTGCGCATATTCGGCAATGTCGTGCTCGTGAGTAACCAGGACAATCGTATTGCCCTGTGCGTGCAGACGATCGAACAATGCCATGATTTCATTGCCGGTTTGCGAGTCCAGATTCCCGGTGGGCTCGTCGGCAAGAATGATCGAAGGGTGATTCACCAAAGCCCGCGCGATGGCGACTCTTTGTCGCTGACCTCCGGAAAGTTCATTGGGCTTGTGCATCATGCGCTCTGCCATCCCTACGGAAGCCAATACGGCTTTCGAGCGCTCGATACGCTGTTCCGAAGCGATCCCGGCATAGATCAGCGGCAGTTCCACGTTGTGCAGGGCGGTCGCTCGGGCCAGCAGGTTGAAGGTTTGGAATACGAAACCAATTTCCTTGTTGCGAATTCGCGCCAACTCGTCCTCATCGAGTTCGCTCACCAGTTGTCCGTTGAGCCAATACTGACCTTTGCTCGGGGTATCGAGGCAACCAATCAGGTTCATCAAAGTCGATTTTCCCGATCCGGAGGGTCCCATGATGGCAACGTATTCGTTGGAGCGAATATTGAGGTTGACACCGCGCAGAGCCTGGACCTGCTGCTCCGAACCCATGTCATAGGTCTTCCACAAGTCAACCGTGCTGATCATGAAGGAGTCGGGCGCAACCGACTCTGGTGGTTGAGACCATTTGATTAGCTCAGCGCTTGCCATTCTTTCCTCCTGCTCTTTGTGGGCCACCTGCAAGTTCTCCGGATTCGTTTCCAGGGTTGCCTCGCGGCTGGCTCCTGGTTGGACGAGCCTACTCGACATTGGTCACGTCTCTTCCGTCTTCTTAGGGGTGGAATTATCCACCTTGACGCTCGCTCCCGGACGCAATGTGCGCAAGACTTTGTAGCTTCCGATGATGATTTCGTCCCCGACGTTCAGTCCCCTCACGATCTCGATGTCGGTGGTTCCGGCGATTCCCGTATCGACCGGTAGGAACTCCGCCTGGTGATTGCGAACCACAAAAACTCCCTGGATCTCCGCCTTGCCGTCGGACGCCGGTTTGGGGGGCGGCGCGGCCTGGACCGAGTCCCGCTCCTCCCTCCGGACCAAATCCTCCTGACGGCGAACCGTCAAGGCTTGGATCGGAATGGTCAGCACCTGGCTACGGGTGGCGGTCGTAATCTTGGCCGTCGCCGAGAGACCCGGGCGCAGACCCTCGGGCGGATCCTGGAGGGTCACGACTACCCTGAAATCCTTGGCTTCCTCACTGCCCGTCGTCTGTTGCGAGGTGGATACGCCAGTCGAGCGCACCATCGCATTATTTCCCATTTCGGTGACGACTGCCTTAAAAGTTTTCCTGGGAATCGCATCAATACTCACCTCGGCGCTTTCCCCCAATTGCACATTGACGATATCGGTTTCATCGACGCGAACCTCGGCGGTGATCACCGACATGTCCGCCAGAGTCATGAGTACGCTGCCCGGCGAATTCTGTATGCCAATCACGACCGTTTCCCCTTCACGCACCGGCAGGCTGGTGATGACCCCGTCGAAGGGTGCCTGATAGATGGTCTTGTTGAGAACGTCGGCGGCATGGGTCAGGTTCGCGTTCGCCTGGGAGACCCGCCGATTGGCGGACTCCCGTTGGGCCTTCGCCTGCTCCACCCGGGCTTCAGCCTGCGCTAGCCCCGCCACCGTTGCCTGATGAGCCGCCTTTCGGCTGTCGTATTCCTGTTGGGAAATCAGGGCGTCTTTGAACAAACCTTCGGCGCGGCTCCAATCGAGGGCGGAGCGCTCGGCATCGGACTGGGCGCGATTGAGGTCGGCAAGCGCCGTATTGAGCGCGGCTTCAGCCGCCAGCGCATCGGCACGGGCTGCCTCGAGGGTGGCTTTCGTCGCATTCAAGTCGGCTTCGGCTTGTACCTCTTCCAGACGGGCCAGCATCTGCCCCTTTTTGACTCGTTCCCCCTCCTTTACAAAGAGGTTCGTGATCTTGCCAAATGCATTTGCTCCGATGTTGACGTAAGTCTTCGGCTTAATTTCGCCCGAGGCGCTGACCATCGACGTCAAATCCTGCCTCTGTGCCCTGCTGGTTTCAACCGTCACTACATTCTTATGGCTTTGATAAACGGTGAACGCAACGATCGCGAAAAGCAGCAGGACCGCCCCGGCTCCTACGGCGAGTTTTCTCCCGGTACGCATTGCCTCCCTGCTCCAGTCCGTAACGGCTTACCGCTCAGCCGGCCTGGTTCGGGCTCGTCACGAGATTCCGGCCCGGCGCGCTGAGGAGGAAGGCAGCAACACCCTAGAATACGGTCCCTTCAACGCAAAAGTTCCTCGGAATCCCCGCAAGTCCTAAAGGTTCGACGGATCTGAAGCCCTACATTCGATTATAGCCTTCTGCGCGGGCAGAGTAGGGTAAGCACTCGTCCTGGTACGAACGTACTTTCGGCAGCCGCTGCGAAGCCTTGGCATAGAGACGCTCGACTGCAGGACAAGGTGCCTGGGAGGCGCCCGAAGTGACTGCAAACGGCTGAGTGCGGACCAAAAGAACCTCCGCACAGGTTGCTCAGGAGAGAACGGTTGATTTAGGCAGCGGCGTTGCGCTTGAGGCCGAGGCAATTCTCGAGGGCGTGCAAAGAATTGAGGGCATGCTCGATGGCGCGCTGTTCCGCCGGATCTACATCCTCGGTGAAAAACAGTTCTCGCCCCCGGGCCACAAGTGCTCGCTCGGCGACGACAATCCGCTCAGTTAATCTTCGGCGGTCGGTCTCTAGCAGTGCCGCTTGGTATAATTCCCGCCAGTTCGGAACTGGAGTAGGTACGGCTGGAGGTCTCAGCATAGCTGTCCTCGGTGGAACATCATCGTCCCGTGGGGTTGTGTTTAGAGTCGCAGATCCATCTCGCTACTTCAATACAGTCTTTACCGTAGGGCGTAATAATGCTGGGGAAAACTTAGAGCATACTGCTCATCGGTCTGGTGGCCAAACCACTTTGCGCTGCCGCAGTCTGCTGGGTTGAATCTACCGTATTTCATATTGCATTATGTTCTAATAGAAGACTCGATTGCTTGATGCCAAGCTTCCACAAGAAAGTGCGCCGGCGGGCGAAGACCGTTCTCCGCCAAGCCCGGGGTTTGCGGGCGGTGATGCGTGCTCTGGTGTCGAGCGAGCATCCCTTGCTGGCGCATATCATTCCCGTTCGGCGCTGCAACCTCGCCTGCAAATATTGCAACGAGTACGACGACTTTTCGCAACCCGTGCCTACGCCAACGATGTTCGCACGCCTGGATAAGTTGGCCGAGCTGGGCACTTCGGTCGTCACCATCAGCGGAGGAGAGCCGCTTTTGCATCCCGAACTCGACCAAATCATCCGGCGGATCCGCAGCCATGGCATGATCGCCGGCTTGATTACGAACGGATATCTCCTTGTGCCCGAGCGCGTCGAGCGGTTAAACCGGGCGGGACTCGAGTGGCTGCAGATTTCGATCGACAACGTGATACCGGACGAAGTTTCGAAGAAGAGCCTGAAGGTACTCGACAAGAAACTTGAAACGCTCGCCGAATACGCCGAGTTTCACGTCAACATCAACTCCGTGGTTGGGGGTGGGGTGCGCAATCCGGAGGATGCGCTGATCATCGGAAAACGCGCACTCGAACTTGGATTCAGCTCGACCGTGGGCATCATCCATGACGGCGGCGGCCAACTGCAAGCGCTCGGCACGGAAGAGCGCCACGTCTATCAGACCATGAAGGCGCTCGAGAAACGCAGCTTCACCCGCGTTCATGCCTTTCAGGACAATATCGCGCGGGGCCGGCCTAATCAGTGGCGCTGCCGCGCAGGATCGCGCTATTTGTATATCTGCGAAGATGGGCTGGTGCACTACTGCTCGCAGCAACGAGGCTATCCTGCGGTTCCGCTGGAACGCTATACGGTGGAAGATCTTCGTCGGGAATATAGGACGGAGAAATCTTGTGCGCCGCACTGCACCGTGTCCTGCGTGCACCAGGTCTCGATCTTTGATTCCTGGCGCGCTCCCCAGCATCCCTCGCCCGCGCCGGTGAGCTCTGCCGCCGGGGACCTAGTCCAGCTCAAATAGCTTCCGCAGCAGCCTACTTTTTCTTGGCCGTGGGCGGCAAGATTCCGTTCAGCCGCAGATACATGGCGGCAGCGCTGTAATGGTCCGCCCAATCGCTGGTGAGGGCAAAGAAGGCAAAGGCCCGCGGGCCCTGGTGCCCGCCAAAGAGCTCGACGGTGTCTCCCAGCTTCGAATCGTCCACCTTGGCCAAGGCTGAACCGCAAAAATCGAAGGAAGCTTGCAAACGAGCGACCAGCGCTTCCTTACCGTCGGATTCTTTCCCTTCTGTGGACTTCGGCTCCGGCAGGTCACTGATCTTGGCGCACAGATGATTGTTCGATTCCGCGATGTGCAGGACGAGATGGGCGAAGGTCATTTGCTCAGCCGTGGGCTTGTAATCATATTTGTCGGCTGGCATCGCTTCCGCCGCGGCGATCAGGTTTTTCTGTTGGCGGGGAAGGATTTCCCGAACCACGCTGGAAACCGGATTCTTCGTCTGGGCCCAAACCGCCAGACTTGCTAGGACAAGCGCCAGAGGTGCGACTACGGTTCTCATGCTAATTCCCCTCCTGTTCTAGCATAATCCTCGGCCCAACCCTGCGCCAGAAAAGCAGCGGGCACGAGGAAATCCTAAGGCGCGCCGCCTAGGAGAACATGGCTGCCAGAGCGGCGCTGCCCAGGCTAAACGCCAGATACCAAGCGAAAACAACCGCCATGGTGGTGGAGGTCTTCAGCTTGGTTACGGCTGCAAAGCCGATGGCGGTGAGAATGAGTGTCCAGATCATGAAAATGTCAGCCGCCGAGGCGAGGCTGTACAGGAACGGGGAACCTGCCGGGCTAAGAAAATAACCGGGATTGGTGGCCACCGGATTTGCGAGGACAAAGGAATCGGGATTGGCCCCGGCGGCCACGGAGGCTGTGGCGAGAACGGTCTTCACCAGCAAGGGCAAGCTGGCATACATGACAATGGCATAGGAAATCTTGAAATTAAGATCGGCGCTGGCGGCAAACTTGAAGGTGACAAACATTACTCCTGCGATGAGGAGGTTCCAGAGCAAAATCACCGCCGGATACCCATAGAGAAAGAGCCTGATACCGCTGACCTGCCTGTCGATGGCCTGACTTTGCTGTGCCGGAGGTAAACGCCCTATGCGCTCGGTCGCTTTGGGCGATTGCTGGATCTGATTCTCGACGACTTTGCGAAAGCCTATTTTCTGATCTACGGTGTAGAAAAAACCGAGAGTAGCGATAGAAAGAAGAAGAAAGGGCGCCCACCAGCTGGCGTTGCGGCGCAAGTCCAGGAAAGCCGTTTTGGGTGCACCAAAAACATTGAGGATACGCCCGCCTTCAGAAAGAGGAACTTCTTCCGGGGTGGGCGTGGGCAGTGCAGGCGCGGCAGCCATAGGAAAACCTCCCCTGGATCCGGCGAGGCGCATTCTAGACGGAGGGGAGGAATGGGTGCAAGCCGGTCGACAACGAGGCCTGTTGCGGCTGAAAGGGCTTGTGCTCCTCTCACGGCGGCAGAAAGTGACTGCCAGGCTATGCCACCACCCCGGGGGTTGCTTCGAGCAGACTTCGCGTGTACGGGTGCCGCGGGTTCTCAGTGATCTGCCGGGTAGATCCAATTTCGACGATCCTTCCCCGGTACATCACGGCAATGCGGGTTGCCAGATAACGAACGAGCGGCATGGAGTGGGAGATGAACAAATACGTCAGGCCGAACTGGCGCTGCAGTTGGGCCAGCAGGTTAACGATTTGCGCAGCCACGCTGACATCGAGGGCGGATACTGGCTCATCGGCCACCACGAATTTCGGCTGCAATGCCAGGGCGCGGGCGATGCCAATTCGCTGCCGCTGCCCGCCGCTGAATTCATGCGGGAAGCGCTGCAAAGCGGATGGATCGAGTCCCACCGAGTGCAGAAGTTCCGCCGTGCGGGCACGGCGTTCGGCTGGCGTCGATTGTTCGTGGATCAGCAGCGGTTCGCTCAAAACGTCTTCGACCCGCATGCGAGGATCGAGGGAACCAAAAGGGTCCTGAAAAATGATCTGCATATCGCGGCGCAAGCGACGCATCTCAGCTTGACCAGCCGCCAGCCAGTCTCTTCCTTCAAAAAGAATGGATCCCGAACTTGGCTCCACCAGCCGCAAGATCAGCCGGCCAAGCGTGCTCTTCCCTGAACCTGATTCTCCCACCAAGCCAAGCGTTTCACCGGATTCGATATCGATCGAGACATCGTCCACCGCCCGAATCTCGCTGCGGGCCGCACCACCGAACATCGATTCGCCCAAAGGAAAGGTCTTGCTCAGACGGCGAATTTCAAACAGCGCCATTCCGAGATGGTACCAAGAAAACTTCTCGTGGACTGTCCGGGTGATCAGCGCCGGGCGATCAAGGGAACGGCAAGCAACGCGGCCACCATGCCCAGAGCTTTCCGCCGCGTGAAGTGCTCGTGGAGAACCAGGCGGGCGAGCAAGACCGTGACCGCGGGGTAGAGCGATGTCAATACCACCGCAGCATCCAACCGCCCGGTCTGGGTAGCACAGACGAAGAAGGCAGTGCCGGAAGTGTCGAGGCATCCGGCTAGTAACCCCCAACGCGCACTGGCAGAACTCATTTCTCGAAACTTTCTTTCAAAGAGCACGACCGAGCCAGTCACTAGCAGGCTTCCGCAGCGGGAAAATGCAGCCAGCCATTGGGCTGAGCCATCCTTTGCCTGGGAGATGCCGAGGAAAAACCCCGCAAAACCCACCCCAGCCAGTACCGCGAGGCCGATGCCTTCAGGACCCCTGCCATCCTCGCTGCCGGAAATGAGCCAGATGCCTACGACGGCAGTCACAAAACCAGCCAGACGAACGAGACCCGGCGGGCCTTGGGTAAACATGATTACTATCGCCGGAATGGCCGCTCCCAGCACGGCCGCAACCGGAGCCACGACGCCCATTCGCCCGACCGCAAGCGCACGATAGAAGATGGCGAGCGCGCCCCCGCCCGACATCCCGGCCACCATCGCCCAAAGCCGGCTGGGCGGCGAGGGAAAGGCAGCAGTTCGAAAGGCCAGCAGCAGCATCAGCAACAGGCCACTGGCATGCGCGAGGCTGGTCAGAAGAAATGCGTTCGCACGGCGGGTGGCATATCCCCCGAGAAAATCGCTGGTGCCCCAGGCAAACACGGCAGCCAGACCATAGCTTGTGGGCACGAATTCGGCTGGGAGGGGCACGAATCTTTGAGCCTACCATGGCTAACACTGGAGGGGTCACTCTCTGAATAACCCCCGCCAGAGGCCGGACAAATCAGCAGCATGTTTTCGCTCGCGATCCAGCTCCGCTGAAAGTTCTCTGCCAACGTGGAGCACGCGGCCGGATTGTTTTCCCCGCCCCGGCAAGGGCTAGTCGGTTTGCGCCTGTGAGGTAGGAGCCAGTTCTGAAAATTCCGAGAGTTGTTCGATCACCCGGCGAAGCTGGTGGAGAACTTCTCGAGCGCCAACTGCTTTCACCGTAAAGCGGAGCAGCTCGTCGGGCGTAAACTGCGCGTCCCGCTCCGAGGAGACGAATCGCGCCAGCTTCGCCGGGTCAATAGCGGCGTTCGCACGGAACTTGATGCTCACGATTTCCCGCTTACGGTCGATTGCCGTCACCCCGACTCGCGAACCCAGCAGCTTGAGCGAGGCGTATTCCAACAGGTTGGCAACGGCCGCTGGCGGCTCACCATAACGATCCTGGAGTTCCTCGCCAACGTTGCGCAACTGGGATTCGGTTTCCACTCCGGCAATGCGTTTATACATACGCAGGCGCTGGTTCTCCTCCGCAATGTAATCGGCCGGAATACGAATGTTCAGCCCCAGATTGAGCTGAATCTTGGCTTCTTCGGGTGCCGCTTCCCCCTTCAACTCGCAAACCGCACGATCCAGCATTTGCGTGTACAGTTCGAAGCCGACGGCCTCGATGTGGCCGCTCTGTTCGCCCCCCAACAGATTCCCGGCACCGCGCAGCTCCAGGTCAAGAGCGGCGATCTTGAAGCCGGCCCCGAGATCGGAAAATTCCTTGAGCGCCGCCAGCCGGCGGCGGGCAATGGGCGTGAGCTCAGCCTCGGCAGGGATCAGCAGATAGGCGTAGGCGCGGCGATTGGAGCGTCCTACCCGCCCTCGCAGCTGGTACAGCTCGGAAAGTCCGAACCGATCGGCGCGGTTGATGATGATGGTATTACAAAGCGGAATGTCCAGGCCGTTCTCGATAATCGTGGTTGCGACCAGGATGTCGGCCTCGTGATGCATGAATTTCAGCATCACTTTCTCGAGCTCCCCTTCCGACATCTGTCCATGCCCGACGAGGATGCGTGCTTGGGGAACCAGTTCCTGCAGTTTGGCGGCAATTTCCCAGATGCTCTCCACCCGATTATGAACAAAATAGATCTGCCCGCTGCGTCCCAGTTCCTGCTGCAGAGCCGACTGAATCAATTTCTCGTCCCAGCTGGCGACCACCGTTTGAATCGACATGCGATCCTTGGGCGGGGTTTCGATCAGGCTCAGGTCGCGCAGCCCGACCAACGACATGTGGAGAGTGCGCGGAATCGGCGTGGCCGACATGGCCAGCACATCGACTTCCTTGCGCATCTGTTTAAGACGTTCCTTGTGGCGAACCCCGAAGCGCTGCTCTTCGTCGACCACCAGCAGACCAAGGTCGGCGAACTTGACGTCTTTCGACAGCAAGCGATGAGTCCCGATCAGCACGTCGATCTTGCCGGCTTCGACTCTTTCCAGAATCTGCTTCTGCTGTCTTGCACTGCGAAACCGGCTGATCATCTCAAGGTTGACGGGAAACGCCGCAAATCGCAGTTTGAAGGTTTCGTAGTGTTGAAAGGCGAGCACGGTCGTGGGGGCAAGCACCGCCACTTGCTTATTGTCGTTGACCGCCTTGAAAGCGGCGCGCATGGCGACTTCAGTCTTGCCGTAGCCGACGTCACCGCAGAGTAGGCGGTCCATCGGCTGCGACGATTCCATGTCGAGCTTGATGTCGCTAATGGCCAGCTCTTGATCTTCGGTTTCGCTGTATTCGAAGGCATCTTCGAATTCACGCATCCACTCCGTGTCGCTCGAAAACGCGTGTCCGCTGGCGGCCTTACGCTGGGCATAGAATTTCAGCAACTCATCCGCCATGTCCTGCATGGCCTTGCGCACGCGGGCTTTGGTTTTCGCCCAGGTTGCCGTGCCGAGATGGTTCAGCGCCGGCTTGACACCTTCGGAGGAACGATATTTCTGCACCAGGTCCAGGCGCGTCAAAGGCACATAGAGTCGCGCCCCTTCGGCATATTCGAGCAGCATAAATTCGGTCTTGCCGTCGTCTTGATGAATCTCTTTCAGGCCCTGGTACTGGCCGATACCGTGCTCGACATGCACCACATAGTCCCCAACCTGAAGGTCGCGAAAATCGGAGAGAAAGGCTGATGTCTTCGACTTGCGCCGCTGCGGACCGGAAATCACCAAGTCCGATTCATCGAACAGGTCGCGAGCCCCGAAGATGGCGAGGTGGGCGTCGGGAAATATCACGCCGTCGGGCACGTAGGCTTTCACCAGCGTGGTCGTGAGGACTTCGCCGGCGAAGTAGGCAGCATCATCGCTATAACCGCCGCCTCGAGTACGGCTGCCCAGGCGAAAGGAAACCTGGTTCTCGTTGAACAGGTCAGCCAGACGCTCAACCTCGCCGGTATTGGGAACGGCAATGAGCACCCCGTTCGAGAGACTCCTCTGGTTTTTTACCTCTTCGACGAGAGCGGCTACCGAACCATGAAAGCGCTGCGAAGGTTGGCAATGAAAAGCGACCGATTCAGGTTTCCCGGGACGGGAGATCTCGAGTTGTTCGAAGTCGATTCCGGGCAGCCTCGCCAGATTCTGCCACCAAGCCTCCGGCGGGAGGTAAAGCTCATTTGGCCGAACCAGATTGCCGACGCCGCTACGCTCGTGAGCCTCTTCGATGCGGGACCAGATGCGATCAAATTCGTCCTGCAGACGATGGGGCTCGTCGGCAAGCACGACGGCGTTCGGCAAAAGGTCAAACAGAGTGCGGTCTGCGCCCGCGACCGGCGCATAGAACTCCCATCCGGGAAAAACCGTGAGGCCGCTCGAACGTACGGCCGGCTCGACCACCCCCCCGCTGATGCGCTCTTTCGCCAACCGGGCATGAATGGCCCCCAGCAGGTCGTCGCTGACCGGAGTCTCGGTAAGTGGAAGAAGCAAGGTCTCATCGATCGGGGTCGACGATCGTTGCGTGGTCGGATCGAACTTGCGGATGGACTCGACTTCGTCGCCGAAGAATTCGATTCGCCGTGGACGGTCCGCCTCGGGAGGATAGACATCAAGAATGCCCCCACGCAGCGCGAATTCGCCCGGCATTTCGACGAGGTCCGTGGAGACGTAGCCCACGGTCTTCAGATGGCGCAATAAGGGGTCGATCTCAATCGCTTCTGCCCTCCGTACAACCCGTGCCAAGTCGGCATAGTACTCAGGCGAACGCAAGCGCAGAGCCGACGCGGCAATGGGCGAAACCAGAATGGAGATGGCCCCGCTGGCCACTTTCCAGAGCGCCACGGCACGTTCTTCCTGGATCTCGGGATGGGGCGAGAGATTCTGAAACGGCAGGACATCGCCCGTCGGGAGCGCGGCGATCGAGCTGGCGTCATTACTGCCGATCAGCGCCCGAAACGCCTGTAAGACTGGAAGCAGGTCTTCGGCGGCCCGATTATCGGGAACGACCACCAGGAAGGGACGGCCCGAAACCCGCTGCAGCAAGACCAGAAGCAGGGCCTTGGCGGCGGGAACGAGGCCGGAAACACCGATCCGCCCCGTGCCCTCCTTCAGATGGGAGGCCACACGCGAGAAGGGAGGTAATTTTTCCACGTCCGCGAAGAGATCGCGAACGAAGGGAAGAACCATTGCCTCTTGATTTTATCAGGAGCGGTCGAAGCGGGCGAACCGGTCACGAACGGGAGGAAGATTGGTGTCTTCAGGCGCGCAGCCAAGGCCTGGTCAGACACGTAGGCCCGCCACCACCGTTGATCGACAACTCAGAACCAGGAAAGGTACGAACATCAAACCCGGCGGCCCGCAGCTTAGCATTGGTTCTTGCGTTCTCTTGCAAGGCGAGCAGGCGCTTGTTTCCCAGCGAGAGCACATTCGAGGCCAGGGTTGCTCTTTCCCGGTAGTCAATCTCAATGAAACTGTACCCTCGAGCCTTGAGCAATTCTACCGTCATCACCGCCAGCCAAGGCAGATCGACCAGAGCGGTCCGCTCATCGAGCAGGCTGAGAAGCGACATCAGATGCAGGCAGGCGGATGGACCCGAGCCATAGGGCAGGGGCGCCGCAATCACTTCGATTCCCTCTCGGGAGAGTACGGTCTGCATCTGGGCGATTCCCTCCGCATTGGTTCGGTATCCGTTCCCCACGAGCAGCGTCTTCGAATTCAGCCAGACCATGTCCCCAGCCTCGGTCGAGGCCGGTTCCGTGATTTTCGCCATCATTGGCATGTCGGCCAGCGCGCGAAACAGATCGAGGTGCAACTGGGCTTCTGCAACACGGTTTCGCTTCCCCGGGCGCATCACGACCAACCCGAAATCTGTGGGCAGCGAAGCATCGTGAGTGTAGACAGCATCCAAGGTGAGCTCGTTGGCGGGAGACAGTTCCAACACTTCGGCACCGGCCATATCGAGTTGCCGACACATCTCGGCGTGCTGGGACTGAGCCCTGGCGAAATCGGGTTGGTGGAGGAATCCAAGCTCTTGCCACCTCGCAGCCCGCTCCGCCTTGTCCCAACCTGCCGTCTTTGGGGAGCAGACAACCACCCGGCGTAGCGGGTCGACCATCGAATGTCCACTGAACCGCGCGGTTTCTGCCGGCAACGGCATCTCGACAAGAAGTCTTCCCTGGTCCTTCGCCATACGAGAAATCTAGACTGGGGCCAGAACAAAAGCAATCCCGCAGGCCCTGGCCGCCTAGGTTGAAGAGGCGGACGATTGCAGCTTGGGTTCGGCAACGGCAAATCCGGCAAGGAGGGGAACTCTGTCAGCCAGGCAGGCATATCGGAGATTCGACGACCTCGATCCCAGGGCTCACCTGCGAACAAATCGCGCCGGTCACAGACTCGTGTCTCACTACATCACCGCGCAGCGTGGGCAGTATGGGCCGCGGGACCATGGGGTTGTTGACGGCCCAGCGTCCGATCACTTCTGCCGCATGCGCGCAGGAGCTTGGCTTGCTGCCGCAAACACCAAGAAGTCTATTGTTATTATCGTATTGAGGTAGGCGTCTGTCGCAATTTGACATTCTTGATCGTGGGTGGCGGCTTCAGCGGAACGGGAACAACTTCTGCCCAGTGGTCGAACCGGGCTTCCGTGAGCACAGTTCCCGGCGTGATCCAAACGATATTCAGAATCCAAAACGATATTAAGAACCGAGATCAAGGTAGGTCACAGCTTGCAGACGACGGAGGTAGCCAAAACGCGGACGGCCCGGAGCCCCCCGAGGCCGTCCTGCTAGACCCTCCCGGTTAGAAAGGGCGCGCTGCAATAACCTTAGGGCAGTCTTGTTTCATCAGTATTGCAAAGATGTAAATTTCCAGTGAATTCCGTCAGGAATCTCTGTGGTGAGGATCATTCTGGACCGGGGGAGCAGGTGCGCTCGAAGGCCCGCCCGCTGGTACCATGTTTTTTGGCCCTTTGAGGAGGTGCCATGGCCCGTAAAGTCGAGATCTCGCGCAAACTACAGAAACGCGCCGAACAATTCATGCCCGGGGGTGTCAATTCGCCGGTGCGTGCGTTTCGGGCAGTGGGAGGGGACGCCCCGTTCATTGTGCGCGGCGAAGGTTCGCAGATTTTCGATGCGGACGGAAATCGCTACATCGACTACGTGGGTTCCTGGGGACCGATGATTCTGGGCCATGCCGCCCCTCCGGTCGTCGAGGCAGTGACTCGGGCTGCGCGCAACGGTACCAGCTTCGGCGCCTCAACCCCCGGGGAGGCGGATTTGGCGGAAATGGTGATCGCAGCGTTTCCCCACCTCGAAAAAGTGCGCTTCGTCAACTCGGGGACGGAAGCCACCATGTCGGCCATCCGCTTGGCCCGCGCATACACCCAGCGCAAGTACATCGTGAAGTTCGAAGGCTGTTATCACGGCCACGCCGATGCCCTGCTGGTCAAAGCCGGTTCGGGCGTGGCCACTCTGGGAATTCCCGGTTCGGCGGGTGTTCCGGAGGAGTTCACGCAGTTCACGCTCGCCCTTCCTTTTAATGACACGGATGCACTCGAAAAGGCGTTCGCGAAATTCAAGCATCAGATCGCGTGTGTGATCGTAGAACCGGTGGTCGGGAACATGGGTTGTGTCCCACCCGCAGGCGGATACCTGGAAGCTCTTCGGGCGATCACCCGGCGAGACCAAAGCATACTTATTTTCGATGAAGTCATGACCGGATTTCGCCTCGCCTTCGGGGGAGCCCAGGAGCTCTACTCGATCACTCCAGATCTGACCACCATGGGGAAAATTATCGGCGGCGGGCTGCCGGTGGGCGCCTACGGCGGCCCCGCGGAGATCATGGGTCTGGTCGCGCCCCTCGGGCCGATGTACCAGGCGGGAACGCTTTCGGGGAATCCGCTGGCCATGGCGGCAGGCGCGGCGGCCCTGGAATACTTGCGGGAGCACAAGCAAGAAATCTACCCGCGGCTCGAACGGCTCAGTAGTGAATTGGTCACAGGCGTAGCCGCGGCGGCAAAACAAGCAGGCATCCCGATGGCGTACAACCGTGTGGGCTCGATGTTCACGTGGTTCTTCGCCCCCGGTCCGGTCACAGACTGGGGCTCGGCATCGAAGTCCGATACCGAAGCTTTTGGCCGCTTTTTCCGTTCCATGCTGGATGGCGGCTTTTATCTGCCGCCTTCGCAGTTCGAGGCGGCTTTTCTGAGTGCTGCCCACAGCGAGGAGGATATTCGCCAGACGGTGGTGGCAGCCAAACAAGCATTCCAACTGGTACTTGCATAACTCCCGCGTGACAGGACGCTCAACCACCCGCTGGTTGAAACATCTGTGCGACGGTCACAAATTCGTATCCTTGGGATTTGTACCTTGCGATCAATCGATCTGTGGCCGTCACGGTTTGCGATCGATCCGCACCGAAGGCATTGGGTCCCCCATCGTGCAGAAGGATCACGTCACCACCCCGAACCTGCTGACAAACTTTTCGCTCGATGTAGTCTTCTCCCTTTGCTTTCCAATCCCAGCCGGTAACCCTCCACATCACCGGTTCGAGCCCCAATTGGCGTGCCACCCGAAAGGTACCGGGCCGGCGACCGCCAAACGGGGGGCGAAACAGCGAGCATTGAACCCCAACCGCGTCCGCGAGCGCCTGCTGGCACTGTTCGAGTTCCCTCCTGGTCTGGCCTGCCGAGGCGAAAATCAGGTTAGGATGAGAAAAGGTGTGGTTCCCTATCGCGTGGCCGAGATTGATCAGCTCCCGCACGATATCGGGCCGCTTCGTGACATAGCGACCGATCAGGAAGAACGTGGCGGGCACGTCGTGTCTGCGAAGAACCTCCAAGAGACGGAGCGTGTACGGGTCGTTTGGACCATCATCGAAGGTGAGGGCCAGCTTGCGAGAGCCGCCAGGCAGACCAACCAGGCTTCGTCCATACCACTGTCCTTTGGGTGACATGGTTTGATAACCAGCTGCGCTGGCGACTGCACCCGCAACCCCACCAAAGACGTAACCAACCATTCGCCGATTGTAACTGCAGCAGCGAAAACACGCCCCGCGATAGGCGGCGTTCGCTCGGTTGTGTGACACCCGCACTTCTAAAAGCTCGTCGTCTGTCGTGCAAGTGGCTGAGTGATCAGGCCAATGAGGCTGATGCGGAACCGTGAGAACGGGCGTGGGCCTGGCGTGCCAGCTTGCGTTCGTGCCTCAGCGCCGCCAGGCTCTTTCCAGTCAGTTCCTCGTAGACTTTTTGGACCTGCGAGGGGAAGGCATCGTCCTTGCCCGCCGTATCCACGAAGCGCGCGATCTGCGCGTTGGCTTTCAGGGTTGCACGGATGTGCTCTACCTGACTCTTTGCCTCTTCGGGCGGTTTTCCAGCCATAACGGTGCCCACCTGCTCCCGCAGCGCCTTAAAGAATGCCTGCTGATCATCCAATACGATGGCAACAGAACGCGGACCATGTCCTGGACACACGACCTTCGCTCCCAGATCCTTGGCTGCATCGAGCGTTCCAATCCACTTGCCCACGTCGCCATCACCCACGTAGTTATACGGTCCATTCACACAGACGTCGCCCGTGAAAAGGATTCTCTCTTTGGGTAGCCAGGCCACCGCATCGCCGTGCGTATGCGCCACTCCGAGGTGGATCAGCTCTACCCGATGCTTGCCGTCGTCGAAAATCAAATCCTTGGAAAACAGAACCGAGGGTGGCTTGAGCTTGGTGGTTCTCAGATCCGCCCGGCCTTTTGCCGCCTCCTCCCATCTGCCGGGTTTGCCGCCGTAATAGCCGGTTTCGTACCGTCGCATCTCTTCGATGACACCCGTATGGGCAACCGGCACCCCGCCGTTTTCCACAAAGATTTGATTGCCATAGGCGTGATCACCATGATGATGGGTGTCGAAAGCAAACCGTATCGGCTTGTCGGTGAGGGAACGGATCTTACTGATGATCAGCTTTGCCCCGGCAGGAAAATTCGCATCGATGACCAGGACATAATCTTCGAACATGATCCAGCCGTTGTTGCAGACTGCGTCGGCATTGTCCGCCACGTTCCCCTCATGAAAATAGATGTCAGGAGCAACCAGCTCAGCCGCGGCTGCCTCCGCCGCTCCCGCGGGAAGCGGACCGCGCAAAAGCTCCGCCTCCGCTGCAAGAGTTAACAGTGCCGTCCCACCCGCCAAAAACTGACGCCTGCTGAGGTCACACATGTTCCCTCCCTTTCTCTCATGCCGGCTCGTGTCGACACTTCGGACATGGATTCTACACGACGCGGACGAGACTTGGGGTGAAGGTCGCCCTACGCCCGATCGCTCGGAACAGGGGTTAACTCTTCCTTCAATTGCGGATGCGGATTGTCTCGCGTTATTCTGCCTATCCGAAGCTGCCAGTCCCAAGAGCCCATGGCTAACCTGTTCGAGCTCCCCCGTTACCTTGCCGTTGAGGGCCCCATACGCGTGGGCAAGAGTACGTTGGCCGGCATTCTGGCGGAGCGGTTGAACGCACAGCGGGTGATGGAGTCGGAGGAGAATGCGTTCTTGCAGGCCTTCTACGAGGGCGAACGCGGAGCTGGCTTCCAAGCGCAGTTCGCTTTCTTGATCCGGCGGTTTGAACAGTTGCGGGCGCTCGATCTCGGTCCGCAATCACAGAAAGCAGTGGTCACAGACTTTATTTTTGAGAAAGACAAAATCTTTGCCTGTTTGAACCTGACGGACCAAGAACTGGATACCTACAACCGCTATTACACGTATTTTCGTGATCAGCTCCCCACCCCCGACCTGGTGATTTATTTGCAAGCCACCCCTGAGGTGCTCAAAAAGCGGCTGAAGAAAAAGAACGCCCCAGCGGAAAAGGCAATCAACGAAGAGTACCTCGAAGAAGTAATCAAGGCCTACGAGCATTTTTTCTTTCACTACACCTCATCTGATCTTTTGATCGTGAACACCTCGGAGATCGATTTTGTGGAGCGCAACGAAGATTTACAGGAGCTTCTACGGAAAGTTTCAGCGCCGATCAAGGGCACGCAGTATTTCCTGCCATTGGGACGGCAGGAGGCGGCGAGCGCTTAACCCTGACCTCGGTTGGCCCCTGGTTGGGGCATTAGCGCTTCGTGTTTAGGCGCAGAGCGGGCGATAGCTCAGAAATACTAGCCTCGAACTCAAGAAATGCCTGTATTATCAATGGAGTACAAAGGATTGCCGGTTCTTTGTTCCAGGATCGACCACGACCAGCCGCGCATGTACAATAGCTGCTGAAGTACCTGGAATACGGACAGGCTCTATCCGCCTGAGGCGGAGGGGCACTGGGGGACCAATTGAGCTTCACACCTGCTGGCGAGCCTCGCCAAAAAATCACTATTGCTACCCTTCGAGAAAAGAAACTTCGCGGTGAGCCGATCACCTGCTTGACCGCATACGACTATGCCACGGCACGCCTGGTCGATGAGGCGTCG
>DASPVG010000058.1:0-50053 GCA_035622455.1 Terriglobales bacterium
GCATCAAACCCAGCGAATCCGATTCCTTTGCGATGGCAACAACACCTATCGGAAGAACATTTATCCCTCCACTCAAGTTGCCCATGGATGAGCGGCATTCTACCAGCCCACAATTCGCCGTTACGACAACTGTTGAAACCGCCATTGAACTCAAAATCCCCCGTAGTAGGGGTTTTTGAGCGAGATATTGAGCGAGCGGCGCGGGCTGCTATCGCGTGAGTGGTGCCACCTCAATATTGTGGCCACATACGAGGCATTGGCGAAATTGCGGTTTCGCCGATTTTCGTGTCAAATCGCACACGGTATTGAAATCCGGCATTTGATCGGCATTAAATTTGCGCGGGGCGGAACTGGCGTGAGGCCATGTGAAGTAGGGTTTTCTGGCGCTTCGTCACTTCGCAGCGCCATTCGATACAATGGTGCAGCCATGCCAGGGCGAAACCTCCAGATCGTAAGATTTATCGGGACGACTCCCAGTGTTGCCTATTGCGATGTCTGCCGGTTAACTTTCAGAACCCGGCAGGAATTTCTGCTCGACAGTGAGAAAGCCAAGCGGCAACTCCAATCCGATTTTGAGAAACATGAATGCAAGCCAGAGCCGCGTGCGGTCGATGACGCCCTAGCGCACATTCGGTGATCAAGCCAGTGCAGCCGGATCTCCGCCGAGTTGATGATACCCGCCGAAGCCGCTGTCCATGCGGTTTCCGTGATGATTCCACATTTCAGCATTTGCGAAAAGTTTTGAGCGGCAACCGTCATCTTCGTCAGCCACCGGTGGCGATGCAGTAAAAGCCCGCCGCCGCGCGGAATGCCGTGCCTGTTCAAGAGCGACGTCATTGAGCGACGGTCAAATTGACGGCCAATCGCAGCGTTTTCGCGCCGGAATCTTAGAACACGCGCTAGAACAATTCGTCCCAAATGTGCCCAACTGCACGTCAACGCACCCAGGATTCCACTCTCCATGGAAACACGCTGTAACCGCGATTTTCGGCGCATTATGAGACCGTCGCTCTAACCACCTGAGCTACACCGCTATCCTTTGTATACAGTTACTCGGGTTACCTTCGGGCATCCCACTTTATCCTATAGAACCGGGTTCCGAATCTTGGCAAGGGATCTATTCCCAGCTCATCCTGGCAGCGGTCACAATCTCGACGGCTTTATCGACCACCGCTAGCTCGCTCGGCGTCAGTCTGGCGAAGCCCTTCGCCAGGTAGTCGATTCTTCGTCGCTGGGCTTGCTCTAGCAGATCAACACCGGAGGCAGTTGGGAAGACTCGCACGCGGCGAGCGTCTTCGGGATCCGGGATGAGCACCCACGCACTTCGTCGCAAGCCGGCCACGATCCGGGTCATGGTAGGTGCGTTGACCTGCTCGGCCGCTGTCAATTGTCCCAGAGTCAGGGGGCCGCCAAACACCAGGACCGATAACGCCGAGAGTTGGGCCGGCCCTGCGCGACTGGCCGTATGCGTTCGCCGCACTCGGAGCAGGTGGATCGCCGTCGAATGCAGCCGGTCGGCAACTCGCTCTACCCTGTCCCTGTGCTGATCTTTTTGCTTGCTTTTGGTCATCGTATATTGTTAGCGATGCTAACTAATCTAAACGAGGAGCAATGGCATGAACTCGTCGACCGTGGGCCTTGGTATTACCCGTCTTGGACAAGTTGCCATCAATGCTCAAAACATCGATCGGGCCGCCGCCTTCTACCGGGATCGGCTGGGGCTCCTTCTTCTGTTTCGTACTGACAAGCTCGCTTTCTTTGATTGCGGCGGCGTGCGTCTGATGCTGACGGTCGCCGAGAAGCCTGAGTTTGACCATCCCAGTTCGATTCTCTACTTTGCGGTCCCCGATATCGTGTCCGCTCACAAGCAACTGCGAAACCAAGGGGTTCACTTTGAAGATGAGCCGCATGTTATCGCCAAGATGCCCGATCACGATCTGTGGATGACTTTCTTCCGAGATTCCGAACAGAATCTATTGGCCCTGATGGGCGAGGTCCGCCGTGTCGGCCAAGGGTCGGAATGTAAGTAACCGAGCGCAACTTCAAACGCTGGCCGCTCCTGGCGCCGATGCCGAAGCTTCGCGCCTGATGTAGAGGGAGCTATTTCGGCAGGAACGACAAGATTCCGAGAATCCCCCCGCCAACTACCAGTAGCGCGGGGTTCACTTTGTATTGAAGCAAAATCAGCAGCACGCCAACCGCAATCGTCGCCGTTTCCAGGCCTGTGACTGCACCCTTCGCCATGGTGAAACAACCGGCGAGCAGCAGCCCAATTGAGACCGGTGCCAACCCTTGCTCAATGGACCTCCGCCATGGCCATTTCTCCAGCCTCTTCCACAAGCGTGCCACGATAAAAGCAAGCACAGCGGTCGGACCAAAGAAAGCGAACAGCGTGGAAACAGCGCCCAGAAAGCCCCCGGCCCATTCTCCAATAGGAACAATCATCATCATGTTGGGTCCGGGTGCCAGCTGCCCGACGCTATAGAGATGAATCAGTTGGGGGAAGGTCAGCCACTTGTGTACATCCACGGTCAGAACCTTCATTTCGGGGAAAGCTGCCATTCCACCGCCCACCGTCAGGAGCGACAAAAAAGCGAATACCCGAACGAGGACCGGAATCTGGTTCACAGCGTAGGCCCTCCTTTCTCTGCCCGGCGCGGATGGTGAAAAAGAACCGCCATGATTCCAACACCGATCAAGGTTCGCGGGACCGACTGGTGCAGACGGTTGACGGCAATGACGGTGAGTGCCATGAAAACAAAGTCGAAACGGGTGGCAAGTGACTTCTTGCTGAGCTGCACCACGGTGAAAAGGATGAGCCCTACGGCGGCCGCCGCCACCCCTTTGAGCCCGGCGGTGGCCCAGGGGTGATCACCATGCTGCCGGTAGAAGATACCCACGATTGCCATGATGACGGCACCTGGGAGACCGATGCCAAGGATAGCGGCCACCGACCCCAGGGCCCCACGCAGCTTCTCCCCGACGAGAATCGCCATGTTCGTGGCATTCAGACCGGGCAGTGATTGGCTTATGGAGAGCATCTCCACAAACTCCTTGTCGTCGACCCACTGCCTCTTGGTCACGAGATTGTCCCGAAGGTACGGCACTACACCCCCGAAGCTGGTGGCACCGATCATCAGAAATTCACGGAAGATCTGCCCCACCGACACGGCAGCCCTCGGCGCAGTTCGAGGGAACCGAAGCACAGGTTTTGCGGCAGCGTCACTCATGGCTTTGAGGCGCATTCCCCTTCAGTCGGTAAACCATGCCCGTCTTGGTAACCCCCAGCGCCAACCAGTCCTTCACGTCGTGTTGCAACGCGAGATAGAACTGAACCGCCCGTTTCTTGGCCTTTTCCGAGACTTCCTCACGGCTGGAAAACTTCACTTGAAAGGCAAACTCTCCTACCAAAGACCTATGCTCGCCGCGGGTTCGCCACAACCCAATGTCGCATTTGCCCACTTGGCCTTTGCCGAAGTCCAACTGACCGAGTGGAAGCAATAATTCTTCAACGATTCCTTCGTTGACCAGCCCGATCTTCTCGTCATCCGACTTTTTCAGTACAGCCAAGGTTGGAAATACCCGAACCAGAGCGCTCATCCCCGAGCTTCGATCGGCCTTATGCACCTGGCTCAGGCCGAACTGGCAGTTGTGGGAATAGAGGAGCCGATACCCACCGATTCGATCCTTCAGGGGAAGGGCTTCCACTTTGAACTTGATGCGATACTTCCCCCCGATCTTCGGTCTTACATCCATGGCCGTAGCTTGTCGCTCGTCGGGATGACGGAATTTGAAGACGATCTCGGGGTCTCCCACGGGAAATCCATCCACATAAGAAATGCGGCGGCGCAGGATAAACGCGTTGTTATAGAGACGAAAGTCAGGAGTGTCTCCGAAGACGATTTCTCTGACCTCCGGCCTTAGCCCGGCTTTGGGATCGTCGATGAAGCCCACGCCGACCTTCTTTGCAGTCTTCTCGACGATTTTGCCAAAGTCACGAAAGTTCTGTACCGATGTGAAGCGGTCGGGCTTGAGAATGAGCTTCGCCTCCAGGTAGGTGACCGTGTCGAAGGGCTGGCCGTCAGCGTAGGTCATCGCGCCAGCTGCCGCGGATCCGTAGCTGGTCGCGTCGGCCAAGTCCGCGCTCTTGCCTTTTCCTTTTTTCT
Source organism: Terriglobales bacterium (assembly GCA_035622455.1). Classification (GTDB taxonomy): domain Bacteria; phylum Acidobacteriota; class Terriglobia; order Terriglobales; family Acidobacteriaceae; genus JAFAGX01. Next base: position 4,167 of record DASPVG010000058.1, read on the forward strand.
TGGGACGTTTATTTTTGCCCATGACGGCTCCTCGACTAGAAAGTTTGAACTCGAAGACTCTTTGTTGGCCGTCTAGTTCTACTTGGGTGGATAGTACTTCAGTAGTTTTTGCATGGCCTTATTCAAGTTCTTCTGGTTTTTTTCCTGGTTCGAACTCGGATCAAGCGTCTTGGTCGCAGTTCCCGTCCACACCAACTGCTTGGTGGTCGGGTCATACATATCGAGGACAAGACTCCCGACGTTGATGGTCGACTGAGTGGCCTGTCCCATGCCCCCCCCGAAGCCGCGGCCGGTGCCCCAGGCATTCCACTGCTTGTCCTGTTGGACCGCGGTCTGATAACCCACATACAGATCGGCCTTGTCGCTGTCGGTCTTGGTCAGACCTTTCGCCGATAGTTGCATATCAGCCGCCTGCTTGATTTCCGCGTCTACGATCTGGTTCGGGTGTGCTCCACCTTCAATGTTGACCCACTTGTAGGTGTGAAATTTGGAAAAATCTACTCCCGGCATGGAGTTGTGGCGCACTTCCTGACCGATTGCCACGTTGCAGGCCACAAGTGCCACTGCCAATGTCATGCCAATCCTTAACGATGTGATCCGGTTCGTTTTTCGCATTGACTTACTCCTTATATTTCTCCGTGAGACACGGAGGTTTCCAGTTCTTCTTCAGACGAGTCAAAATGACCTGAGGTGCTGCGCGTCCTGCTTCTCGCCTTTAACCACAGGTTTTCCTTTCGCTTTCCTCTCTCGGCAAAATCAAAGCATTCGTGGATTCGAGGGTTCTGGCATGTCGCGCGGGCCGAAAAACAGGTGCACCAATCTGCCCTCGCCAAGAACTCTTTGCAACTCGCCGAATCCGAAGAAAGGGATAAGCACCACGAAGAGGAGCACAGTCAGAGTCAGAATTCCCCTCAATGTGCCACCACCAAGGTCAGCAATACTCTGGGAGAAAGACATGCCGCGATAAAAACCAACGGCAGCGTCCTCGAGAATTTTGCAGCAAGCCAGCACAATAGAAAACAAGGCAGACTTCAGGAGAGTCGGGTAGATGAGCGGCGCATCGTCGGCTGCCTCGCCTAGGTGGAAGGCTCGAGCAATGAGGGCGAACTTCCCCAACACCAGCGCATTGATGAGTGCGATGCCCTGGGTCAGGTAACTGATGAGTTCTTCGTTCAGTATCACCGCTTTGTACACAAGGAACAGGGCGAAGACTACCCAGAGGTAAAGCACGATGATGAGGAATTCCTTCAGCTCGCGATGGGCTCTCTGCTTCAGTGTGGTTCGAGTGGAGGTGTCCACGGTATCTCTCCATATTATGAGGGGCGACTCGAAAGCCGAGCCGCCTGTCCAACAACTAAGCCATCCCGCCGTTTAGAGCAATGCTCGATGCAGTCTTTATCTCCTGTTTAGTTCCTCAGCCAGAATCGGCACGCCCAGATTGCAGGCCTGCACGCCTTGCACGACGCACAGCTTCAACACTTCCATGATTTCTTCCATCGTCGCCCCGGCTTTCAGGGCGTTCTTGATGTGCCGCCGCGTACCTGGCGCGTACATATGTGTGTAGGACGCATCGAAGGCGATACTCAGAAGCTCGGTGTCCTTTGCGGAAAACACACCACTGGCGTAAATTCCAGCTCCAGTCGCCATAAACTCATGGGTCCAGACCGGATCAAGCTCAAGGAAGGGATCCAGGCATCGTTCCATTGCCCCATCGCTTTCACTTTGTCGCAGGCTGGAGTGTTTGCTTTGCGTTTCTGCGCTGGCTGCACACCTGCCGCCTGCGCCTCTTCCAGGAGGATCGGCGCTCCGAGGCTGCATGAGTGAATCGACATCACGGAGGCCATCTTCAGCACCGTAAGAATTTCTTCACGGCTCGCACCGGCATCGAGAGCAGCGCGAATGTGCCGGCGGGTCCCATCCGGATTCAGGTTCGTGCAAGCGGCGTTGAATGCCACTGCGATCAGCTCGACGAGCTTGCGTGGCAAGACCCTGCCAGTCCATGGATTCGTGCTCATCTTGAAACATGCCGCCGCCCATCCAGGGTCCCATTCACGCAGTGTCTCCGAGCCTGAATCCCAGGGACCAGTGGGTGCGTCTTTCCCCTGGCCCCCGCTTGCTTCTTCTGCTCTCGTCCTCTCGATCACCTCTCTTGACTTTAATTGCGGGCTCATTGATTCACTCTCGCGGGAAATTGGCCGATTTATCCGCAGGGCCCCGCGTCCAGGTTGCCCGACGGGACCCTGCCGACATCCAATTACGCCGTCCTTTTCTTCTGCTGTTCCACCACCGCCTGCGGAGGCAACATGCAAGCGGCAATCGGATGCGAATCGCCCGCGACCGGTGCGATTGTTTTCCGCCCGTCCGTCTCCCAAACGAGGAAGCCCGGGTTGTACTCCGTGGGGTTGGGTGGTAGACCGAGGTTTCTTAGCGTCTCATCCACACTGTCGTACCACACGCCGACCTTACATATCTTTCGTGCCTCCTCGGCCGTTGCCACCTTGCGACCGAATCGCTCACACAGGCGGACGGCGCCCTCGATTTGCTGGAGCGAGGTAGCGCGCTCTCGGTTCGCTCCCCAGATGTTGTCCTCGTTCCCGACACGCACATGTTGGCCGAGAACAATCGCCATCGCGGAAATGGAAATCAAACCTCGCATGCTGGACCAGAAGGTGGCGATTGCTCCCTGTGGCGTGTCTCGAAGCATATTCAACAAGTGAAATGGATTGCGACCGAGAGTGCCTCCACCGTAAGCGCAGAGTGCCACATTCATTGGTCCCATGTACACGCCCGCCCGGATTAAGCGCTCGATGAGTTCGAGCTGGTGAACGTGCGCCGGCACGAAATACGGCTGGATGCCGTTCTTACGGAGCCGTTTGAGGTGCTCAAGATAGAAGGCCGGAGCGGCGTCCACCACCATGCCCGCCCAAGCAGCCCGCACTTTCGGGTCCTCCATGTGCGTTCCCTTGATGTCCTCTTCCTTGAACATTGAAACAATGTCCCATTGCGTGCTGCCGATCGCGACCGTTACGAACTCCGGTTTCGGGTTCAGTTCCGTCAGCATGTGCCGGGTGTCATAGTTCAGCCACTTTGCTTTCGTATCTTCGGTCTTCGGCGCGAAAGAGATTGAACCGCCGACCTGGAGGATCATCTTCGGCACGGCTTCCTTCAGTCGTCCGAGGAAGTAGTTGTACTGATCAAAGTCCACAGAACCGTGCCCGGTTGCTGGGTTGCGCACATGAACATGGAGCATCGTGGCGCCAGCGTTATAGCAATCGACTGCCGTTTGAACCTGCTCGTCCCAGGTGAGTGGGATGTCGCAATCGCCAGGTAGCCAAGCTGGGCCGAACGGGGCCGCGGTGATGATGAGCGGCGCCATGTTTTCTGGAAGGATGGAATCGTCTGTGTAATACATTCTCTAGTTTTCTCCTGTCGTAACGTATTGGATTTAGTCGGGTTCCGGTAGTGGAAAGGCAGTCGGGTCCGCCTGCCACACACCGAAGATATTGCTCGCTGGATCTGCCAAGATCGTCACCCAGGCGGCCCTGGGCACGGCAGTCTTTGGGCGCACAATCGTCCCGCCCAGGCGCTGCACGAGTTCCACGGTCTCGTCGAGACAGACGACGTTAATGTAGAGCATCCAGCCATTCAAACCGGGAATCGCACGGTACGTAAGCCCACCGTTGACGGTCCTGCTTTCGGCTGAGCCGGTTTTTATCTGCCAATAATCGATTCCCGGCATCTGCTGAACATCCCAACCGAAAACACTGCGATAAAAGTCCGCTAGACCCGCTGGCTGATCGCCGTAGATCTCGAAGTGTGTAAAGGAATTTGCCATCACGAAACCTTGAGTCGTGTCTGTCCAGCCGCAGTTGGCGCGTTTCGACGCTCACTTCTCCGCCAGAAACGAGAACCCATGCACCAGAGAAGCACATGCGGCATTCCGATGCCTTGTTGGACCTGACTCATTGTTAAATCTGACGCTGACGTTTGAGCTGGGACCCCAACCTAACGCGAATGTAGTTAACAATTAGGCGGTTCAAAACCTTCCGACAACTGGCAGAACTGACAGAGACGACTGGCAAAACCAACAGGGACAAGCGTCCGACACCCACGGCGTCTTTCGATGGGCGGCGAGAAGAGAGCTGGAAAATCCGATTCGAGCTCCGCGGGATGGGGTGCACGCGAAGACAAGAGTGGGATGAGAGTTCGGGTTGAGCCAGGTATTCGACATCGAGATCGCCGTTGTGGTCAATCAGCGTTTCCCGCGTCTCCGGGCCGATGCCTCCACCGCTGCAATACGACATAAAACGCCGGCACAAACAGAACCGCCAGACAGGTAGATGCCAACATGCCTGTGGCCACGGTCAGCCCAAGAGACTTGCGCGCACTGGCACCGGCACCGGTAGCCGTGAGCAGCGGCAGGACACCGAGGATGAACGTAACCGAGGTCATCAGGATTGGGCGGAAGCGAACCTCCGAAGCTTCGATGGTTGCATCGAGGAGGGTCTTGCCAGCGGCGCGACCTTCCCTAGCCATTTCGACGATGAGAATCGCGTTTTTCGCCGAGAGCGCGATGAGCAGTACCAAGCCGATCTGCACGTAAATGTTATTGGGGACACCAAGACTAAGTAATGCTGCGACGGTGCCGAGCAACGCGAGTGGCACTGCGAGGATGACCGTTCCCGGTGTGATCCAACTTTCGTATTGGCCGGCGAGCACGAAATAGACGAGCAGGATCGCCAAAGCAAAAATAAGGTACGTCGAACTGCCCACCAGCTTCTCCTGATAGGACATGGCGGTCCACTCGTAGCTCATGCCGGCGGGAAGCACCTTAGCGGCGATGTTCTCCATCGTCTGCAAGGCCTGGCCGGAACTGAAGGCCTCGTTCGCGCCACCGTTGATGGTGGCGGAAGGGTAGAGGTTGTAAAGCGTGATCACTGCCGGTCCTTGAGTCTGCTCGAGACGGACAAGGGTCCCTACCGGGACCATCTGTCCGTTTGGGTTGCGAACGCAATAATCGCCGATGCTTTGGATCTGTTGCCGGTACGGCGAGTCGGCCTGTGCGTAAACGATGTAGTTGTATCCGAATCGGGTGAAGAGGTTGACGAAACTCGAACCCAGATACGTCTGGATGGTGTTGTCCACATCGCCTACCGCAACACCAAGCGATTCCGCCTGCGAGCGGTTGACATCGACCTTGATCTGCGGAACCGAAGCGCGCAGGGGTGTCAACGCCATGCGAATTGGCGGGCTGGCTTTGGACCGGCTGATAATTTCGTCGGCGACGTTTTGCAAACGCGCGAAGTCGTAACTGCCATCGGCCAATTCAACCTGCATCTGGAAGCCACCGGACAGCCCCAAGCCTTGAATGGGCGGCGGTACCAGCACCATTGTCCTGGCGCCCTGATAATTGGTCAGGCGCGAGGAGAGGTTGTTGTAGATCGACCGGAGGTCTTGCCCTTTGCTGCGTTTGCTCCAGTCTTTGAACATCAGATAAATGATGCCGGCATTGGCCAGGGACGCGTTGTTGTCCAGCGGCGACATGCCCCCGATGGAGATGGTGCTTTCCACGGCGCGGTTCTCTCGGCAGATTCGTGCCAACTCGTTCATCACGAGTTCCGTCCGCTCCAGCGATGCGCCATCCGGCAACAGCACAGTCACCATTGCATAGCCTTGGTCTTCCGTTGGGATGAAGCCGGTCGGGATCCGGGTCAACCCCCAACCCGCGATGGCGATCAGCCCGATCCCGATCCCTGCCATGAGTGTGCTGCGTGCCACCACCCGGCGAATGATCCACACGTAGGACGATTCGACGCGCTGGTACACTCGATTGAAGGCGCGGAAGAAAACGTTCTTCGGCTGGCTGCGATCGATCGGCCGCAGCCACAGCGCGCATTGAGTCGGCTTGAGAGTGGCGGCGTTGATCGCGCTGATCAACGCCGTTGCGGCGATGACCAGCGCAAATTGTCGGTACATCTGGCCACTAATGCCAGGCATGAATGCCGGCGGCACAAACACCGACATCAGTACCAGCGTCACGGCCAGGATTGGCCCAAACAATTCCTTCATTGCGTCGATGCTGGCTTGTTTTGCCGTCTTGCCGCGCTCGATGTGTTGGGTCGTTCCCTCGACCACGACGATGGCGTCATCCACCACAATCCCGATGGCAAGCACCACGGCGAACAGTGTGAGCAGATTGATGGTGAAGCCCATCACTGCCATGGCCGCGAACGCGCCGATGATGGTAACCGGCACGGTGGTAGCCGGTACGAGGGTCGCGCGCCAGTTTTGCAAAAAGATCACGATCACCAACAAGACGAGCAGCCCCGCCTCCAAAAGCGTGTGATATACCTCGGTCACCGAAGCCGTAACAAACTTGGTTGTATCGAATGGGATGGAGTATTCGAGCCCCGGTGGAAAATCCTTCGCAAACTCAGTCATGGCATTCCGCACGTGGGCGGCCGTGTCCAGCGCATTTGCCTCCGGCAACTGGAAGATGGCCATGCCCCCCGCCACCTTGCCGTCCATTTTGAAAAACTGACTGTAGGTCTGCGCGCCCAACTCCACACGGCCGATGTCGCGGATGCGTGTGATCCGCCCGCCATTCTCGAACTTTACGATGATGTCTGCGAACTCCTCGACGGTCGCGAGATCGCCTTTCACATCGATCGTGACCTGGAAATCCTCTCCGCCCGCCACCGGCGGCATCGCAATCTGACCGGCAGGAACACGCGTGTTCTGCTGTTGAATCGCCGCAATGACGTCACTCGGCATCAGGGATCTCTGACGCATCTTTTGGGGATTGAGCCAGATGCGCATGCTGTACTGACCGATACCGAACACGGTTACATCGGATACGCCCGGCAGGCGGGCCAGCCGGTCGTGCAGCCGCAGCGTCGCATAATTGCTCAAAAATAAAGCGTCGTAGCGGTTGTCGGGTGAAGTCAAAGTGACGATTTGCAGGATGGCGGTCGATTTTTTCTTGGTCACAACGCCTTGCTGCTGCACAGCCTCGGGCAACTGTGCGAGCGCGGCGGAGACTCGGTTTTGCACCAGTACCTGGGCGAAATCGAGGTCCGTGCCGACCTTGAACGTGACAATCAATGAGTACCTGCCATCGGACGTGCAGGTGGATTGCATGTAGAGCATCTTCTCGACACCATTCACCTGCTGCTCGATGGGCAGGGCGACCGTCTCGACCAGTGTCTTCGCGTTGGCACCGGGATAATTCGCGGTCACCTGAATTGTGGGCGGGGTGATGGGGGGATACTGCGCGACCGGCAATTTGAAGAGCGCGACGCCGCCCAGCAACATCATCACAAATGCGATCACATTTGCGAGCACCGGCCGTTCGATGAAGAATTTGGACATCACGTCGACCGCTTGCGCTCAATCTGTTTTTCGAGCACGACGAAGAATGCCGGAACCAACAACACCGCAATACAGGTAGAAGCGAACATACCGCTGGCGACCGCGATGCCAAGCGAGCGGCGCGCGCTCGCACCGGCACCGCTGGCCAGGACGAGCGGCAACACACCCAGAATGAAGGTGAACGACGTCATCATGATCGGGCGGAAGCGGACACGGGAGGCATCGATGGCAGCGTCGAGAATGCTTTTGCCGGCGGTACGACCTTCGCGCGCCATTTCGACAATGAGAATCGCGTTCTTTGCCGACAATGCGATGAGCAGCACGAGCCCAATCTGCACGTAGATATTGTTGGCGAGTCCGATTGCGAGCAGGGCTGCCACCGTGCCGAACAATGCCAGTGGTACTGCAAAAATCACGGCGAGCGGCGTGACCCAACTTTCATATTGACCCGCCAGCGCAAAATAGACGAGCAGGATGGCGAGCGCGAAAATAAAATACGTTGAGCTGCCCACGAGTTTCTCCTGATATGCCAAGGCCGTCCATTCGAAGTTCATGCCGGGCGGCAGGTTCCTCTTTGCAAGTGCACCCATCGTATCGAGCGCTTGACCGGAGCTAAAGCCGGCCGCTGAAGCTCCGTTGATCGTGGCGGACGGGAACAGGTTGTAAAGCGAAATCACCGAGGGACCAAGGGTCGGGCTGATCTCGGCGAGCGTGCCGATCGGCACCATCGTGCTGCTTTGGTTGCGCACGTAGAGTTGTTTCAGGTCCTCGGTGGTCAGACGGCGGGATGGGTCGGCTTGGACGTACACCATGTAGTTATGCCCGAACTTTGTAAACAGATTCACATAGGTTGAGCCCATGTACGTCTGCAACGCGTTGTAGATGTCGCCGATGTTCACGTTTAACGTCGCCGCTTTCGCGCGATTCACCTTCAACGCTACCTGGGGAACGGATGCGCGGAACGCCGTGAACGCATTCTGGATTGATGGGGCGACATTTGCGTCATGCAAAATACGGTCGGTGGCTTGTTGCAGCCGCGGGAAATCGTAGCTGCCGTCGGTCAGCTCCACCTGCATTTGAAAGCCACTCGACGCGCCCAGTCCTTGAATCGGTGGTGGAACCAGCAGGCGGATACGCGCTTCCTGTACGGTCGCCAGCTGCTGCGACAGGTTGCGATAGATGTGTTCGATGTTTTCGTTCCGACCGCGTTCGTCCCAGTTCTTCAGCATCAGATAAACGATGCCGGCATTCGCGAGCGACACGTCGCCATCGAGGGGCGAGGGCCCCCCGGTGCCGATCATGACGGCTCGCTCGACACCAGGAGTGTTCAGGCCGAGGCGCGTGATTTCATCCATCACCTTCTCGACGCGTTCGAGCGACGCGCCGTCTGGCACCTGCACCGCCACCATCAGATAACCCTGGTCTTCGGTCGGAATAAAGCCGGTCGGGATGCGCGTGAGTCCGAAGATTGCAAGCCCCACCAGCAGCAGCGCGACGACCACGGTTTGGCCGCTGTGTCGAACAATGGAGCGGATGATCCGGATATAGAATCGCTCCGTGGGCTCGTACACCGAGTTGAACCAACGGAAGAAAATGTTCTTCTTTTGGCCGGGATCGACCGGGCGCAGCCAAAGCGCGCATTGCGTCGGCTTCAACGTCACCGCGTTCACGGCGCTGATCAGGGCAGTTGCGGCGATGACCAATGCAAACTGCCGATACATCTGTCCGGTAATGCCGGGCATGAAGGCCGGGGGAAGAAATACAGACATCAGGACCAGGGTGATACCAACAATGGGTCCGAACAACTCCCGCATCGCGTCGATGCTGCCTTGCTTCGGTGTCTGACCGTGTTCGATGTGTTGCGCAACACCCTCGACCACGACGATGGCGTCATCCACCACAATCCCGATGGCTAGCACCACGGCGAACAGTGTGAGCAGATTGATGGTGAAGCCCATCACCGCCATGGCCGCGAACGCGCCGATGATGGTAACCGGCACGGTGGTAGCCGGTACGAGGGTCGCGCGCCAGTTTTGCAAGAAGATCACGATCACCAACAAGACGAGCAGCCCCGCCTCCAAAAGCGTGTGATATACCTCGGTCACCGATTGTTTGACGAAGGTGGTGACGTCGAACGGGATGTCGTAGGTGAGGGCTTCCGGGAAGGTCGACGAAAGCGTTTTCAAAAGCTTTCTCACGCCCTTGGCAGTGTCGAGCGCATTGGCGCCGGGAAGCTGATAGATCGCGATGCCGCCGGCAGGTTTTCCGTCAACCTTGAAGAGCTGGCTGTAACTACGCGCGCCAAGTTCCACGCGGCCGACGTCGCGGATGCGGGTGATTTGCGTACCCGCTGCCTTGAGGATGATCTGCTCGAACTCAGCCGGGTCGGAAAGCTCGGCCGGCACGTTGGCGGTCAGTTGAAAGGCCTGACCGGTGGGTGCAGGCGGCATACCGACCTGACCAGCCGCTACATTGGCATTTTGGTTCTGGATTGCGTTAATGACATCCTGCGGAACGAGTCCCCGCTGCTGCAGTTGTAGTGGGTCGAGCCAAATGCGCATGCTGTATTCGCCGATGCCGAACACCACCACATCACCGACGCCGGGAAGACGCGCGAGCTTGTCGCGCAGTGCGATGGCCGCAAAGTTACTGAGAAACAGCGCGTCGTACCGGTTGTCCTTCGATCCCAGGGTGATGATCTCGAGCGGCGAAGTCTCTTTCTTTTTTGTGATGACACCTTGTTGCTGGACCTGGAAGGGCAATTGCGCAAGCGCGGCGGCGACCCGATTTTGCACAAGCACCTGCGCGAAATCCAAGTCCGTGCCGACCTCAAACGTGACCGTCAACGTGTATCGGCCGTCGGCAGTGCAGTTCGATTGCATGTAGAGCATTCGCTCAACGCCGTTGACCTGCTGTTCGATTGGCAGCGCGACGGTCTCGACTAAAATTTTCGCGCTGGCACCGGGATAGAGGGTGGTGACTTGGACGGTGGGCGGTGTGATGGGCGGATATTCCGCCACCGGCAAAACCAACACCGCCACGGCGCCCAGCAAGATGATCACGAACGCGATGACGTTCGCCAGCACCGGTCGTTCGATGAAGAATTTAGCGAACATGACTAGGGCTGGCCCGTGGGCGCGACTTTCTCGCCGGCCTTGGCGTTGAGAATGCCGTTGACGATGACACGATCTCCCTCGCTAAGTCCGCTACGAATGGCGCAGCCGCCGTCCGCCGTCAACGGTCCTTTCACGATGCCGCGCCGGGCCACGATCTCACCTGCATCGACCACGAACACGTAATCGCCTTGCTGGTCACTGCCGATGGCAGTGTTGGGAATGACGAGCATAACTTGTGGTCCGCCCAGAGGGATGCGTACGCGCGCGAAAAGTCCGGGGAATAGCGCTCGGTCCTTGTTCGGAAGTATGGCCCGCATCGCGATCGTGCCGGTAGAGGTGCTGATTTCGTTGTCGGAGAAATTGAGGACACCAGCGTGAGGGTAGCCCTTCTCGTTACTCAAGCCGACAAACACAGGCAGTTTGCCCACATTACTCTTGGGGGCCATGCCACGCTGGCGCATCTCGGTGTACAGATGCAACGCGTCGTGCTCGTTGAGGCTGAAGTTAACGTAGATTGGCATCAATTGGTCGAGCGTCGCCAGGGTCGTTGGCCCGTTAGCGCCAACGAGATTACCCGGATCGACTTGCCGTGCACCGATTCTTCCCGAGAACGGAGCTGTGACCCTGGTATAGGCGAGATTGATCTTCGCCAGCTCCACTTGGGCCTTGGCTTGGTCACGCTGGCTCAACTGCTTCTCCACACTGGATACTGCCGTAGCATTTTCCTTGATCAGCTGCTGTTGCCGCTCATACTCAGTCTGTGCCTGCTTCAAGGCCGCCTCGTTCAATGCCAGTTGCTGCTGGTACTGTTCGGGATCGATCACAAAGAGCACCTGACCAGCTTCCACAAACGAACCATCCTGAAAACCCACGGATTGGAGGTAGCCGCTGACGCGTGCAACCAGGTTCACGGTTTTTGACGGAGCGACTGTGCCGGTCAGATCGAGGTAATCGGTGACGGGTTGCTTCGCGGGTTGACGGACGGTCACAACGGGTAATGGTGGGCTGACGTCGGGCGCTCTCCTGCAACCGACAAGGAGCAGCAAAAGGAACCAGATTCGTTTCATGGCAGTTGCGCGGCCGGAAGATGATGTTGCGCTTCGAGCATCGTGCCCCAATTCGTCCGGTGCTCCATCTCGGCTTTGACCTCGTCGGAAATCACGTCCCGGTTATTGCGCATCTCCCACCCACCGCCGAGCGCCCTGTAAACCGAAATCAACCCGAGGGCTACGTTGCCCTGTGCGCTGGCAACAGCGTCCTCGGCAGCCAACTGGGCCTGTTGGGTGGTGAGAACGGTCGTGTACGTGGTCTCGCCGGCTTTGTATTGAATCATCGAGAGCTCGGTCGAGCGCCGCGCCGATGCCGCGGCCTCCGTCAATTTCGCAAGTGCTTGCTGCTGCGTGAAGAACAGCGACAGACCGTTCTCGACTTCCTGCTGCGCGGTCAAAACCGCGTTCTGGTAGTTCAAGATGGCTGCCTCGAACTGCGCATCCTGCACCCGCACCTGGTTGATGAGCCGGCCATAGTTGAAGACCGGCCAGACGAAGGATGCGCCCGCCTGCAGGTCCTTGCCCTGCCACATAAACATGTCGGAGAGGGTGTTGGTGCCGACGGTGTTCGAGGAAAGTCCGAACGCCCCGGAGAGCGAGAATGCAGGGTACATATTCGCCTTGGCGACTCCGATGAGCGCACATTGCGACGCGGCGTTCAATCCGGCCTCGCGCACGTCGGGCCGACGCCGCAACAAATCGTGGGGAATCCCCACCGTAACTTGATTCGGCGCAATGGGTATGTTCCCCGGCCCTTTCAGATACTCGTTGATCTTGTCGGGCGGCTCGCCCAAATAAACCGCGAGCGCGTTCTTGCCTTGGTTCAGCGAATCCTGGAGGGGCGGGACCTGGGCGCCAGTTTGCGAGAGCAGAGTTGCCGCCTGGCGAACATCGAGTTCGCTGGTCTCACCCAATTTGAATTGCACCGATGCGACCCGATAACTCTCCCGTTCCGCGTCGAGATTTTTCTCTGCCACGCGGATGCGTTCCTCAGCGGTGCGAATGTTAACGTACGTGCTCGCCACGTCCGCGATCAAAGTCACTAGGGCATCGTCGTAGGCTGCAACCGTGCTAAGAAACGCGGCCCGGTCTGACTGAATGGTGCGCCGGTATTTGCCCCAGAAATCGGCCTCCCATGAAGCCGCAAAAAGGAGCTGGCTGGTGGTGAATTCGTTGGGTCCACGGTTAGCCGACAGCAGGTTGTAGTAGTTCACTCCTCCTGAGATCGCCTGCTGCTGCGGAAAAAGATTGCCGATGGATTGGTTGAGTTGTGCGCGCGCCTGCACCACTCGCACGCCGGCGCTCTCGAGCGAGAGGTTGTTTCGCCAAGCTACCTCGATTAATTGGCTCAGTGTCGGATCATGGAAGCTGCGCCACCAGTACGCATCGGCCAGCTCCTCGGACTGACCCCCCGACCATTGTGTGGCGATATTCGTCTTCGGGGTATGATAGCCCGGCCCCACCATGCAAGAAGCAAGGAACATGCTCATGAGAAACATCAGCATGCTCCTCGGCAATGTCAGGATCTTGCGCGACCGCATAATATCCGTCTTCAGCCCGAACGAGAACACGTGGGAATGTCGGCGTAAGCTTTCGATTCTTGCTTTTTCCTTTTGATGATGCCTGCTTGAGACGCCCTCGGGTTCACAAACCGATCGCTCCTAAAGACCTCTGTCGACACCTTTTTACCCACCCTTCAAAACGGGAAGGAAGGTAAACGCTTCCTGATCGATTGTCAAACTGTGGTGCGGTATCATGCCGTACAGCACCCTGCTGTGAGTCCATGGAGGAATCGATGCTCCGTGCCAAACCGGCTGTGAAGCAGTGCAGTTCGATCCTTCTCATTTTGCTATCGAGTGTTGCCCTTGCCGCGGATGCCGAGGTTGCCGGAAAATGGACGGTCTCCGCGAAGAACGGACGGCACAGTGTCACTCAAACTCTGGTTCTCGAGCAGAACGGTGGCAAAGTCACCGGAACATTCACCGGGCCGCGGCAATCCGGCACGATTGACGGGACGGTGTCCGGAAATGCGATCCAGCTGCATGTCGCGGCGAAGATGCCCATCGATTATACGGGCACCGTGGACGGTGACAGCATGAAAGGAACGCTCACCTCGGAGGGAAAAAGTGGCGTATGGACTGGTACCCGCACGCATTAGCCTTCGGTCCCAGGACGACGCTGGCGGCTCGCTTCAACCGCACATTCTGTAATCCGGTTGCGTGCTCGCCAACGATTCGGCCTAGCACCTGACCAGATTCAGGGCAGTGATTCCCTTCGTCGCATTGCGGGTATCTACCACTAACCGTGACTCGCGAACGATCCGGGGATAGTCGTAATCGGAGTGGTCGGTCACAATCAGCACGCAATCGTACTCACCTAGGTTGTCTAGGCTGGCGCAGTTCATCTGCAGGTCATATTTCCGCCCCCGACCCACAAACTTGAAATACGGATCGTGATAGCTGACCTGGGCACCCTGCCGCTGCAGCAGTTCGATAATGGTGAGGGACGGAGACTCGCGCAGGTCATCGATGTCCTTCTTATAGGCAATGCCGAGGACCAGTACTTTGGAACCGTTGACCGCCTTGCGGCGCTCATTCAGTGCCGCACCCACCGAGGCCACAACGTGATAGGGCATTTGCAGGTTCACTTCCCCTGCCAGTTCAATGAACCGGGTGCGAAAATCAAATTCGTTTGCTTTCCAGGAAAGATAGAACGGGTCGATCGGAATACAATGCCCTCCTAACCCCGGCCCCGGATAGAACGCTTGAAACCCGAATGGTTTGGTGGCTGCGGCTTCGATTACTTCCCAGATATTGATTCCCATGCGCAGGGACAGCAGCTTCAGTTCGTTCACCAAAGCGATGTTCACGCAGCGATAGATGTTTTCGAGAAGCTTGGTCATTTCAGCCGCAGCCGGCGAGGAAACCACCACCACGCGATTGAAAACCGACCCATATAATCCGGCGGCTAATTCCGAAGCGCAGGGATCGAGCCCACCCACAACTTTTGGAATGTCGCGTCGCGCCACCGTTTGATTCCCCGGGTCCTCGCGCTCGGGTGAGAATGCAACATAGAAGTCTCCCCTGGCTGCCTTCAATGCCGACGGGTTGCCTTTTTCCAGGATCGGAATCAGAACCTCTTCCGTCGTGCCCGGATACGTGGTGCTCTCGAGTATCACCAGCTGTCCCGAGCGGAGGTGCGGGGCAATCGATTCCGCAGTGGAGGTAATGTAACTGAGATCGGGTTCGTGATATTCGTTCAGCGGAGTGGGTACACAGATGACGATGGCATCCATTTCCCGCAACCGGGCGAAATCGACGGTTGCAGAAAATCCGCTCTGGCGAGCGAGTTGGATCTCGGTCGGAGGGATGCGATAGATATACGACCCGCCCGCAGTCAGGGTTTCCACCTTCTTGCGATCAATATCAAAGCCTGTGACCGGGAAGTGCTGCTCGTTAAACAAGAGAGCCAACGGCAATCCGACATATCCCAGGCCGATAATGCCGACCTGCGCCGTACGCGACTGGAGCTTGTTCTTGAATTGTTGTGCGCTCATCGAAACCACTTCCTGGAGAGCACTTGACATGGATTGACCCCGAAGAATTGGATTTACAATAGACGTCCACACTTCTGGTTCCAGCTTTTCTCCGCTCCAAAGCTTTAGGGGGATGCCGGAGCAGTGGCGGTCTGCCTTAAGCGGCCAACAGCCCTGAGATGCGTACCCTTCTATAGATCGGGCGAACCGCAAGTATTATACCGCGCCCGGTTGGCTTTCGACATCGGGTGAGGGCGGAAGTTGTCGGAAGCCTAGCGATCGACCCAACGGTCACAAACTCAAATTTCCTTTTTAAAATGCGAAAACGGCAGACAGCATACCATCAATTCGGCGCCTCGCACAGTGTGAAAGAATTTTCATCCGGCAGGCACTCGGCTTGCATCCGGAGCGCACAAAGTATCCCATGCTTTCCCCAATAATTTTCGCCACCTCTCGGCTTGGCCCCCACCTGGCGGACACCGATTTCGAGGTGAAGTTTGCTGCACGCAGGTGAGCGAGCATGGACTTAGCCGTGTCGTGCGATTTCATTGACTGCGCGCCATGCCTGATCGATGGCTGCGTCGGTGTAGGCCCGCGCCGCCGCATCCGAATTAGCGATCGAAATCCGGCCGAATGGCTTTCGTGCGATCACGCACGGCCGTTCTTGTCGCGGCCAATCCGGATCGGAGAGCGACTCATACTCGTAGGCATAGCCGTGCGCCCAGCGGTTCACCGTGATGGCTGCAATGTCACGCGCGGGATCAAATCCGGCGGAGCCCAGCATGCTCTGCAATTGATCGCGAATCTTGCGCTCCATGTCGGAAAACGGCGTCGAGTACAGCTCGAGGCGGCCCAGGCGGTACTGCACGCGCCGCGGCAGCCCCACCTTGCAGGGGGAACGAAGCATGAACAAAATCATCGGCTCGTCGGGATGGCTGGGGAAGCGGTAGTCGCCCAGGCTCACGGGAAAATCGAGCGCCGCATAGGTGTGATAACTGGCGGGCGCAACAATCTGGTGGATGCCGAGGTTGCGGAACACCGACCAATTCCGAATCGCAACGTGGGTATAGAGGTACGGAACCTTCACACAAAATGCCAGCGCCTTTTTCTGTTTTTCCGGCAGTTCGGGGCAGAGGTACGGAATCATCGCGTTGTAACAGGCAAGAACACAGGCTTTTGCCTGGACACTGGAAAGCTTCCCGCTGGTCACATAGGCAATTTCCACTTCTTTCGCTGTGGCCGCCTCTCCCACATGGCGTGCCCGAACTACCGTGCTGTCCAGACGTATGCGCACCGGAGCATCCGCCCGATCGAGCCGGGTATAATCCGCGCGGCTCGTGACCACGTCTTCCATCGTGTCGCCCGGAACCGATTCCGGTACCAAGGCGCGTACCAGGAGGCGCGCCACGGAGGCGTTCCCGTCAGGAAAATGGAAGATATACGGTTCCGCCTCGGCTGGAGGCTCACCCAATTGCAACCCGGCAAAACCCGCATAGGTCATGGCGCCGTAGTCGTCGGGATTCTCGAAGCAGGTCAGCGCGGAAACGGCGTCGATCCCCACACCGAACAAGTCCGCAGGATAGGTCTGAAAGAATGGCAATACGTCGGGATGGGCCTTGCAGTACTTGGTCAGATAATCCGCGTAGCTGACTTTGGCGAGTTTGGCCCGTTTTTCCTTCGCGGATAGCCCTGGAAGGTAGTCCACTTTTTCTTGGTAGAGGCGCACGATATCGCGGCGGGCTGCGTCGGACATCGGCGCTTTGCTCAGAAACTCAGGCCAGGGTGTTTTTCCCATACCCGTCAGCAGACGATCGCTGCCGAAGGTCTCGCGGTCGAAGAAACAGCCCGTGCCCAGGCTCGAATAGAGCTTCTGATCGTAGTACTTGTAGAAGCGTCGGGTTTCGATTCCAAGCTCCGCGAGCAGGTTCTTGGCCACGTGACTGTATGCGGAGGGATCTTCAATCGATTGCGTGCCACCGTTGCTCAGGAGCAGACGGCCCCCGACCTCAAATTCGTTGCGCTTGGCGTGTCCCCCGAAGTCGTCATGATTATCGAGGATCAGGATGCGGGCCCCCGGGCCCGCCTTCTTGCGATAAAAATAAGCGGCCGCCAGACCGCTGATGCCCCCACCGACGACGACAAGATCGTAGGTTTCGCCAGTGCTTCGAGGGCTGGAAGCGGTTCGCCAGAAAGCGTCGTCTCGCAGTTGGTGGGCGACCTCGAATGAACCCGGGTGGTTCCCTCTCATGGCGGTCAGAGCGGGGGGATAATAGCGCGGATCCTGCTCGGTGATGCCCTTGGCGAGCAACGGATCCTGTGCGGAGAGATCAGGACCGGCATCCTGTGCCATCACGCTTCCGGGTAAAAGCGAAGCGCCGACGGTCAGCGCGACCCCGTTGAGGAAGTCCCGGCGTGTGATCTTGCGATCCATGCCGAGTTCGCGATCGCGCCAATCAGCATTCATACAGTCGGTCTCGAAATTTCGCGTTCTCCGCCTTGCCCGGTCTGCCTCTCTGGCTGCGGATTTCGAATATTCGGCGGCGTTCCCACGACGGGGAAAATTCTAGCAAGGGATGCGGATCTTTTGCTACCGACAAGGGTTGTGACCTTCGAGCAAGAGCGGTTGGCGGTCCATCGCAAATGCCCGCGCGGACGGGAATCTTGCCTTGAGTCTACGCTCGCTGGCTTCTGCCTGAAAGCCAGTTCGCGGTTCATGAAGAAAATTGCCCGAGCTATTGCAACCGGAAAACAGAAACTGCAAACTGGAAACTCAATGCGAGCCATTGCTGTGATCCCCGCCCGGTTGCAGTCCACCCGCCTGGCTCGAAAGGTGCTGCGAGAAATTGCCGGGCGACCTCTGATCGCCCACGTGTATGAAAGCATGCGACGCTGCCCTCAGTTGGACGACGTGATCATTGCCACCGACTCCGACGAGATTCTGCAACTCTCCGAAACCCGGGGCTTTCATGCCCGCGCCACCTCAGCGGATTGCCGTAACGGAACGGAGCGAGTTCATGAAATCGCGAAATCCTGGGCGGCCGATCTCTATATCAACGTGCAAGGCGATGAGCTTTTGGCGCGCGCCGAGCACATTGCAGCCCTGGTTGGCCTGATGGGAGATTCCCGAGTTCAGGTAGGGACCTTGAAAGTTCGTGCCACCCCCGAGGACATCCGGAACCCCAATGCCGTGAAGGTGACCACCGACAAAGCCGGCAACGCGCTTTACTTCTCCCGTTCCCAGATCCCGTACGATCGTGACGGCGTAGGACCGAGCTATTTTAAGCATCTCGGCCTGTATGTGTACCGGAAAGCGGCGCTCGACCAGTATGCGAAGCTTCCTGAATCGCCGCTCGAGCAGAGTGAGCGCCTCGAGCAGCTACGATTTCTCGAGAATGGAATTGCTATCCAAGTCGCGGAGACACCCTTCGATACCATACGAGTGGATGCGGAGGAGGATCTCGAGAAGGCGCAAGCGATTCTCAAGAACCGAGCACGCCCGGATTAGCCGGCCCGACGCTAGTTGGCTTTGGCGGAGTTCGCTCTCGCGGGTGGCCTGGTCCACTGTTTAGCCGCAGCCACGCGCCGCGAGATGGCCGGATGGGAGTGGAAGAACCACTCAACCCACCTCGAGGGAGACCTCTCCGCTAGGTTCTGGTCGGCGAGTTTGTTCATGGAAGATATGAACGGATCCACGCTGGCAATCGAACGAAACGCGTAACGATCTGCCTCCCGCTCGTTATGCCGGGAGAAAGCATTGATGACCGGCAAGAGGAAGAAGGAGAGGACCGTAGAAACCAATACGATCAACGGAAGGTTCGCGAAGTCCGAAAGAGTCTCGAAAATATGCCAGCGTTCCATGGCGTAGTGCAGGACCCAATTGGCCGCCCAGAATCCGGCCAAAGTAATACCCGCCTGTACCAGGATGCTCTTGAAAATGTGCTTGTGAACATGGTGTCCCAGTTCGTGAGCCAGCACGGCCTCGATTTCATCGGCAGAATAGTTTTCGAGAAGAGTGTCGGCGAGAATGATGCGCCGGGTATGGCCGAGTCCGGTCAGGGCCGCATTGGCCTTCTTGCTTTTCTCCGAGAGGTGCCATTTGTAGACACCCCGTACCCGGGTTCCTGCACGTTCGCTGAGGCGGACCAAACGAGACTTTAGGTTTTCGTCCTGGAGGGGTTCAAACTTGTAGAAAATCGGCCACAGGAGCACCGGAGCCAGTTGCGCCAGGAGTACGAACAACCCCATACAAGCGGCCCAGGTAATGAACCACCAGTATTGCGGGCTTTTGCGAATCAGAAAGTAGAGAAGTTCGACCACGATGATGGTGAGCAGATAGCTCACCAAGAACCCCTTGAACTCGTCCATCAACCACGCAGCCAGTCTTTGGGTAGATAGATGGAAGCGATGCTCCAGTCGAAATCCGTAGTAGTCCAAGCTGAAGCCCAGGAGCTTGCCGATGACCAGCAGCATTCCGACGTAAAGAAGCACAGCCAGGACATAGATTTGCGCGGATGCGCGATAGGCGACGTCGCGCAAAGTTCCGTTCCATCCGGTCAGTAACAGGACCAGCAACAGAACCAGGCCGAGCGCAAAGTCCACAACTCCAAGCCATCGCCGAATGCGGTTGTAGCGCCGTGCCTCGGGCTTGTCGGTGGCGTTGTCCCACGTGAGTGGAAGGGAATTCATTGGCTTAGCTATTCTAATGGGATCTCGAGCACTTCGGAGACCCAAAGGTGAAGGTCTCGGGCCGGGTGGCGATGGCTAATCGGCCATCGTCCCCCCGAATACCCTGCGCGCCCCCCCATCGGCTGGTCATGAACTCCTGACAAAAGCCTCTGCCCGGGCGAGAATCTCCGTCACCAGTTCCGGGGAAGCAGCTTCCGCGTAGATACGCAACAGAGGCTCGGTTCCCGAGGCCCGTAGCAGAACCCAGGCCTCCGCCCCCTTGCCATCAGTGGGGGCATCGAGGAAAAGCTTCACTCCATCCAAGCCTTCTTTCTTTACGATCGAAAAGCTACCGAGACCGCGGGTGTCTTTCGCTTGCGCTCGCTCGATGGCGAGCTGTTTCACCTCGTCGGAAATGTGAAGATCGAGCCGTCCGTAGTAATGCGGGCCATACTCACGCTGCAGATCGGCCACCAGCTGCCCGAGTGGTTTGCCTTCTTCCGCCATGACATTGGCCAGCAAGAGGGCGTTGAGAATGCCATCCCGTTCGGGCAGGTATCGCGAGTACCCAATGCCACCGGACTCTTCCCCACCAATCACGATTTCCCGCTCCATCATCAAATCAGCGATGTATTTGAAGCCGATCGGACACTCGTGAAGCTGGCGGCCATGTTTCTTGGCGATCCGATCAACCATGCGCGTGGTATTAAACGCCCGTACGACTTCGCCCGGCCATTTCTTTCTCTCGAGAAGCCAGCGGAGCAGAACGGAAAAGATCTTGTGCGAGTCTACGAAGCTGCCGTCTTCGGCGACCGCACCAATGCGGTCGGCGTCGCCATCGTTGGCCAGCCCCGCATGGCAGCTTTCCCGGACTACGGTTTGTTGCAGCATCGCCAGGTTCGGTTCGATGGGTTCGGGATTGATTCCGGGGAATAACGGATTTAACTCCTGGCGGATAGCCAAGTGTTCCACTCCGTGGTCGCGAAAGATTTTGCTCAGCACGCCTCGTCCGGAGCCATACATGGCGTCCACGGCGAACTTGAGTCGCGCCTGGCGGATGCGCGCCAGATCGGCGAAGCGACAAAGAGCCTCGATGTAGGGGTGCTTGAGATCCTCTTCCTCAATCGGTGCCTTCGGTCCGTTCAGCCGAGTGTCGGAATCCAATTGCTCCTCAATTTGGCGAATGATCTGCGGCGTGGCCGATCCGCCGAACTTGCCTTTGAATTTCACTCCATTCCAATTCCAGGGATTGTGGCTCGAGGTGATGACCACACCACCGGCCGCGCCCTGCTGCTTGACGGCGAGAGAGATGGCAGGCGTGGGTGTGTAATCGTTCGCCAGCTTGACCGGGATCCCGGCCGCCGAGAGCACCTCGGCAGCCACCCGCGCCACCTGGTCGGATGCAAAGCGCGTGTCATAACCAACCACCACACCGCGGCGGGGATCCTCGTGCTTTCGGATATAGGCGGCGATGGCGCGGGCAACCCGGCGCACGTTCTCATAGGTGAAATCGTCAGCAATGACGCCGCGCCACCCATCGGTGCCGAACTTGATGTTGCTCATGCTTGCTTAGCCCGTGATCGCTGGTTGGCGATGGTCGCCTCCAGGCGCTTGCGACCGCCGCCCGGTGGCAACCCATTCTTCTCTCGTCTATACCAGCTTGTGCAGTTTCTTTTCATCCAGATACTTTACGACCTTGCCCACGTCCTGCGCCTGCTCGCGCGTCGTCACCAAGAGTGCGTCGGCAGTCTCCACCACAACCAGGTTGTTCACCCCGACGGCCGCCACAAATTTTCCGGGCGCGTGGATGTAGTTGTTCTGCGCATCCAGGGCGAAGATGCCCGCCCCGGAAATCAGGTTGCCGTCTTGCGGATGCTGTTTGGCTGCGCGATGTTCGTGCAAAGCCGTCCATGAGCCCAGATCCGTCCACCCAAACTCTGCCGGAAGACAGAAAATACCGGAGGCATGCTCTCCTCTTGCCGAGCGCGGCTCGAGGACCGCGTAGTCGATGCTGGTGTTTTCGCATTGCGGATACAAGCGCGCGAACACGCGCACAAACCTGCCCGTCCCATAGGCCGCCGCAATCTCCTCCAAGGTCGCGGCAGTCTTCGGGAGATGCTCCGAGAGGGCATTGGCGAGCGTGCGTGCGGACCAGAGGAACATACCGCTGTTCCAGTAGTAGTTGCCCGCCTCCAGGAACCCTCGCGCGCGAGCGTTGTCCGGCTTTTCCGTGAATCGGCGCACACGCAGCACTCCCGGGCTCATGGCCGTACCCGCTTCAATGTATCCGTAGCCGGTCTCAGCCCGGGTTGGACGAATGCCGAGGGCGACGATATTCTCGCCCGCGCGAGCGATCTCCATTCCCTGGCGCACCAGCTCGCAGAAGCGTGACTCGTGCTCAATGACCTGGTCGGAAGGAAACATGCCGATCAAAGCACCGGGATCTCTGCGAAGGAGCAAGAATGCCGCCAAGCCGACGGCCGGAGCCGTGTTTCTTCCCACCGGTTCGGCGATGATCTGTCGGCCGGTAAGCCGCGGAAGCTGGTGTGCGACTTCCCTTCGCAAATCCTGGTTGGTGATGACCCAGCAATGCCTGGCAGGAGCGAGGGGCAGCAAACGCCGCAGGGTCTGCTGGATCATGGTCTCGCGGCCATCCAAGGCAAGCAGCTGTTTGGCGTGGCGCTTGCGGCTCATGGGCCAGAAGCGTGTGCCTCGGCCTCCGGCGAGAATTACGGGATAGAAATTAAGTTCGATTTTCGGCAAGGATACAGGCACCTGCTTCGTAGTCCGTGGTCAGAACTCGGTCACCGGTTCCGAGACTGCTTGATTCGGCAACGACGATTTGAGGAACCTGATGGGCTCGTGGGGCCGGATGCGAAAGCCATCGAGCGACGCCGGCACTACCACTGCATGACCCTTCGTTATGGCCACGGGCTCCAGACCTTCCCATTCAACGACGCCACTCCCCTCGATGGCCACCAGAATCTGAACCGAGCACTTGCTCCCCGGCAGTCGAAACTCAAAGGGCTGGTTGAGTTCGTATAACTCCACAACAAAATAGGGCGAAGCCACCAGCGGCCAATAGCGATTTCGGTCGCCTTGAATCTGAGTCGGGGCCGGTCGGATGACCTTACCCGACCGCACCCTTTCTTTGATAGCGGATAGTCCTTCCCTCAGGTGTAACTCTCGCGGCCGCCCATAATCATACAACCGGTAGGTGAGGTTGGACGGTTGCTGCGTCTCGACAATGATCGAACCTGGCCCCAGAGTGTGTACCGTACCTCCGGCTACGTAAATCATCTCTCCGGCTCGTACGTCGACCCAGTTGAGAAGCTCCTCGGCTCGTTCCTGTTGGATGGAATGTTCAAACTGTTGTCTGGTTACTCCCGGCTTGAGCCCAACCGCGACCTGGGCGCTGGCCTGGGCGTGGGCAACATACCAGCATTCGGTTTTGCCGCAAGCCTTTCCGTGCCGTAGGGCGGTTTCGTCATCCGGATGTACTTGAACCGAGAGCTTCTCGCAAGGAAACAAGAACTTGACGAGCAGCGGGAAACGCGACCCATCCGGAGCGCTTTCGCCGACCAGGTCGCGCCCGTACTCGGCGCTCAACCTGGCCAGCGACTGGCCTTGGAGCCAGCCGTTTGCCACTTTCGAATGGTCTGCGGTCAGCCACGCCTCACCGATCTTTTCGGCAAAGTGATGGTGGGGATAGATGGGCGACAAGTCCCGGGTTCCCCAGGGGCGCGGGTCAAAGACAGGCGACATCACGAGAGGGTACAGGTCGCGCATGGACGCAAAAAGCTGAGCCATCAGCGGGAGCGGGACAAGACAGCCGCTCTCGGCGCGGCTTCAATCGATAGCGTAGGTCGGGAAACCCAGGGTGCAGTTTCAGAGGGTCGCCAGAAACTTCCGCATACGTTCCAGACCACGATCTAATTCAGCCATCGAAGTCGCATAGGATACGCGAAGGTGATGGCTGGTACCGAAGCCTTCCCCCGGCACGGTGGCGACATGCGCTTCCCGAAGCAGTCTGCCTGCCAGTTCTGAAGCCGATGGAACGGCACCGCGGCTCAGGAAGGAGGAGACATTGGGATAGGCGTAGAAGGCGCCCTGGGGCAGAGTGCAGGTGATCCCGGGAATGGAACGCAGCCCGCCGACCACGTGGTCGCGGAGTTTGATGTACTCTGTGCGCATGTCCGCGATGCACTGCTGCGCTCCTTTCAGCGCCGCCACGGCCGCTTTCTGCACGATGGATGTCGGATTCGAGGTCGATTGGCTTTGCAGCTTTTGAATGGCGCTCGAAACTGCCGCAGGAGCCAAGGCGTAGCCCAAACGCCATCCTGTCATGGAATAGGTCTTCGACAGCGATCCTACAATCACCACCCGCTCCCGGAAGTCGCGCAACGAGCCTACGGAAAAGCGCCGATCCGTATAGTTCAAGTACACATAGCACTCGTCGGACATCACCCAGATCCCGCGCTCGTGGGCCAGGCGTACCACCTCGGCCATGTCTTCGGGCGACATGATGGCGCCGGATGGATTCGAGGGCGAGTTCAGAATGATCAGCTTGGTGCGGGGGTTCAGCCGACGCTCAATCATGGCCGCGGTTATGCGGAAGGACTGACTCTCGTCGGCCTCGACAAGAACGCAATTGCCTCCGGCGTAGCGCACGATATCTTTAAACGAAACCCAGTAAGGTACGGGCAGAATCACTTCATCACCGTGGTCGACCAGGACTTGGACGGCATTAAAGATGGCATGCTTGCCGCCGACGCATGCGACCACCTCTTCGCGCCGATAGTCGGAATCAAAATCCACGGCATGGCGATGCACGATCGCATCGCGCAGCTCTGAGGTTCCTCCCACCGGGGTGTACCTGGTGAAGTTGCTCTGAATCGCGACAATGGCTGCTTCCTTTATGTGTTGCGGGGTGGCGAAATGGGGCTCCCCGGCGCCAAAGTCCACGACATCAATGCCTTGCTGTCGCAGTTTGTCCGCTTCATTCACCACCGCGAGCGTCGCCGAAGGTTCAATGCGGTTGATGCGCTCGGTCAATCTCAAGCTGGGGACGGCTACAGTTGGGGTCATCCTCGTTTCCTCGGTCTGCGGTCTCTGGCGTGTTGGAGCTTCACGGCCGGATCCAGCTTCTCCCGGAGGCGCCGCTCGACCAAGTCTGGTACCAAGCCCTTGATGGAGCCGCCTAATTGGGCAACTTCGCGCACCAACCGGGAACTCAAGTAGGAATACTGTTCTGCCGGCATCATAAAAACCGTTTCCAGGTTGGGCTGCAATTTGCGGTTCATCAGCGCCATCTGCAGCTCGTATTCGTAGTCGCTAATCGCCCGAATTCCGCGAAGCACCGCCCCTGCCTTGACTCTCGCAGCATAATCGACGGTCAGGCCGTCGAAAGTGTCGATCCGCACGTTTCTGAAATCTTCGGTCATGGCTTCCAGCATCAAGACGCGCTCGGAGAGGCCGAACAGGGGAGCTTTGTCTGGATTGCGAAGAATTGCCACAATCAGTTGATCGAAGATCTTGCTTCCCCGCTCAATCAGGTCCAAATGACCGTTGGTCGGCGGATCGAACGAGCCGGGATAAATGGCAATAACTTTTCTCAATCATCCTCGTGGCGCGCTGGGCTGGATAACCAAGGATTGTATCGGTCGAAGATGGGAATGGCAATTGGCCTTCGGGTGCTTGGGCGGCTCATGCTGGTCGCAAGCTCTCCCCGGCGAGTAGCAAGAGAAGGGCCAACCGGTTCACAACTTTTTACCTGTTTTTACCCCTAATTGACACCTTTTAGTCGGCAGTTGACTATGTTAGGACTCGAGAGCGGAGATCCTGAACCTGTCATGACATTGAAGCGGCGATGGAACGAGCGTACCCGGGTCATGCTGACGCTAGAGCTCGCCGTGGTATTGCCGGCCGCCGTGCTGGTCCTGTTGGGTGTTCTGCATGTGAACAGTATCCAGCGGGATAAGGGTGTGCAAGCGGCCTTCCAGAGAGACTTTAGCCACGTTCTGAAGATCTCGGAACAGCAGATCAATCAGAATGCTTACGATTTGGCGGATCAGGTGAGAAATGACGTTCCTGCAGCCGGCGAGGCTTGCTCGGAAACGATGGACAGGATCCTCCTGGCTCACCCCTATATTGCCCACCTTTTCATGTATGACCCCAGCACCGGCATGGTATTTCGTTCGCAGCAGGACCGATTGAAAGATCCTTCGTTTCGCACCGAGGCCGACGACATGGCCAGCATGTTCAAAGGGTGGATGCAAGCGGACTACAAAAGCACAGTCCACGAGCTGCAGGAGAGGTCCAAGAACGGGGAGCGGTATTACTCCTTTGACTCTTGGGCACCACGGGGCGAAAAGCACCTTTATCAGGCCGGCGGTTTGTTTTTGGCGGGAGACAGTCACGGCGGCAACACGGCCATCGCCGGATTAGTGTTCGATGCGGAATACCTCAACGATAAGTTTCTTCCCGAAATGGTCGATCAAGTCCTGAGCCACCATGACGAACAAGGAGAAAGGAACCACGTAGCGATCATGATTCATCCCCGGCATGAATCGACCCCCTTAGCAGCCTCGGCGGGCTGGGACGGAGGTTATCCCGAGGTCGAACGCAACATGGAAGGAGCACTTCCCGGGCTGACCCTGGGGATCAAGGTACGAGGAACCACCCTGGCCGCTCTCGAGCATCGCTTCGTGCGCAACGATTTTTTGATTTTGGCGGGGCTTTCTCTTCTGTTAGCCGCCGGCATTATCTTGACCCACCGTAATATCTCCCGCGAAATGGCGCTGGCCCGGTTGAAGTCGGATTTTGTCTCCAATGTTTCCCACGAGCTGCGCACGCCACTTTCACTCATTCGCCTGTACGCGGAAACCCTCGAGTTAGGGCGGCTCAAATCCGAGGTCAAATGTCACGAATACTACTCCATCATTCGCAAAGAAAGCGAACGGCTTACGGCCTTGATCAATAACATCCTCGACTTCTCGCGCATCGAGGCGGGCAGGAAAGAATACGATTTTCGCGAGACCGACGTCGGCGAGCTGGTGCATAACACGCTCGAGTCCTACCGCTACCAGATTGAACAGAACGGATTTGCCTTCGAGGAAAGGATTGCAGAAGATGTGCCTCGCTTGCGGGTAGATCGTGAGGCCCTGGCTCGCTCCCTGTTGAACCTGGTGAACAACGCACTGAAGTATTCGCAAGACCGCAAGTTCATCGGCGTGAATGTGTTTCGCGACAACGGTTCAGTGAAGCTCGAGGTTGTCGACCACGGCATCGGCATCCCGACCGATGAACAAAGCAAGATCTTTGAGAAGTTCTACCGGGTCGGCGATCCGCTGGTCCACAACACCAAGGGTAGTGGTCTGGGACTTTCGTTGGTGCGGCACGTCGTGCAAGCGCACGGCGGCCAAGTTCTGGTAGACAGCGCCCCCGGGCGAGGAAGCAAATTCACCATTCGCTTGCCGCTCGATCAAACGGCGCACACAAGCAGCAAAGTGGTCGCGGTTCAGTCGGAGAACTGAGGTCATGGCGAAGATCCTGATTGTCGAGGACGAGCCGAACATGGTGGCGGGGCTGCGGGACAACTTCGAATTCGAGGGCTACCAGGTCATCAGCGCCCCGGACGGGGTTGCCGGACTGGAGCGTGCGCTGACGGAGGCCCCGGACCTGGTGATTTTGGATGTCATGATGCCGCGGATGAGCGGCATGGATGTTTGCAAGCAGCTGAAGAACAAAAAGCCTGCCATTCCCATCATCATGCTCACCGCGCGCGGGCAGGAAGTGGACAAGGTTGTGGGACTCGAATTGGGAGCGGATGACTACATCACCAAGCCCTTTTCCATTCGGGAATTGCTGGCTCGGGTGAAGGCCGTGCTGCGGCGTGCCGGAATAGCTCCAAGGGCGGCGGAGAAGTACACGTTTGGCGAGGTGGAGGTGAACCTGCGCAGCTGCCGGGTTTCGAAGCGAGGCAGAGAATTAGATTTTTCTTCGAAAGAGTTCGAGCTGTTGAAGTTCTTTCTTCACCATCCGGGTGAGACCTTAAGCCGAGACCGGCTGCTCGAGGAAGTTTGGGGCTATGCGCATTTCCCCACCACTCGCACGGTGGACGCCCATATTGTGCGGCTGCGGCAGAAGGTTGAACCCAAGCCTGATGAACCTCGGTTCATCCTGACCGTGCACGGTACGGGATATAAGTTTGTCGGCTAAAGCACAAGGGAGGACGGAGTGGAAAACGCATTACCGCTTCGAGACGGCGAACGCGGCTGGACGCACGCGAGCCGGGTGGACAACGCGCGGTTGATCCGCCAGGCCCAACTGGGCAGTACCAGCGCCTTTGAAGAGCTGGTGCGCCAATACGACCGGGCGGTCTTGCGCCTCGCCGTCCACCTCACCGGGTCCAGGGAAGATGGACAGGATGTTTATCAGGAAGCGTTTCTGCGTGCCTACGTCAACCTGGCCAGCTTTCGTTTCGAATGTTCGTTTTACACCTGGATTTACCGCATTGTCACCAATCTCTGCCTCGACCATCTGCGCAAGCGCTCTTCCCGGGTGCGCGACCTGACGGCCACGGTATCTTCCGATGGTGAGGAAGAGCCGATCCTCGATCGCATCGCGGATCAGCGCGCCGGCATGAGCCCGGAGCGCAACCTGATGAGTCGGGAATTGCGCAGCTCGATTGTGCGGGCGATTGCACGGCTCTCCCCGCGCGAGCGGATGGTATTTGAGCTCAAACATTACCACGGGTTACGGTTGCGAACCGTGGCCGGCATTCTGCATACCAGCGAGGGAACCATTAAAAATACGCTGTTCCGTGCTACCCACAAGCTGCGCACGGAACTCGCTGAGTTCCGCTGAACTCCCCCCGTCCTGGGGTGAGACCCTCCTCGAAGATGTGCTAAGGTAAAACTTCGCAAGTTTCTTATTGTCTTCACCTTGGGGTATTCGTGCCGCTTTCGCAGGACCCACAGTGGTACAAGGACGCACTCATCTATCAGGTCCACGTGCGGTCTTTTCAGGACAGTTCGGGAGATGGTATCGGGGATTTTCGCGGGTTGGCGCAGAAGCTCGACTACGTCCAGGAATTGGGCGTCGACACCCTATGGCTCATGCCCTTCTTTCCCTCGCCCCTCAGGGATGACGGGTACGATATCGCGGATTACCGCTCGGTCCATCCCAATTACGGTACCCTCGACGATTTCAAGGGGTTTCTCGAAGCTGCCCATGCTCGCGGCATTCGCGTGATCATCGAAATGGTGCTGAATCATACCTCCGATCAGCACGCCTGGTTTCAACAATCTCGAAGCTCCCGCGACAATCCCCGCCGAGATTGGTACGTGTGGAGTGACAAGGATACGAAATATCAGGGGACGCGCATTATCTTTTTGGACACGGAACTTTCTAACTGGGCCTGGGACCCGGTTTCAAAGCAGTATTACTGGCATCGCTTTTTCAGCCATCAGCCCGATCTAAATTACGACAATCCCGAGGTCCGGGAAGAGATGTGGGAGGTCATGCGGTTTTGGCTGCGCATGGGAGTGGATGGATTCCGCCTCGATGCCGTCCCCTATCTAATTGAAAGAGAAGGCACCAATTGCGAAAATCTTCCCGAGACTCATGCTGTCATCAAGGACTACCGAGCGCGGCTGGACCGGGAGTTTCCGGGAAAGATGTTTTTGGCCGAGGCCAACCAGTGGCCCGAGGATCTGGGTCCTTATTTTAGCCGTGGCGACGAGTTTCACATGGCCTTCAACTTTCCTCTCATGCCCAGGATGTTTATGGGGTTAAAGCTTGAAGACCGCAAGCCGATCACCGAAATCCTGCAGCGCACCCCGCAGATTCCGGAGATTTGCCAGTGGTGCCTGTTCCTGCGCAATCACGATGAACTGACGCTCGAGATGGTCACGGACATGGAAAGGGATTACATGTACGACGAATATGCCCGCGACCGCAGTATGCGCTTGAATCTCGGGATTCGCCGACGCCTCGCGCCACTGCTCGACAACGACCGCCGCCGCATCGAACTCATGAATGGAATGCTGATGTCGCTTCCCGGCACCCCCATTGCTTATTATGGCGACGAAATCGGCATGGGCGACAACGTAAATCTGGGGGATCGCAATGGCGTTCGGACCCCGATGCAATGGGACGGGGGGTGGAACGGC
Organism: Terriglobales bacterium; assembly: GCA_035622455.1. GTDB lineage: Bacteria > Acidobacteriota > Terriglobia > Terriglobales > Acidobacteriaceae > JAFAGX01. The sequence goes on from DASPVG010000058.1 coordinate 34,078, forward strand.
GGATTTTCCACGGCTGATCCGGAGAAGCTTTACTCTCCGCTTATGCTCAATCCGGTCTACGGTTACCAGGCGGTGAACGTCTCCTCGCAGAAGCGTTTTGAGCACTCGCTGCTTTCGTGGATGAAGCGCATCCTGAAGGTTCGCAAATCCAGTCCGGTGTTTGGCCGAGGTTCGATCGAGTTCCTGTACCCCGCCAATCATCGCGTCCTGGCCTACGTGCGTAGCTGGGGAAAGGAAGCGATCCTCGTGGTCAATAACCTTTCCAGTTCCGCCCAGGCCGTCGAGCTCGATTTGCGGGGGTACAAGGGCAACATCTTGATCGAAATGTTTGGCCGCAATATTTTTCCGCGGGTCGGAGATCTGCCGTATCTTTTGACCATGGGACCCTACCAGTTCTACTGGTTTCGGCTGAGGAAACTCTGAAGGCGTTGCCCACGGCAGGCGGAGAAGGCAGAGCGGATGGGAATGCTCAATCCTGATGCTGCATGCTGACTTCCTAACTTTTGTTTTGGAGGGGTTGGTTGGCCGAAGAAAGCATTCTGACGGATGATTTTCTTCACGAGTTGATGAATGTGGGCGAAGTGGACGTGCTGGTGGGTCTGCCCACGTACAATGACGCCGCCAGCATCGGCCAGATCGTCCAGGCGATTCGCGCCGGCCTGGTCAAGTATTTTCCCCGGCAGCGAGCGGTCATCATCAATGCCGATGGAGGCTCCCATGACATGACGCAGGAGCTGGTCCGGGCTGCCTCGATCACTGACCTGCAACACACTCCTAATCCTCACGCCTTACGTACTCTGCACTCGATCAGTGTGCGGTACGGCGGAGGCCCCTCGACCGGGCGCGGGCTCTATGCCATTCTGGCGGCTGCCGACTTACTGCATTCCTCCGCGTGCGCGGTCATTTCCGCCGATTCCACCAACATCGAACCGGAGTGGATCGCCCACTTGTTGCAGCCCGTCTGCCAAGACGGCTTCGATCTGGTGACACCGGCGTACCATCGGCATAAGTTTGACGGACTGCTGGTGCGCAATCTCGTTTACCCCATGATCCGAGCCCTGTATGCCAAGCAGATCCGAGAACCATATCCCTCCGAATTTGCTCTTTCCGGTCGCCTTGCCACGCACCTGTTTGGTCAGGATGGCTGGGCGACGGTAGCCGAGCAGGATGGGGCGAAGCTCTATCTGACGATTTCGGCCATCGCCGGGAGCTTCAAGTTGGCACAGGCGCTCCTCGGAAGCAAGACCCGGGCGCAGAATAGCCCTCCCGCCGACGTGGTGGATGCTCTGCGCGAAGGTGTGGGACCGTTGTTTTTCTCCCTGGATCAGCAGCCGGCCTGGAGGTCGAGCATGCCCTCCGAGCCCGTTCCCATCCTGGGAGGTCGGCCCGAGGTCACCCTGGAGCCGTTGCGCATCAATCGCAAACGCTTATACGATTTGTTCCGAAGCGGGGTGTCGGAACTCGAACCTCTGTTGAGTTCGATCGTTTCCCAAGCCACGCTCCAGCAGCTCGAAGAACTGGCATCTCGGGCGGAGCAGGAGTTCTGCTATCCGGATGAGTTATGGGTGAAAACCGTGTATGAATTTGCTGCCTCCTATCACCGGGCAGTGCTCAATCGTGATCACATCATTCAAGCTCTGGCACCGCTCTACCGAGGAAGGGCCTACACGTTCCTGGTCGAAAACCGCGATTCCCAGAGCGAGGAAGTGGAAAAAAATGTCGAAGCGTTGTGTTTGACGTTTGAGAAGTTCAAGCCGTACCTCGGAGAATTGTGGGACGGCAGGAAGTGAGGTCATATGTGGGACAAATTCGTAGTTGAATTGAGCCAGGCGTGGCAAGAACTCATTCGCGGTGTAGCGCAATTCCTGCCCCGACTGCTGGTGACGCTGATCATCGTAGTCATTGGCGGTCTCGCCGCTTGGGTCATCGAGGTCATCGTTCGCAGCATTCTGCGTCTGGTCAAATTCGATCGATTTTCCGACGATTCCGGCGCAAGCCAGTTTCTTCGGCGAACCGCCTTGCCATCTTCGACCGAGCTGCTGAGCCGCTTCGTTTTTTGGGTGTCCTGGATTGGTTTCATCCTGGTGGGAGTGAACGTTCTGGGCATTGTTGGACTAGAGCCCCATATCTCAAAGCTGTTTGCGTACTTGCCGAGATTGGTCGCGGCGGTCTGCTTGATCTTCTTTGGCCTACTGGCTGCCAGCTTCTTCTCCCGCGCAGCCCTACTCGCCGCCGTCAATGCCGGCTCTCCCTCCCCCAAGCTCATCAGCTCCGCGGTCCGCATTCTCATCACCGTGCTGAGTGTCTCGATGGCGTTTGAGGAACTCGGCTTAGCTGAACAAACGGTTCTCATTGCCTTTGGCTTGATCTTTGGGGCGTTGCTGTTTGGGCTCGCTCTGGCCTTCGGGCTGGGCGGGCAAGAGTTGGCGAAACGCTTTCTGGAGGCAAGATTTCTTCGCGAGACGCCGCGAGAACACGAAGACGAACTGTCGCCGTTGTGATCGTCGCAGCCAACGAAGTTCCTCCCCCGCATGAGCCGGTTTCGAGGGTAAACGCCTTCGATGCCTGGCCACCGGTCGAGGACCGCAGGGTGGACTCGCGCCTATTGATCCTCTGTCTGCAAAGCCTCCTCTCAAGTCCTGACAAAATGAGGGGGTTAGGAGCGGGGCAACTCCTGTTGATCTTTCGGATTCGAGGGCTTTCGAGAACGGGCTCTCCCTCGCGTATTCTCACCAACTCGCGATGACCGGGCCCGTCCGGCGCCCCCCGCCTGGTCCTTACCTGGTTACCGACGACTGGGGGATTTTTGCTGAGCCTGACGATGGGAACCAGCATCCAACAGGTATAATAGAAAAGGTTTGGCAGTCGTTCGGCGGTGACTTTTCTTTGAAGAAGACCATTTCAATGTCCACAAAAATTAAGGTTGCAATACTTGTTCCCTCGGCGGCTGTGCTTGTGTTCATGGCCGTAGGGGGGATGGATGGGGTACGTGCCTCGAGTAACGACGGCGCTTATCGACAGCTTCAGGTTTACAGCGAAGTGCTTTCGCGTGTGCGCAGCGACTATGTCGAAGACCCGAACATTCCTCTGGTAACCGACGGTGCGCTCCATGGGTTATTGGAATCGCTCGATGCGGATTCCAGCTATCTGACCGCCGCTGAGTACAAGGATTACCAGTCTCACCAAGGTGAGGCGAGGGCGGACATTGGCGCCGCTATCTCCAAGCGGTTTGGTTATGCAGCCGTAATTTCTGTCATTCCCGGAGGTCCAGCCGATAAGGCGGGGCTGCAGGATACAGACATCCTCGAGGCGATCGACGGTAAGAGCACTCGCGAGATGTCACTCGCCGAACTGCGCAACCTGCTGGCCGGACAGCCGGGCTCGAACGTGACGGTTGCGGTTGTGCGAGCTGGCCGGGCCGAACCGGAAAAGATCACCATTACGCGTGATGTCGTGAAGATCCCACCGGTCAGCGAAAAAATGTTGAGCGACAACATCGGTCAGATCCGAGTCGACGCGTTTAGCAAGGGCAAGTCGCAAGAAATCGCCAACAAAATCAAGGCTCTACAGAAAGATGGCGCGAAAAAGCTAATTCTCGACTTGCGCAACAGCGCACAAGGTGAAGAGTCTGAAGGCATCGCCACCGCCAACCTGTTCCTCAACCACGGCACGATCACCTATCTTCAGGGACAGAAGTATCCCCGTGAAGCCTTCAATGCCGATCCTGGTAAGACCATCACCAGCCTGCCGCTCGTGGTGCTGGTAAACAAGGGAACGGCTGGGCCGGCTGAGGTGGTGGCCGCGGCGATCCTGGAGAATTCTCGCGGCGATGTGGTCGGAGACAAGACCTTTGGCGAGGGATCGGTCCAGAAGGTTATCGAATTACCTGACGGCGGGGCTCTGATTCTCTCGGTAGCCAAGTATTACAGCCCGAGCGGCAAGGCCATTCAAGATACGGCGATCACCCCTAACGTGGTCGTAGCCGACGAAGAGGAGGATGGCCCGGTGCCGGACGAAGATGAGAATGCCGCGCCACCGGATCAGAGCCGAAAACCGCAGGTGCAGGGTGAAGATCAGCAGTTGCAGAAGGCAATCGAGCTGTTGAAGAGCCGCTCCAGCTAGTCGGCTTGGCGTAGAAATTGAAGGCTCCGTGATCCGAGTCCCTGGTCTTGGGAGTGTCCATCGATTGTGGCAATAAGTTGAAAACCTCGCCGGGGTAAGCTCGAGTTGGTGCATTGACGCCCCATGAAGGTGATTTACCAAGATCTTTCGCCAGTCGAAGTCGGCGGGCGAAAGATGATGGGCCGCCTGATCTTCGGATTGTTGGTTTTGCTTTCCGCTCTAATCGGTAGCTCTGCCGGACTACTGCTGGTTTACTCTACCGATCTGCCACAAGTCGAGCAGCTCGAGCATTATCGTCCCAGTTCGATCACCGAGCTCTACGACGATCAGGGTCGCGTCGTCGGCTCGTTCGCCCTGCAACGACGCGTGGTTTCCAATTACGGCGATTTTCCAGGTGTGCTCAGGGAAGCGCTGATCTCCATCGAAGACAAAGATTTTTACCGGCATTGGGGTATCAACGTGTGGCGCATCGCCGGGGCGGCGTACCGCGACATTGAATCCGGCGGACGGGTGCAGGGCGCATCCACCCTCACCATGCAGCTGGCTCGCAATCTGTTTCTCTCTCCCGACCGATCCTTTCGTCGAAAGATCGAAGAGGCGCTGCTCGCCATCCAGATCGAGAGACGCTTTACCAAAGAGCAGATCTTTACCCTGTACGCCAACCAGATTTTTCTCGGCCATGGCGTTTATGGATTCGAAGCGGCATCGGAATACTACTTCAGCAAGCCGGCCAAGGAGCTGACCCTCGAGGAAGCGGCGGTCCTGGCGGGACTGCCTAAGGCACCAGGTCAATACTCTCCCATCCTTCATCCGGATCGTGCCATCAAGCGGCGCAATCTCGTGATCAACGCCATGCTTGAGGATGGAAAGATCACGGCAAAACAAGCCAACGATGCCCGCGGCCAGCCACTGGGCCTGAAGCTGCAGCACGATCCCAACTCGCTTGCACCCTATTTTGTCGAAGAGGTCCGCCGATATCTAGAAAATCGTTACGGCGCGGATCAGGTGCACCAGGGTGGACTGCGTGTCTACACCTCGCTCGATGTGGAACTGGAGCGAGCGGCAAACCGCGCCGTGCTCGACGGCCTGGCTGCCTATGAACGCCGCCATGGCTGGAAGGATCACCTGGAGAATGTGCTTCATGAGGGGCAGTCGCTGACCAGCTATGAGCATCCCGACTGGGAAGAGGAGCCGGAGCTTGGCGGCTATGTTCATGCTTTGGTTACAGCCGTGGTGCCCCACGGGGCGAGCCTCAAATTTGGGCGCTACCTCGGTACCCTCGGCGAGGTCGACGCGGCATGGACGGGGCACAAGCTCGAGGATATTTTGAAACCCGGCGATATCGTCTACGTGAAGATTCTGTCCTTCAGCGGTGACACCAAGGCGCACGTGAGTTTGGAGCAGGATTCGGGCGCGCAAGGCGCCCTCATCGCGATTGACAACGCAACCGGAGCGATCAAAGCCATGGTGGGCGGACGGGACTTTGAGGAATCCAAATTCAACCGTGCCACCCAGGCCTTGCGCCAGGTGGGTTCATCCTTCAAACCGTATGTCTACACCGCTGCCATCGATCAGGGCGCGCGCCCGGACGACACGATTCTCGATGCCCCGGTCACCTTCGAGACGGCCTCCGGTCCCTATATTCCGCACAATTACGACGAGAAATTCGAAGGCACGATCACGCTCCGCCGAGCCCTGGCCCAGTCCCGTAATATTCCAGCCCTGAAACTCGCCAGCAACATCGGGATCAGGGCGGTCATCGAGTATGCCCACCGTTTCGGGATTACTTCAAATCTTCCCGCGTATCTGCCGGTAGCCCTGGGGGCAGCAGAGGTTACGCTGTTTGAGCAGACCTCCGCCTTCAGTGTTTTCCCCAATGATGGCTTCCGCGTCAGTCCCCGCTACATCACAAAAGTTACCGACTACGAAGGCCGGGTCATGGAGGAAGATTTTCCCGATGTGCGCGACGTGATCACGGCGCGGACTGCGCGTATCATGACTGCGATGCTGCGCGAGGTCGTGCTCCATGGGACGGGCGTCGCCGCCGCCAGTCTGAACCGGCCCCTGGGGGGGAAAACCGGTACCACCAACGACTTTACCGACGCGTGGTTCATCGGTTTTTCGCCCTCGATGACGGCGGGAGTCTGGATCGGCTTTGACGAAAAGAAGTCGCTGGGGGCTAAGGAGACCGGCGCCCACGCGGCGCTCCCGATCTGGATCGAGTTCATGAAGGTCGCTCTGGCTGGACGTGAGCGCGAGGATTTCCAGCCTATGCCGGAATTGCCTCCGGGGCCGGTCGCGCGGAGAGTGGACACCCCAGACACCGCTCCGGCGGAGGAAGAGACTCACTAATTCCCGATGAAGGCGTTTTTCCGCTTCGTGTTGTGTTCCCTGGTTCTGCTGCTGGTCGCCTTGGTCTCGGCTCTGACCGCGATGCGCTTTGCCATCCACGGGCGCGAGGTGGCAGTGCCCAATCTAGTGGGCGATACGCCGGCCGAGGCGCGCAGAATTAGCGAGATGGCAGGCTTTGGGTTTGAGGTCGAGCGGCAATACTACAGCCCCAACATCCCGGAGGGCAGAGTCCTCTCGCAGATCCCCACGGCCGGCACCCTGATCCGGAGCGGCTGGCAGATCCGAGTGGCCCTGAGCCTAGGCCCGCAGCGCGTGCAGATTCCCGATGTGATGGGTGAATCGGAACGTGCAGCGGAAATTAACATTCTGCGCCGCGGCTTAGATGTCGGGGCGGTGGCGCAGGTCGAGATCCCAGGGGCAACCCCGGACCAAGTAATTGCCCAGAATCCCGCACCCAATGCCAGCAGCATAGCGGCTCCAAAGATCAATCTGCTCGCCGCAGAGCCACCCTTGCCCCAGGCGTTTGTGATGCCGAGCCTGGTGGGACAGACCCTGAGCGTAGCCACCGCGGCTTTGGAGGAAGCCGGCCTCGAGCTGGGTAACGTGACCTCGGCTTTACCACCTCCCGATCCTCTCCAACCCAATCAACCGCCGCCCGCCGCTCCCCCACCCTCAGGGTCGAGCTTGATCATCTCGCAGAATCCCGCGGCCGGGGCGAAGGTGATTGCCGGCTCAAGCGTAAGTTTTGAAGTGCGTTCGGGAGAGTAGGGGCTTCAAATTCCGACAGTTGCGAGCTGCGATCCGTGGAATTTATAAGGATCGGAGGAGGTCGCGGGCGGGGTTTTCTCGAGGATAGCGGCGAAGAAGCCATCGCAAGGATGGATCCCGGGAATTGTTTGCAGGTACGGGCCGCGGGTGAGCGAGTCCAGATCCTTGTCCGCCAGTTCGCCCTCAGCACGAAGCTGATCGAGCAGCTCACCGCAATCCAGGACGCGAAACGATCTTTCTCCTTCGAGTGCGGCTTCGACCACCTGTTCATTCTCTTCCTTCTCCAGCGAGCAGGTCGAATAGACGAGCCGTCCTCCGGGCGCGACCTGCGACATGACGGAGCGCAGAATTTCGAGCTGGCGCCGGTGGAGATCAACCAGATCATCCCTGGTAAGCCGCCACTTGATTTCGGGGTTGCGAGCCAAGGTGCCTGTTCCCGAGCATGGAACATCGGCCAGCACTCGGTCAAAGGCCAGCTGAGTCGGGAGGATACGAGCATCGGCAACGACCACGTGGAGGTTGAGGGCGGGAACGAGTTTCCTCAACAGGCGAGCACGATGCGGATGCAGCTCGGTAGCCACGATGCGGGCCCTTGGATTGCGGTCCGCGAGCAGGTGTGCTTTTCCCCCCGGTGCCGCGCAGCAGTCAAGAATTTGTGAGCCTCTGCCCACCAGCAGCGCAACCAGTTGCGATCCTTCATCCTGGATGGAGATCGGTGGTTGCTCTGCGCGGCGCAATTGGGCGAGATCACCGGTGATCACTCGCCGGGAATTTGTCAATAGGAAACCGGGCCCCAGCTGGATGCCCTGTTTCTCGAGCACATCCACTTGACCGGGCTCGCGGATGACCAGAGAAACTCCGGGAACTCGCTGACCGTAGGTGCAGATCCGCTTGGCAGCATCCCAACCGAAGTTGGCTGCCCAGCGAGTAACCAGCCATCGAGGGTGTGCGGAAAGTCGGGCCAGCGCCTGAGTAGTGGTGCTCGTTTCGATCGCGGTTTGCCATCGTTCCTTTCTCAGGGACCCGGCCAAGTGTCGTAACAGCGCATTGGTAAATGCTGCCGCTGAACGCTTCCGCGCACGTTTCACCAGTTCCACGCTCTCAAAGATCGCAGCGGGTTGCGGTACGCGATCGAGGAACATGAGTTGATACGCAGCCAGGCGCAAGGCAGTCAAAACCTGCCGGTCAAGCTTGTCGAGTGGCAAGGACGAGTTCTCGCGGATGGTTTGATCGAGCAGCGAACGCCAGCGGAGAACTCCCATCACCAATTCCGTGGCCAGACGGTGGTCCGCCGAGGAGAGCTTCTGGTAGCGGGAGGCGTGGAGGAGTTCCGAGGCGAACGCATCGTGCTCGTCCACCCGAAGGAGGATATCGAAAGCGGCGACTCGGGCGGGAGAGATCGGCATCAATCTTCGGTTCTGTCCCGCCACCGGGGGCGGGAGGTAAGGTCAGCGATGATGCGTGCGCCGGGGCTGGCTCTTGGAGGTCTTCGTAGCTCAGCCGAGGCGCTCTTCACTGTGCAAACGATGGCCGTGCAAGAAGTCTCGCGCGGACACCCGCCTCTTGCCTTCGGGCTGCACCACAAGCAATTCGAGCGCGCTATTGCCACCGCAACCGACCAGCAACGTTTCGTGCTCGGTCCGCAGCGCTCCCGGCGGAAGGGACCTGTCGATGGGCTTGGCCTCCCAGATATGCAGATTCTTGCCGCGAAAGCTGGTAAAAGCACCCGGCCAAGGCTGAAAGCCACGGAGCCGGTTGAAGATCTCGCGTGCGCTGCGTGTAAAGTCGATCCGGCCATCTTCCTTCTTCAGGGTTGGAGCGAGAGTTGCCTGAGTATGATCTTGAGGACGGGGATGGATCGTTCCGGCCTTAAGCCCATGGAGAGTCTTGATCATCAACTCGGCTCCGATCCCGGCCAGGCGGGGAGCGAGGGATTCCGCGGTTTCCTCCGGAGCAATCGATACTGGTTCCTGCAGCAAGATATCACCGGCATCTAAACCTGCGTTGATACGCATCGTGGTAACGCCCGTCACTGTCTCCCCCCGTGCAATGGCCCATTGCATGGGAGCCGCGCCACGATATTTCGGCAACAACGATGCGTGCAGGTTGAGGTTGCCGAGTGGCGGCAGATCGATCATCCAGGGAGGAATGATTCGGCCATAGCCCACGACCACGATAGCATCGGGCCGGATCGCGGCCAGTTGAGCCCGAAGCTCGTGGTTCTCTTTGATCTTTTCCGGCTGCGTGATCGGCAAGCCAAGCTGCTGTGCCCTCAGCTTGACGGGTGAAGCGGCCAGCTCCATACCTCGACCGCTCGGCCGGTCGGGCTGGGTCACGACGAGTCGAACGGGGAACCCGGTGTCGATCAGCATGTCCAGGGTGGAAACCGCAAACCGGGGTGTGCCGGCAAACACAAGATTGAGTGCCGGACTCATGAGGTCACCGCGCCCACGATTCCATGCCACACGAATTGTCGTCCATCGGCTACCACTCCCCGGCCTTCACCAGTTTGCGGATTTTGCGCTTCATCAGATCGCGCTTCAGGGCGCTGATATGGCTGATGTAAAGCTTGCCATCCAGGTGGTCGGTTTCGTGAAGCAAGGCACGGGCCAACAGATCCTCACCGCTTTTCTCAAACCAGTGCCCGTTGACATCTTGCGCCCGCACGGTCACCTTCCGGGCGCGGGAGACGGGCTCACGAAATTCTGGAATGCTCAAACAACCTTCGGGTTGGGTGTGCTTGCCCTCACTGTGGATGATTTCCGGATTCACCAGCACCAACTTCGCGTTCGGGTCCTCCTTGAACGTGATATCAATTACCGCCAGCCGTTTGGAGAGCCCAATCTGCGGTGCCGCGAGACCTATCCCATGAGCCTCGTACATGGATTCAAACATATCTTCCACCAGTTTCTTGAGGTTACCGTCAAAGACCGTAATGGGCTCGGCTGGCTTTTCCAGAACGGGGTCACCAAATTTCACGATTGGATAGATCATCAAGTCGAAACTGGTCAGTCGTCAGTATGTTTGCAGTTGGTGACAATATCCCCGAAAGTTGCGAACGGTCTCTTCCATCGAATCACCACCGAATTTATCCAGCGCACAGCCTGCCAAAGTCAATGCCACCATGGCTTCCGCGGCAACACCCGCGGCCGGTACCACGCAGACATCGGAGCGCTCATAGGCCGCTTTCACCGGTTCCCGGGTAGCGAAATCCACCGATTGCAAAGGACGCCGCAGAGTAGAAATCGGCTTGAGGTATCCTCGCAGCCGGATCTCCTGGCCGTTCGAGACCCCGCCTTCAATCCCGCCGGCATTGTTTCGACTGCGGGTGAATCCAGAGAAAGGGCCCGACTTCTCGTAACCTATTTCATCATGCACGGCGGACCCCGGCGACGACGCCGCCCGGATACCGGCGCCGATCTCCACCGCCTTCACGGCTTGCAACGACATCACGGCCCCGGCCAGGCGTGCATCCAGGCGCTCATCCCACTGCGCATAGCTGCCCAGGCCGGGAGGAACGTTATGTCCCACCACTTCGAAAACCCCGCCGACCGAATCTCCGGTTCGCAATGCCTGATCGACCTCTTGCTTCATTTCCGCCTCGGATTTTGACTCGGCACAATTGAGCGCCACTTCGGCTTGATCCCGGAGGGCGGCCACGCGCTCCCAGGCGATTTCTCCCTCGACCCAGGTCCCTCCCACGGCAATAACATGGCTAAGAACGTCCATCCCGAGCTCCCGCAGAAACAGCTTGGCCAGGCTGCCGATGGCGACTCGTGCCGCCGACTCTCGGGCGGAAGCCCGCTCGAGCACGTAGCGAGCCTCCGGAAAGTTGTATTTCAAAGCCCCGGCTAAGTCGGCGTGGCCGGGGCGCGGCGCGGTAACCGGTTTGTGCTTCGCCGAATCTCCCTCATGAACGGGGAGCGATTCCTGCCAGTTCTTCCAGTCCCGGTTTTCGAGCACAACGGCAATCGGGGAACCAATCGTGATCCCGTGACGTACACCGGAGATCAGGTGCGCCGTGTCGCGCTCGATCTTCATCCGTCCACCACGGCCGTAGCCCTGCTGACGACGCCAAAGCTCTCGATCCATAAAGCTCTGATCTACCTTCAGTCCCGCGGGCAACCCGCTGAGCAAGGCGACCAAAGCCTCCCCGTGGGATTCCCCGGCTGTGAAATAACGCAGCATTTCCCTGGATTGTACCTGATCGCAGGGACAAATCCGGCAGGCGAGGAATCATCCTAGCCGCACCGAAAAAGTTTTTTCGTCGGACATCGTAGGCAGACAGGCCGCCGGGCTGTTAGAATCGAAGGAAATCTTTCCTTAACAGCGAGGCCGAACCAGGCTCACAGCGCCACTCTTCGAGCGCCTCTCTGGTAGCGCCACTTCCTGTAGCTCGGCTTCGATTTGACGATGACGATTCGATGCATAATCGTTGACGCGCACGCGTCGTTCCGCGAAGGCTTGCGTCGCGTGCTCGAGGGCGAATCGGACCTCCAAGTCGTGGGAGAGGCGGGCGACACCACCCAAGGACTTGAGCTGGTGCGAAACCTCAAACCCGATGTGGTGCTCATGGCTATCGACATACCGGGGATATCCAGCCTCGAAGCTGCCCGGCTCATGGCACCGGACGCCCCCGAGACACGACTGATTTTCATGACCCTCGAGGAAGATGAGAAGTACTTGCTGCGCTGTATGGAGGTGGGCGCAGCCGGCTACATTCTGAAAGATTCTCCCGCACTCAAACTGCTCACCGCCGTGCGCGACGTCCACCATGGGCGCCAGTACGTGAGTCCCCAAGTGCTTGGGAAGTTGGTCGAGGATTTCCGCGCGCGCGGTCAAGGACGCCGCGGGCAGAAACGAGGGACAGCGACCCTGACACCGCGGGAGCGTGAGGTCGTGAAGATGATCGCCGAAGGCAAATCCGTTAAAGAAATTGCGGTTCGCATGGGAAGGAGCGTCAAGACCATCGAGGCCCACAAATTCAATCTCATGCGCAAGCTGGATATCCACAACAAAGCGCAGCTGGTAACTTACGCAATACAGAAGAAGATCGTGAAACTACCGGCCGGAGCTTGAAGGCAGATGGTTGCCTCAGACGTCGCGAGCGACTGAAGCTGGCAATCGAAAGCAGTCAGCGAACCGGATCCTTGGCCGATCGCTGGTTCCTGCCGTCCTCTAATCCGTTGGGATACACCAGGATCTTGCTCGATTCGCCCGTCTTGAGCCGATCCATACCCTTGGAGAAATCTTCGATCGCGATGCGGTCTGTGATCACCGGATGCAGGTCGAGCTTCTGATTCTTGAGCAGGGCGGTCATCTGATACCAGGTCTGGTACATGCGACGGCCGTTAATCCCCTGAATGGTGATGCCTTTGAAAATAATGTCCTCGGAAAAATTGAGCGACACGGGCTTCGAGGTCAGACCGAGCAGGGAGATGCGCCCGCCCCGACGTACGATGTCAAAGGCGGTTCGGATTGCCTGGGGATGGCCGGCCATTTCCAGTACAACATCCACGCCGAGCCCAGCAGTCTGCGCCATGATGACAGAGACGATATCTTCCCGCGTCGGATCCAAGGTGAGATCCGCCTTCATTTGTTGGGCGATGCCTCGGCGATGTTCGTTCACTTCAAGGGCGAACACCTGCGCCGCCCCCACCGCGCGCGCAACGGCAATCGAAAACAGCCCGATGGGACCGCATCCCGTGATGGCCACGGTTTTGCCCGCGATCTCTCCGGCCAGTACGGCATGAACCGCGTTGCCCAGGGGATCGAGGATGGAGGCATATTCCTGGGGGATGGCTGGATCGAGCGCCCAGATGTTCGATTCCGGAATCACTACGTATTCGGCGAAAGCGCCGTCAGCATCCACTCCGATGATCTTGACCCTCTGGCAGATGTGAGCTTCCCCGGTCCGGCACTGGAGGCAAGTGCCACAAGCGACGTGCATCTCGGCGGAAACGAAATCACCTTCTCGAACGTTGGTGACTTCATTGCCGACCGCCACGACGTTGCCGCAGAATTCATGTCCAGGGATTAAGGGGGGGTGAATCCGCCTTTGGGCCCAGCGATCCCACTCGTAAATATGGAGATCGGTTCCGCAAATGGAGGCAACTTTGACTTTAACCAGGACGTCGGAACTTCCCAGTGCGGGAAGCTTGACTTCCCGGATTTCCACGCCCGGGGCGGCTTGCTGCTTGACGACGGCGAGCATTGTATTGCGCATCGGGGCTACCTAGAAAATCCGCTCTCAAGAATCCTGATTCTAGCACCAAGCAGCCGGCCACCCGACCGAGCGCAGAGGGAGCAGGATCTCGCGATCGCTAGGAAGCCCTTCCCTCTTCCCGGGGTAGCCCGCGGTCGTGCTTCTCCCGTAAGGTGTTGAGGTCCTTCGATCGGCCGCGCGGAATGCTGAGCGATTTCCACTTGCTCGAACGCAGATGCTTGGCGAGAAAGATGATCTGAGCCACGTGCGCGGAATAATGCGCCAGTTGCCGATTGATGGCTTGGAGCACAGTGTGCGGCTCGGCCCGAATGGTGACCGTGCGCAGCAGGTCGTCGGGCTTCAGTTCGGCGATGGCGGAAAAAACTCCCTCCCAACCTTTCTCCCACCAACCCATGATCTCGTCACGAGTTGTCTGGCCAGCAATTTCGAACTCCTGGTCGCGATTGCGGTCAGGTTTCTCGCCGTCGGTCGTCAGGAAATCGGTAAAGCGCGATCGCATGTTGCCCGCGAGATGCTTGACCAGGATCGCGACCGAGTTCGATTCAGGATCGAGGGTCACCAAAAAGTCTTCGTCTTTCAGCTGATTCATCGCGGCTTCTCCCAACCGTTTGTAGCCGCGGAATTGGCGGTGGATTTCCTCCAGGTAGTGAGCGCCCAGATCAGTCATGTTCGAGAACCTCCCCATCATTATGCGCTTTTCCAGCCGCCGCCGCCCGGGGTTTCCACTCGTATCCTCTGCCCCTTGCGCAGGCGGAGATTGAACTTCCCCGGGAGCGGCTGTATGGAATTATCGCGGCGCACGATCGCTGCCTTCCCCGGCAATCCGTCTCCTCCCCCCCATAAACCATAGGGACCACGCAGATGCCGGTCCGCGAGCAGAGTCACCTCAGCATCGGCCCGCACTTCGATCTCGCGGACCATGCCATCCCCTCCAGGGTGTTTCCCCGGCCCTCCGCTCCCCGCACGTAAGCCGTACCGGCGTACTCGCAGGGGATAGGCATACTCCAATGCCTCGGCCGGTGTATTGAGCGAGTTTGTCATATGCGTATGTATCCCCGAAACTCCCGCTTTTGTCGGGCGCGCCCCCATCCCACCGGCGATGGTTTCGTAGTAAGCGAAAGGTTCGCGAGTTCGGGGATCCATTCCGCCGATGGTCAAATTATGCATGGTTCCCGCGGCCGCCGCCGGAATCCGCTGGGGAATCGCTTTCGCCAACGCCCGCAAAAGTACATCGACGATGCGCTGCGATGTTTCCACATTCCCGCCTGCCACCGCGGCCGGAGGACGGGCATTGACGACTGTCCCTTCCGGGGCGATGATTTCGACCGGGCGCATCAGCCCGGCGGTAGCCGGAACAGATTCCGCCAGCAGGCACCGGAATACGTAGAAGCACGCGGAATACGTGATGGCCTCGACTGCATTGATGCTGCCTTCCACCTGCGGATCGCTGCCCGTGAAATTGACCATGACCCGAGGACCTTTCCGTTTCCCCCTCCCCAGGAACTCGATTCGAACGGCGATCTTCACCGGTCGTGTGCCGATCCCGTCATTATCCAGGAAGTCTTCCGCCTCGTAGAATCCGCGCGGAACTTGGTCCAGAAACACGCCCATCATCTTTTCCGAGTAGTCCAACAACTCTCGGGCCGCACGCTTCACCCGGGCCACACCATAGCGGGAGCAGATTTCCCCCAGCCTTCCTACCCCGGTATGACCGGCCGCGATCTGCGCTCCCAAGTCGCCCTCGCGTTCCCGCGGAGTGCGCACATTGTTCAAAAGCAGGGCGAGAACCTCGGATGCAAGAACCCCGCCGCGCATGATTTTCATCGGCGGAATCCGCAGCCCCTCCTGATAAATCTCCCGGCAGAGACCCATGGATCCGGGAAAGCTGCCGCCCACGTCGGCGTGATGGGCGCGGGAGGCAAGATAGAAATCCGGCCGCCGGCTCTTGCCGGAGGAATAGAAGGGGGTCAGCAAGGTGATGTCGGGGAGGTGGGTCCCCCCGCGGAACGGGTCATTCAGGATGGCGACATCCCCCCGTTCCAGAGGAAAACTGTTCAGCAGGGCACGTACCGACTTGGGCATCGAGCCGAGATGCACGGGCATGTGATCGCCCATGGCAACCACTTCCCCTTGGCCGTCGAACACTGCACAGGAGTAGTCGCGCCGCTCTTTGATGTTGGGGGAGAAAGCAGTGCGGCGGAGAGCCGCGCCCATTTCCTCCGCCACCGAGTGAAAGATGTTCTTGAAAATCTCTAGCTCAATGGGATCCGCGAGCATGGTGCAAACAAGTTTACGACAATCCGGCGGTCCGCAATCGCCCGCAGGGCAACCCGGGCGCGAAGAATTCTGTTGACAACGACTCTAATCCCCCGCAATATCTGGATGTGAACGTTGCCGCCGGTGACTCAAGCGGCCACGCTCGGATTCGCTTGCAAGGGAAAATCGTTCACGGAGGAAACTTCATGCCAGCCAAGAAAAAAGCTGCGAAGAAGAAGAAACACTGATCGA
>DASPVG010000059.1:0-15288 GCA_035622455.1 Terriglobales bacterium
GGCCATTCCACTTCCGACTGACAAAAGCAGTCCAGCAAGGTAGACCTTTGCATCTGAGTTAACGGTCACGTGCACCGGAAGTTCCGGGAATGGCTGCCAACGCGTCAAGGCGTTCAGCAAGGTGCGAGAAAAAATCGTTCCAAGCACGCCACCAATCCCCGCAATGAGGAGGGCTTCAACCAGCAATTGCCGGGAGAGATGCCAGCGGCTGGATCCTACTGCAAGGCGGATCGCCAATTCCCGGCCGCGGTCGGCAGTGCGGGCCGCAAAGAGGCTCGCGAGATTAGCACTGGCCGCCAGCAGCACGAGAAAGGCCAGCAGCATGACGCCCGCCAGGAACGACCGAGTCGGGTCTCCGAGAAAGTCACCCATCAACCCAGGCCTTACCAGTTCAGCCCGCAAACCGTCGTCCGTCGCGGGATTCTCCCGCTGCAATTCGCGCGCGATGGAGTTCAGATCATCGCTGGCTTGCTGGGGGCTGACGCCCGCCTTCAGCTTTCCCAGGATCCAGAGGTTGTGCGTGCCCCGGTTGGACAAAAAGTCGGTATTCTCGTAGTCCTCGCCATTGACGATTGGCATCCAGAAATCCGGCCATAAGAACCGCTCGGTTCCGTGAAACCCGTCCGGGGCAACCCCGATCACGGTGAACGGGTGCCGATTGATAGCAACGGTCGCCCCAACAATGCGGGCATCCGCGTCGAAATGGCTGCTCCAGAAGTCATAGCTCAAGACGATAAACGGGGCCGAGTTTGGTCCACGTTCGTCGCTTGAGTGAAAAAGTCGGCCATGGAAAGGCTCGACCCCAAGCATGTCAAAATAATTCCCCGAAACTTTGTAGTACCAGCACTTGTAGGTGGCATTTCCTGTGCTTAGACCCGCGTCGTCTATCTTGTACGCCGCCATGCCGCTGAAGCTTGTATTTCGGCTCTGAAAATCCCGGTAGTCAGGATAGGATTGATCGTTACCCCCGTGTGTCTCGTTCGCGACGTTGTAGAGACCCGTAGGCTGGGGCACGTCGAGGGGTCTCAGAAGCAGCGCATTCAGCACGCTGAACACAACCACGTTCGTGCAAATTCCCAGGGCTAGAGTCCCCACGGCGGTGGTCGTGAATGCCCACGACCGCGACAACTGGCGCCACCCGTAACGAAGATCTTGACGCAGCCCAGTTATCATGTTCTCTCTCCCGAAACGGGGACGGAGAATGTGATCTCAGCCGTTCGGAAAATAGCCGGTTGGACGGGATGCAATCCTCCAACCACAAGCAAAATCCACCAATGCAATTCAAAAATCAGGCGATAGGAGCGCCGGGCCCCGCCCACATGAGACATAAAGTGCCCACTCACGAAATCGACCGTCCGTTTCCGGACATCCTTCGGCTGTCACCGGCGCATTCAGAGGCTCCCAGAAAGCTATAATGCCCCGACTCGATTCGAGAAGGAGTCTAAGATGACCGTTTCCGTCTTCATCGGGACCAGCGTCGACGGATTCATTGCCCGTCCGAACGGCGATCTCGACTTTCTGCCGCCGGGCGGCGGCGAGCCCCATGGCTACGACGAGTTCATCGCTAGCGTCGATGCGCTCGTGATAGGCCGCAAGACCTTCGAGACCGTTCTGGCCTTCGCGGACTGGCCCTATGGTCGGAAACGCGTCGTGGTCCTCAGCAGCCGGCCCGTTGACTTGTCGGCAGCACGCCAAGGGGTTGTGGAGCAGATGGCTGGACCTCCGGCTGAAATCGTTTCGAAACTCGCCGCTAGCGGTGCTCACCACCTCTACGTCGACGGAGGGGTCACGATTCAACGATTCCTGCGTGCCGGCCTGATTCAACGCCTGATTATCACTCGAGTGCCTGTCCTGATTGGAGACGGGATTCCTTTGTTCGGCGCGCTACCGCGTGATATTCGCTTGCATCACGTAGGAACTCAATCCTACCCGAGCGGTTTGGTTAAGACCGAGTACCAGGTTGTCGCCGAGCACAAACGGCATGTCGCCGGGTGAATCGTCTTTCATCAGGCGCAACCCAGACAAAGCGGATTGGGAATTCTGAAACAGCTTCCTTTTCCGTTGCGCGAGGTTTCCCCTCAAGATTTGAAGCAATCGCCGTCTAGGTCTCTGTCCCTGCCAGTCTGGCCACCATTTCTGCAATCTCCAGAGCGGCTTTCGGGTGCGCTAGCTTGCGGGCGCTCTCCCCCATGTGCTGGAGGCGCCCTGGGTCAGCAAAGAGCGAACTTACGGTTTCGACTAAGTTCTCTGCGGTGAGTTGCCTTTCCTCCATCATTAGGGCGGCACCGATTCGCTCGAGAGCCTCGGCATTGCGTTTTTGATGATCATCGGCGGCTCGCGGAAAGGGTACCAGGATCGCCGGTCTGCCGGCTGCGGTGATCTCCCCCACGGTGCTCGCTCCAGAGCGGCAGACGAGCAGACTCGAGCGGGCAAACGCGGCAGGCATATCGTCGATAAAACGATAGACTTCAACCGACCCGCCTAACTTCGCATACGCCGCCTGGGCATCCTGATAGTCGGCTTCGCCGGTTTGATGGAGAATCTTGAGACCAGATACGCGCTCGAGCAATGGCGCGGCCGCTTCGATTCCAATCCGGTTGATGGCCCGAGCGCCCTGGCTCCCGCCAAAGATCAACAGGGTCGGAGAATCGGGCGGGCGGGCGATGTGAAAAAATCGATCGCGGACGGGAACGCCGGTGACTTTCGAGTGAGCAAAATACTTCCCGGTTTCTTCGAAATGTACAGCGGCAGAAGAGGCAAAGGGGGCCACCAACCGATTGGCGAAGCCCGGAACCAAGTTGGGCTCGAAGATCAGGGTGGGAGTTTGACGCAGGATGGCGGCCAACATGGCCGGCCCGGAGGCATACCCTCCGACTCCAATCACGACCTGGGGCTGGAACTCAGCGAGCATGCGGCCTGCCGACCACACCGCACGCGGCAGGTCGAAGACGGTTTGAAGACGCGTCCTCAGGCTGACATTTTTTAACGCTCCCACCTGGACAAGTCGCAGGGGAAAGCCGGCCGCTGGAACGAGACGATTCTCGATTCCCCGGGGAGTGCCGATGAATAATACCTCGGCGGCGAATTGTTTCTGTAGCTGCTGTGCGATGGCCAGGGCGGGAATGATATGTCCACCCGTCCCACCCCCCGCAACAATCGCCCGCATGAATTCCTAGGCTACTCCGCCTGTTTCGAGATATTGAGCAGTACACCCACCGAGGTTAGTGCAAAAAACAAGGACGAGCCTCCGTAAGACAGAAAGGGCAATGGTATGCCCTTGGTGGGCATTAGGCCGAGCACCACGCTGAGGTTGATGAAGGCCTGGACCACGATCATCGAAGTGATCCCCAAAGCGAGTAATCGGCCGAATACGTCCTGGGTACGCATCGCGGTGTCGAGGCCGCGCCACAAAAACACGGCGAAAAGAAGCACGATCACCAGCGAACCTAGCAGCCCGAACTCTTCCGCAGTGACGGCAAAGATAAAGTCCGTATGTGGCTCGGGCAAGTAAAACAGCTTCTGCTTGCCTTCCATCAAGCCTACACCGGTCAACCCGCCGGTGCTCACCGCAATCAGCGATTGAATGATATGAAAGCCGTGGCCTTGCGGGTCGGCATAGGGATTGAGAAAGGCCAGAATGCGCGCCCGGCGATAGGCCACATGAAAGACCAGAAAATACAAAGGGACGATCGAGGCCAGCAATCCATAGCCGAGATAACGCATCTGGATTCCTGCCGCATAGAGCACACAGCCGGTGATGGCAGCGCAGGTGATGGCCGTTCCCAAATCCGGCTGCAGCACGATCAGACCCACAAAAACCAGCGTGGGTACCACCGCGGGCAGGACCGTGTTTCGCCAGTCGTCCATGGTTCGGGTGCGGTTTTCGAGGAAGAATGCAAGAAACAGCAGGAGCGCCGGTTTGGCCATCTCGGAAGGCTGAAAGGACATCGGACCCCAGTGAATCCAGCGGTGGGTGTGGTGGGCGCGGTCGACCAAGAAGACGGCGATCAACATGAGTGTGGTCAGACCCAGCAAGGAAAAGACGACCGCAGGATGTTTATAGCGGCGGTAGTCGATTCTCATGGCAACCACCATGGCCAGGAGTCCCGCTGCCGCCCATCCCAGCTGCCGCAGTAGAAAAAAGTATCCGGAACCGTAACGTTCCTTTGCCATCACCGCCGAGGCGCTGAACACCATGACCAGGCCGATAAATATCAAGACGAGGGTAACGGTAAAGAGCCAACGATCGGCGCTGACGCGCTTCGCCATGGAACTTCATTTCAACACGGCCGTGAGCGGGGATGGTTGCGGGTTCGTTTCCGCCTGTTAATTGACTTGGTTCGCCGGGCCGTTTCCCTTAGGCTCGGCTTCCCCTTTTGCCGCAAGCGACCGCACCACCTCCTTAAAGACTTTGCCGCGGTGCTCGTAGTTGCGGAATTGGTCGAAGCTGGCACAGGCGGGAGCGAGCAGCACGATGTCTCCGGACTCTCCGGCTTCGGCGGCACGGCGAATGGCATTCTCCAGGGTCTCGGCGTGAAACACCTCGGTGACGCCCTGGATCTCGGACTCAATCTTTTCCGCCGCAGCTCCGATGGTGTACACGCATTTCACCCGCTGCCGAAGAAGATCATGCAGTTGACGGTAATCGCTGGCTTTGTCCTTGCCACCGAGAATCAGGCGGATGTTCGCAGGGAAGGATTCAAGCGCCTTGATGGTGGCATCGACATTGGTGGCCTTGGAATCGTTGTAATAGGCAACACCGCCGATCGAGGCCACGTATTCCAACCGGTGCTCGACGGCGCGGAATTCGCGAACCGCCTTGCGGATGCGCCCGGGCTGAACGTCACTGAGCACTCCCGCGCACACCGCGGCCAAGACGTTCTCGAGGTTGTGCGCGCCTGCGAGAGAAATGTCGGAAACCGGCATGATCTCCTGCCGTCCACTTGCGTCTTGGAAGAAAATACGTCCCCCAGACACGTACGTTCCCTGACTTGGGACCTGCTTGCGGCTGAACCAGAAGACCTGGGCCCGGGTGCGGGTTCGAAGTTCCACGCAGCGGGGATCGTCTGCGTTCAGCACCGCGAAATCGTTCGCCTGCTGATTCTCGAAAAGACGCGCTTTGACGTCCCGGTAGGCGTCAAAGGTGCCATGCCGGTCGAGATGGTCCGGAGTGATGTTGAGCACGACCGCGATGTGAGGCCGAAAGGTACGGATGGTTTCGAGCTGGAAACTCGAAACCTCGAGCACGGCCACCGTGTCTTCGGTCGCCTGCTCGACCAGCGAAATGGCGGGCGTGCCAATGTTGCCCCCAACGACCGTGGGGAAGCCGCCGTTCCTAACCACCTGGCCGGTGAGAGCGGTGGTGGTCGTCTTTCCGTTGGAGCCAGTAATGGCAAGGATCCAGCCGGGAAAAAACTGGGCGGCCAGTTCGATTTCGCCAATGACCTTTTCGCCCCGAGAAGACACTTGCCGCAGTGGCAGTGCGTCGAGTGGAACTCCAGGACTCATTATGATCAAGTCCTGGTTCTGGAAGGTTCGTTCGCTGTGAGGACCGGTCTCAACCGCGATGCCCTCATCGAGCAAAAGAGGAATCTTGTCCTTCAATTCCTCTAAGGTTTTGGTATCGGAAACCGTGACCCGCGCTCCCTTCGACTTCACAAATCGCGCCGCCGCCATGCCCGATTGGCCGAGGCCTACGATGAGAACACGTTTGTCGCGAAGCTCGATGGCCACTCGTTCCTCCTGACTGCATGATGGGCGGTGAACCAGGGATCTTAAAACTTAGCTATCTCAGTTTCAAGGTTGTGAGGGCAAACAGGGCAAAGACCAGCGAGGCAATCCAGAAGCGCACAATGATTTTCGACTCCGACCAGCCCAGCAGTTCGAAATGATGGTGCAAGGGAGCCATTTTGAAAATACGCTTGCGGCGAAGCTTATAGGAGACCACTTGCAGGATGACCGAAATGGCTTCGATCACAAATACCCCGCCGATGAATGGGAGCAGCAATTCCTGCTTAATGATGACGGCCACGGTTCCGATGGCTCCGCCCAAAGCGAGCGATCCGACATCACCCATAAAGACCTCGGCCGGATGGGCGTTGTACCAGAGGAAGCCGATGGCGGCTCCCACCATGGTGCCGCAAAAGATGGTCAGCTCGCCGACCTGGGGCATGCGTTCTAATTCGAGATACGAAGCGAAGGTCGCATGGCCGCTGACGTAGGTGAGTACCGACAGGGCCCCGGCGGCAATGACCGTACAGCCGATGGCCAGCCCGTCGAGACCATCCGTAAGATTCACGGCGTTGCTGGCGCCGACGATCACCAGAACGACAAAGGCAATGAACGGAAGAAAGGCCAAGGGCCAGAGATGAGGACTGTGTTCCACCGAATCAATGACCAAGTCGGGACGAAATTGCTTCACGAAAGGTACCAACAGTTTGGTCGAATACAGTCCCCGCGTTTGCATGGCAATCAGCGCTACGGCGACCCCGATGCTGGTGGCAATCTGGTAGCCGAGCTTGGCTTTGCCGGTGAGTCCCAGATTTCTGCGATGCACCACCTTGCTGTAATCGTCGGCGAAGCCAATGGCGGCGAAGGCAGAAGTCGAGAGCACCGCGATCCAAACGAAGCGATTGCTGAGATCGGCCCACAGCAGGGTTGGAATCACCATGGAAATCGCGATCAACAAACCGCCCATGGTGGGCGTTCCGGCTTTCTTCTGATGAGCTTTCGGCCCCTCTTCCCGGATGTATTGGCTGATCTGAAACTCCCGCAGGCGGTTGATGACGAGCGGGCCTACAATCAGTCCGGTGAACAGGGCGGTCAGGCTGGCAAAGGCAGTACGAAAGGTCAGATAGCGGAAAATACGGAACGGCGGGAAGTAGTGAAACAGTTTTAAATACAACAACCAATAAAGCAATCCGCCTCCCTGCTCCGACCGTTCGAGGTTGGACCTCGCTCACTCGCCGTGGGCATCGAACCGAACACGAACCGCCAGACGAGCGTTTCTCGCCCGGCCCATCCTCCTCGGCACCCTGATCGAATGACCAGCAAGCCCGACGGCTGCCACACATTGGACCACCCGAGGCCAGCTATCCGAACCGGTTTCCCAACCGTCTACGGCACGCGCTCCTCGAACCACTGCTCGAGTGCCGTTTCGAGCTTCACACCTCGAGACCCCTTCACCAGGACCAGGTCTCCCGGTTGCGTCTCTCTGACCAACCACTCGCCGGCTTGTTCGGGCGTGCTTACGAACTCGGCTCGCATCCCTGCTCCCCGTGCGGCATCGACCAAGGATTGGGCCAGGCCGCGCACCCCCAGCAGCACATCGATCTTTTTCTCGGCTATGTGCTCGCCTGATTGGCGATGCAAGGCTTCCCCGCGAGGCCCCAGTTCGAGCATTTCACCGGCGACCACAATCCGACGCGCCGCCGGCATCGCCGCCAAAGCGTCCACCATGGCGTTGAGGGCTTTCGGATTCGAATTGTAACAATCATTGATGATCGTGATGTTGCCCAGTTGGACGACCTGTCCCCGCTTGTCCGCGGGAGCGAGCCGGGCAAGCTCACCAGCTGCTTCTCGAGGAGTGAATCCGCATTCCAGAGCTACCGCCACCGCCGCCAGCGCGTTATCCACATTGTGGGCCCCGACCAAGGGCAGAGTCGCGGTTTCGCGAACGCCATCGACCACCAGCTCAAACTTCGATCCAAGCGTCCCCTGGGCCTCCACATTTTCCGCCCGCACCCGGGCCTCCGGCTTGCGTCCGTAAAGCACCACCTTGCCGTGAAAGCCGCGCCCGAACTGAGAAACGTATTCATCATCGGCATTGAGGATCGCGGTCCCGCTGGCCGGCAAGGCCTCGACCAGTTCGTATTTCGCACGGGCGATTTCCGCAACCGAGTTGAAGAACTCCAGGTGCACCGGAGCCACGTTGGTAACCACGCCGATTTCGGGCTGGGCAATGGTTGCCAGCCTCGCGATTTCTCCGGCGTGCGACATCCCCATTTCGATCACCGCGATGTCATGCTCCCTCTCGAGCTTCAAAAGCATGAGGGGCAGGCCGAAGTGGTTGTTGAGATTTCCCTCGGACTTCAGCAGGCGGAAGCGGGACGAGAGCAGACCGGCGATCGCCTCTTTGGTGGTGGTCTTGCCGGTCGATCCCGTGACCCCCACCAGCGGCTTCGCCCAGAGCCGGCGCACCGCAGCCCCTAAGGCCTGCAAGGCCACCAAGGGATCGCCCACCGCCATCAGGCCGGCTTTGCTCGAGAAGTCTCGCACTCGGTCGCGACCGACAATCGCCGCCACGGCCCCTTTTTCGAGAGCCTGGCGGACGAAATCATGTCCATCGAAGCGCTCGCCCCGCACGGCGAAGAAGACCTCGCCCGGCTGAATGGTGCGGGAATCAAGGGAATAGCCGAGAGCCGTCGCTTGCCGGTCAAATTCACCGCTGGCGGAAACGAACTCAGCGACTCGACCGAGCAGTAGCTTCATAAGTTCGGTGCGGCGCTAGCACCGGCGGGTTCCGAGCAAAATCCGGCACGGGTCAGGGCCTCTCGCGCCACTTCCACATCATCGAAGGGGATGGCTTCTTCCCCAACGATCTGGAATTTCTCGTGGCCCTTCCCCGCCAGTAGCACGATGTCCCCGGGTCTTGCCTCGGCAATCGCCAGCGCGATCGCCGCCCTTCGGTCTGGCTCTACCTTGTACTTGGCCTCCGAACGCTGCAAGCCCACCAGCGCATCATTGATAATGGCCAGGGGATCCTCCTGGCGCGGATTGTCCGAGGTTAGAACCACAAAGTCACTCCACTGGCCCGCCGCCTCACCCATCATCGGCCGCTTGGCGCGATCACGGTTCCCCCCACAGCCAAACACCGTAACCACCCGGCCCCGGTTGCCTGCCTGTTCCACGAACTGCCGGGCGAGCGAGGTGAGATTCCGCAAGGCATCCTGGGTATGGGCATAATCCACCACGACCGTGAAAGGCTGACCACAATCGACCCGCTCGAAACGACCGGGCACGCGAGTCAGGGCTTCGACACCCCTGGCAATCGGGTCCGAGGGCAAACCCCGGGCATAGGCCGCACCGGCAGCGGCAAGAATGTTATAGACATTCACCTGCCCGAGAAGGGTAGAGAACACGGGAATGACGCCATCGGGGGTTACCAGATCGAAGCGCGTTCCATGGGGGCTGATTTCAACTTTCTCGGCATGCAGGTCTGCCTTTCTGAGGCCGTAAGTGAGAACATCCGCATCGTGTCGTTTCGACACCTTGACCAGTTTCACGCCGTAGTCTTCATCGACATTCAGCACCGCCGCCCGGGGACCATCGGTGCCACAACCCTCAAATAGAATTCGCTTGGACGCGAAATACTCGTCCATCGTGTGATGGTAGTCCAGGTGATCGCGGGTCAGATTGGTGAAGATCGCAACATCAAAAGGAATGCCGTACACCCGTTGCTGCGCCAGCGCATGCGAGGACACTTCCATCACCGCCTCGGTCGCGCCATCGCCCAGAGCCTGATTCAGCATGCGATTGAGCTCCAGGGCTTCCGGAGTGGTGTGCGGCGCGGGCAGAACCTGACCCGCCACGTGATACTCAATGGTGCCGATGAGCGCGGTCTTGCGGTTGGCGGCAGCCAGCATGGATTCCACGAGAAACGCGGTTGTGCTCTTTCCGTTGGTGCCGGTAATCCCGGTGATCGCCAGGCGTTCCGCCGGACGGCGGTAAAAATTGGCGCTCATCCGGGCGAGCACCCGACGTGCGTGAGTCGCCTGCGCCCAAGCGACTTCTGGGCGAGGCCTCTCCTGGTCCGAATCGGTCACCACCGCGACTGCTCCGGCGGCGATGGCCTGATCAATGAAGCGATTGCCGTCGTGGGTCTCCCCTCGCATGGCCACGAAGACGTCTCCCGGCTGGAGCTTGCGGGAATCGTACTCGAGACCGCGGACGCTCGGATTCCCGCTTTGCGTCAGGATCTCCGCGCCATAGAGAAGCTCGTCGAAAGTCATTCCCATCGATTATAGGGCACGATTCGGCAGAGGCGACTGGCTTGCTTTCCGCTCGTCCGGAGTAGCTTTCTTCTGGGGATCACACAGGAGCCGGGCTCACCGCCCAAACCGCACCGTCACTTTCGACCCCATCGCAACGTGGGCTCCGGCCGCTGGTGACTGGTCTTCGCCCAAGCCGCTGCCCACGATATCCAAATCTAAACCGTTCTCCTCGGCCGTCTCAATCGCCGCGCGCACGCTCTTTCCCGCAAACGAGGGTACGAGGATTCCGCCTTGCTCGATATCGACAATGACCGTTCCGTTGCCGGCGGGGAGAGGTTCGGAGGCGGTCCGGGTTAGGGGAGACAGCGAAGCCGGCTTTGGCTGCTCGGGCGGGCTCTCCTGCTTGGCCGCGTCGGAAGGCGCGGTCATTGCAACCCTCTCGGTCGGGTCGGGAGAAGGGCCGGGAGGTACGGAGCTCGGGCGCGGCATGTCGGCGATTTCTAGGGTGTCATTGAGGCGATCCGGAGAGCCTTCCCGAAGGTCGTCTTCTTTCTCTTTGCTCGGTCGCGCGGCCAGCAGGTTGCGGTTCGGTGGAAGCTCGACGTCGTGAGAGGTGTGCAAGTACTCGAGCACTTGTTGCACAATCCGCTGAAATACCGGCGCCCCGACTTCACCACCATGGTGTCCGCCGACGGGCGAATCCAGAATCACAACACACACGACGGCTGGATTATTGACGGGCGCAAACCCCGCAAACGAAGCGATATATTTGCTACGCGAATAGGTGTGGGTTACCGGGTCGACCTTCTGTGCCGTGCCCGTCTTGCCCGCGGAGCTGTAACCCTCAAGAATTGCCCTCTTCCCCGTGCCGTAGGGAAGAATAACCACGCCTTGCATCATCTGTCGCATCAGGCCGGCGGTGGTGGTCGAAATCACGCGGCGTTCGTCGACCGGGTGAAAAGTGATGGTTTGCGGTGCGCTCTGCGGCGTGGTTGTCGAGGCGACGATGCGCGACCCCACCAGGACACCATCGTTGGCAATGCTTGAAACCATGGCGGCCAGTTGCAGCGGCGAGATGCCGATCTCTTGGCCCATGGCAATGGCACCGATCGACACCTTCGACCAGCGGTTGAGGGGCTTCGCCAGACCCCGGGTTTCGCCCGGAAGCTCGATCCCGGTCTGATGTCCGAATCCGAAGGCGCGAATGTATTTGTCCATGCGCTCATCGCCCAGACGCAAGGCAATCTTGATGGCGCCCACATCGCTCGAGCGCGCCAGAATGTCGGAAACCGATAAGACACCGTAGGGCTTCCAGTCGTGAATGCGCCGGCCAAAAACGACGATCGATCCCATCTGGCAGTCAAACTTCTCATCGGGGCGAGTCAGGTTTTCGTCCAGCGCCGCCGAGATGGTGACCACTTTGAACGTCGAGCCCGGCTCGTACACGTCGCTAACCGCATGGTTCTTCAGTTTGTCGGGCGTGATTTCGCGGGTGCGATTGGGGTTAAAGGTGGGACGATTTGCGAGCGCCAGAATTTCTCCGGTGTGCGGATTCTCCACGATGACCGTGCCACTGATGGCATGGGTCGTTTCCATAGCCGCATCGAGCTCGTGCTCGGCGATGTATTGAATTTGCTGATCGAGGGTGAGCACGACATTCTGTCCCGGCTCAGGCTGCTTTTCGACGCTGGCGAACCATTTCTTGCGGGCATCGACCGAGATCAGCATCTCACCCGCCCGACCCCCCAGCCCTTCGTCATATTCGCGCTCGATTCCGCTCAGCCCTTCATCGTCGGTCCCGACATAGCCGATTACCTGCGCCGCCAGTTCGCCCTTGGGATAGAAACGTTTGGATTCTTTCTGGAAGTAGATGCCACGCAGATTGAGCGAGCGGATGCGCTCGACGGTTTCGCTGTCGGCCTTTCGCGCCACCCAGCAAAAGGTGCGGGCCGCCTTGCAGCGGGCGAGAAGCTCACGCGGATCGGTCTTGGTGATGCGCGAAATCAGCGAGATCGTACTTGCGAGGTCGGGAATTTCGCTAGGGACCGCGAAGGCGGAATCCACCGAGATGGACATCGCCAATTCGCGACCGGCACGATCGTAGATCACCCCGCGTCGAGCCGAGAGTTCGACGGTGCGCTGCTGCTGGTGCTGAGCGCGCAGCTCAAAGCTCCCGTAGCGCAGGATTTGCAGATACACCAGCCGCAGGCAGATGGTGCCACACCAGAGGAGGAGGACGACACCCAGGATATAAAGACGGGTCTCGATGCTATTGCGGGATGAAGGAAAAGCCACGTCGCGCCCTTCGACGAACTTGGCGGCCCGCCGAGGCCGTCAAAGCCGCCAGCAATCGGAACCATAGATTGGCAGGGGCTCACACCGATCGGTCTCTTCCCTGCTGGTCAGATCCGGTTTCATCCATGCTGAACTGGCCGTGCGGCTGTCACGGCGCTGAAATCACGGATATGCTAGCCACGCTCGCGATCTCGGAGGTGTTCGCGTCGGGAAGGGCGGAATCCATTCGCATCACCTGTCCGGCCCGGGTCGGTTGCATGCCGAACTCGCGCGCGATCTTGTCGATGCGCTCGGGCGCACGCAGGGATGCCGTCTCCAGCCGTAGCACCCGATTCTCCTCAATCAGGCCATCCCGCTGGGCCTTGAGCGATTCCACCTTATATCCGTACTCCACGGCCTTGAAATGCTGCCAGGTGTAGGTCATCACCAGCAGGAAGAGGCAAGCCAGGGCCACGCCAAACTGTCGCATTTCGTGGCTGCGCTTGGGGTCTTCGAGCTTGACCAGGCGAGAATTGTCGATGGGTTTGGCAAAATACACTTCGGGCGTGCCGCTCCAGCATGGCCTCCGCCCATTCCGCAAGCAGCGCTCGAGTACCGCGGCCGCGGTAGCCATCAGGCGACTCCCGCGAAACGGGTTTCAAATTGCGCCATTTCGAACTGCGCCACTTGGTAGAAGTGGGCCAGTTTTTCTTCGGCAGAGAGTGGTCTCTGGGAGCATCGTTCGGCGCGCTCCACGGTTTTGATCAGGTCGTCAATCAGGGTGCCGGTGTACATAATGTCCTCGTTTCTCCCTACCTTCAGAACCTTTTCCGGAGCAGCATCGAGTGAAGGTGGTTTGTTTTTTTCGCCCTTTGGAGTGGAAGGCGATACTGCTCCGGAAACTTTGTCAGGTCCTGCTGCCCGATCATGCCAGCCTGCCTCGAAACCGTCGAGAGCTCAGAACGACAGAGGACGCGCGCCCGTGCGACCGGGTCCTACCCAGGCTCGATCGCTCGACCGCTATGGTTTAGGATCGTTCCGCCGCGCGCAATTTTGCGCTGCGTGACCGCGGGTTGCGATCGATCTCTTCTTCCCCAGGCGTGACGGGCTTTCGTGTCAGCACGCGATAATCACCCCGCTTGCTGCCCTCGCGGAGAGCATCTTTTACCATTCGATCCTCGAGGGAATGAAAGCTGATGATCACCAGCCGTCCGCCTGGCGCCAGGACCTGCGGGGCGCAATTGAGCAGCACCCGCAGATCATCCAGTTCGCGGTTTACGAAAATTCGGAGAGCTTGAAAGGTCCGGGTCGCCGGATGGATGCGCGCAAAGCCTGTATTCATTGGCCGAGCCGCGGCGGATATCACAGCCGCAAGCTGTGCGGTTGTACTTATCGGCCGCGACCGGACAATGGCTCTGGCGATTCTCCGCGACCTCCTTTCCTCACCGAATTCGTAAATCACATCGGCGAGCCTGCGCTCGTCGAGGTGGTTTACCACTTGTTCGGCCGTCAACTCGGCCTGCGGGTTCATTCGCATGTCGAGCGGTCCCTCCGCCTGAAAACTGAAGCCTCGCAGGGGATCGTCGAATTGCAAGCTGCTCGCTCCGAGATCTGCCAGAAGGCCATCGGCCAGGGCCGAGCCCAACCGATCTCCGATCTCGGCAAAGGAGGCATGCAACAGCGTGATCTTCGGCCAATCTTTTTCCCCTGCGCGGGGAGAGCTGCCAGCCCCGGCCGGGCCAAATCTTGCCTGCCCGGGCTCTAGGCGCTGCCGCGCAATTCCGAGCGCTGCGGGATCTTTATCGAGCCCAATCAAATGACCCGGTGCGCCGAGGCGTCTTGCGATTTCGTAACTGTGCCCGCCAAGGCCCACGGTGGCGTCGATATAGGTTCCGCCGCGCCGGACGGCTAAAAGGTCGATCGCTTCTTTTAAAAGAACCGGGACGTGCTTGCCACCACGCCCACCCCCCTGAGGGGTGTCTGTGAAACCCTCGCCCACTAGATGCCCAGGTCGTCGAGCGTCTTCTCATCCTCGGGCGTAAACGGCTGCTGCTCAATCTCCTGCCGATAATCGTCCAGATTGCGAACCACCAGATGCGTCAGGTGGCCGGTCACCGCAACTTCGCCTTTGATGCGGGCGGCGTCGCGCAGCAGTTGCGGCATCAGCAGGCGACCTTGACCATCCATCTCGACAATTTGTCCCCAGTAGTTCGCCCGATCCAAGAACTTCTTCTTCGTTGGATTGAACGTGGACAGCCCGGCCAGCTTCTGCTCGATTCGCTCCCATTCCTCGAAGGGATACAGCTGAGCAACTCTCCCATCCAGGCTGGTGATGTAAAATTGCACTCCGTACTTCTCGTCGATCACGCGCTTGAATTCCGCGGGGACCTTCAACCGTCCCTTTTCGTCGACGCGGGTTGGGTGATTGCCGCGAAACATGGATTGCGCCCCGGAAGGGCTTGATACCAGCTACTACTCCAACCACAAGGGAGGCTAAGGCCTTGCATTGGCGGTCCATATCCGGGCTGTTTTTGAGGGAATCAGCCGCAAATTCCACTGCCGCCTCTCGGTTTAGCAAGTCTGCCCACCGTCATCCTGTTTCTACCACTTTGTACCACTTTCGACCACATCCTACGCCTAAATTATTTGTTGTCAATAAGGAATTTATAGGTAGTTTGGGGGTGCTCTGGTCGGGATGAGAAAGCCCCAGAAATTGCGGTGAGCGGGTCAGCAAACCACAAGGGATTGAGTTTACTGATTTGATTCTCCCCGGAAGCAACCCTTCCGGGTCATTCGACACGACCGTAGACCCTGGCGATAGGAGCTAGCGAGACTTGAGCGGCTTCGGGCGAGGGCCCGGCAGATCGCAGCCTGAGATCAGCGCAGGGGTTCGACGTAAACCGCCGTCCCGTAGGCTAGGACTTCGGTCACCCCTTGCATGATTTCGGTCGCATCGTAGCGCGCACCCACCACGGCGTTTCCCCCCAATTCCGCTGCGTGCTCGAGCATCCGGTCGAACGCT